>CAZZWM010000081.1:0-2179 GCA_964657945.1 uncultured Steroidobacteraceae bacterium
TACGTCGCAATCAACATCGCGTTTCCCGACAGCGCGAACAACCCCTAGCTCCGTAGCGCGCGAGTCTTGGCAGCTGGCGTTACTGAGGGCCGCTCACGAGGCGGCCTTGGACGGCTGTGGAATGACGGTGGGGTCGCTCAGGAATTGTTTCGCGCGTTCGAATTCCTGTTGCAGGCGGGTGATGCTGGGTTCGAGCGCTGCCGCGCCGCCGCCGCTTGCCATCTCCAGACGGTCCAGCAAGGCGTGCAATGCGTGTGCGCGAATGTTTGCGCAAGCGCCTTTGAAGTTGTGGGCCGCCTTCTGCAGGGCATCGCCATCGCCGGCAGCCGCGGCCAGCTGAATCTGCGCAAGCTGTTGTTCGCCCGAATGAATGAAAGTGTCTGCCAGCTCGCGCGCGAATCCCGCGTCGCCGCCGATCAATCCATTGAGAGCGCTCAGGTCGATCGGCGGCTTCGGACCGGCGCCGTTGCCCGCCCTGAATTCCGCGGCAGCGGCCGGGGCCGCTTCTGGCAGCGCCAATCCATACTTGGTCAAGATGGCGCGCAAGCGCTCGATCTCAATCGGTTTCGTCAGGTAATCGTCCATGCCCGCGGCCTCGCAGCGCTCGCGGTCGCCGGCCATGGCATTTGCAGTCAAGGCGATGATCGGAGTGTTCCGCAAGGTTTCGTATGTGCGGATTTTCCGGGTCGCCGTCAGGCCGTCCATGACGGGCATTTGCAGATCCATCAAGATGATGTCGAAATGCCGGGCCGCCGCCGCAGCCACGCCCTCGGCGCCGTTGCCGGCGACCTCGATGCTGCACCCGAGCCTTTCCAGAAATCGAGCCGCGACCTTTTGATTGACGAAATTGTCCTCGACCAGCAGCACATGTCCCGAGAAGCGCTGCTGTGCGGCGGCTTGGGCCAATGTGCTGCGCGTGATCATGGGCTGGGTGTCCATCTGCCATTGGCGCGGATCGCCGCTCATCACCTTGCCCACGGCCTGCAGCAACTCCATCCTGCGCACCGGCTTGGTCAGGTACGCCGCGAATCCGAGGCCTGCGAGACGCGGCGTGTCGCCGTGGCGGTCCAATGACGTCAGCATCACCAGGCGCGTCGAGGAGAGCGAGGCAGTGTTGACGATCTGCTCGCCCAGCATCGCCCCGTCCATATCCGGCATCTGATAATCCGTGATGACCATGTCGAACGGATCATCGGCGGCATTCGCAGCTTCGAGCTGCTGCAAGCCGCGGACGGCGCCGCCGGCGGTCGACACCCGGTAGCCGGCATGCGCGAGCATGGCTTCGAGCACGGTTTGGTTGGTGAGGTTATCGTCAACCACCAGGATCCGACCGGCTTCGCCGCTGCGCACCGGCGCCACGGGCACGATGGCTGCCACGGCCTGCAGCGGCAATGTAAAGTAAAAACGCGAGCCCTTGCCGACCTGACTGCTGACGCCGACCTGACCGCCCATGAGTTCCACGAGGCGCCGCACGATCGATAAACCCAGACCGGTGCCCCCGAAATGCCGCGTCGTCGAGGAATCCGCCTGCACGAACGGCTGGAACAGAGTCGTCAACGTCTGTTCGGAGATGCCGATGCCGGTATCGCGTATCTCGAAATGAGTCAGCGCCACGCCATCGTCGGACATGCGCGGACTGACCTGGATGACGATCTCTCCCGACTTGGTGAATTTGATGGCGTTGCTCACCAGATTGATCAAGCACTGTCGCAGCCGTTGCGGGTCGCCAATCACGCGCGGCGCCACGTCCGGATGAACGTCGAGGATCAACTCCAGCCCCTTGGTCGCCGCCTGGAAGGCCATCATCGAACCGACATCCTCGATGTTGGCGCGCAGGTCCATTTCAATGGACTCCAGATCCAGCTTGCCGGCCTCGATCTTGGAAAAATCCAAAATGTCGTTGATCACGGTCAGAAGCGAATCGGCGCTCGAGCGGATGGTTTCCGCGTACTCACGTTGAGTGCGGTCCAGAGCCGTGTCCTGCAGCAGCCCGGTCATGCCGATGATGCCGTTCATGGGGGTGCGAATCTCGTGGCTGACGTTCGCCAGGAAATCGCTCTTGGCGCGGCTGGCGGCCTGTGCTGCTTCCGTAGCACGTAACAGTTCCTCGCGTGCCGCGCGCGCCTCCGTTACATCCTGCAATGACCGTCGCAGTTGAAGCCCTGATTTTAGACTCGCA
>CAZZWM010000081.1:2189-19410 GCA_964657945.1 uncultured Steroidobacteraceae bacterium
GCGTCGCGCTCGGCGCTGGCGCGCGCTCGATACCAGCGGTACTCGCCGTCGGCTGCTCTAAAACGGATTTCCAGGTCGAACGGCGCGTCTTCCTTGTAGTGCGCGCGCAGGGCACCCTCGACCCTGAGGCGATCGTCCGGGTGCGCCAGAGTACGCAAAAAATTGTTGCCGAGTTGTTCGGGTGTGTAGCCGAGCAGCTGCGCCAGGCGCGGCGAGCACCAGTTCGAGTCGGTGTCCAGCTCCAGTTCCCACAGACCGTCCTGGGTGCCGTTGATCGCGCGCTGCAGGCGCCGCTGCGCCAATTGCAGGGCATCTTCGACCAATTTTTGCTGGTGAATATCCTGGATCGAGCCCGCCATCACCGAGGCCACGCCGTTCTCGTGGCGCTCCGCCATGCCGCGCATGCGAAACCAGAGGTATTCGCCGCTCGCCTTGCGCAGGCGGGTTTCGATGTCGAAGGCGCGGTCGTGATCGATGTGATTCTGCAGGGCGGCGCGGTAGGCAGCGTGATCCTCGGGGTGCATCAAGTACTCGATGGTGCCGACGCGCGGTGCCAATTCGTCGGCGCCATAGCCGAGCAGCGTGCGGAAGCTCGAGGAATACCATAGATGCTCGCTTACCAGGTTCGCTTCCCAGTGTCCCTCGAAGCTCGACAACGACGCGCGTTCCAAGCGGCGCTCAGCAGATCGCAACTGTTCGGCCTGTTGGTGCAACAGGATGCTGGCGTTGACCTCATCCGTCACCTCATAGGAGACGCCGATGAGCCGCACCGGTTTCTTGTGCTGGTCGAACAATATGCGGCCGGTGTTTTGCAAGTAAACCAGGCCGTCCGTACCCTTGACGCGATAGCGGCATCGGATTATGTCGTCGCCCCTCTTCAGGGCCGCGCGAATCGCATCCGGCACGATGCCCCGATCTTCGGGTACCACCCGCTGCGCGAACAGACTCAACTCCCCATACTCATATTCGTTCATGCCCAGCGACTTGTTTGGATTCCTGACCGAAGTGAAACGACTCGCGACCAGGTCGATGTCCCACGAGCTGATGCCCGCGCTTTCGGTAGCCATGTTGAGCTGATCGATGAGGCGGCGATTATCCTCAGCCTGCGTCTTGAGCAAATCGTTGGCCAGGATGTCGCGCGTGACATCCCAGCATACGCCGACGGCGTAGTGCGCGTGGCCGCGCGCCGAGCGCATGATGCGGGCGTGGTTTTGAATGTGATGGATCGTTCCATCCTTGCCATGCACTCGGAAGGGATGTTCGTAGAACTCCCTCTGCTGGGTGATCGCGTCCCTGGGCACAGTGTCCATGATTTCGCGGTCTTCCGCGACGACGATGCTCAGCAACCTGTTCCAATATTCTTCGAGCGGCACGTCGTCGAGTCCGACGCAGGGCAGTCGGGTACCACACCAGGAGAAGCGCTGCGTGCGGAGATCGAACTCCCAGGGAGAAATGCCGGCCGCCTTGGTGGCGATGCCGAGCCGCTCGATCATGCTGCGCACCTCGGT
The DNA here is from genome assembly GCA_964657945.1 of uncultured Steroidobacteraceae bacterium. Taxonomy (GTDB): domain Bacteria; phylum Pseudomonadota; class Gammaproteobacteria; order Steroidobacterales; family Steroidobacteraceae; genus Bog-1198. The sequence goes on from CAZZWM010000081.1 coordinate 3,698, forward strand.
GGCGCGCCGCTCCAATTCCGCGGCGTGCAGCACCTCGTTGGTGACATCCCACGTCACGCCGAGCAGCCGCTGCGGGACGCCCTCGGCGTCTCTGTAAATCCTGATGTGCGTTTGTACGTACTGGGGTACCGGCCGTGGATTCGCGGTGCGATGGCGCAGCGCCAATATGTCATTCGCCTGCGGATCCTGGAGCGCTGCGATAACCGGCTTTAGTTTCTCTTCGCGCTCGTCCTCGTGGATGAATTCCGCCGGTGTAAAAGTCGCCGACGGCTTGAAGCCAAAGGTCGTGAAGAAGCCGCCGTCATCCACGAACTGGTTGGTCGCGAGGTCCTGTTCCCAAACGCTGATCCTGGCAGCTTGAGTCGCCAACGTGAGGCGCCGCAGCAGCTTGTTCTGGCCCTCGTTTTGCTCGGCAATGTGCGCCACTTGAGAGGTGCTGCTGCCCATGTCGATGGCGACGCCGACGACGCGAATGGCGCGGCCGGCCGCTGTGCGGATTATTTCTCCGCGCAATTGCGTTGCGCGTACCGAGCCATCCGGGAGCACGACGCGATGTTCGATGTTCAATCGCGTATCGGCGCGCAGCGCCTCGAGCATCTCGCGCTGAAAACGGTCCCGGTCATCAGGATGCACGCAGCGCAGCAGCAATTGGCTGGGGTCGGAGCGCGCGTCTTGCAGATCGCTGCCGTATCTCTCGAGTAAGTCGTCGCTGCACTGCAGGGTATTGGCGTCTATGTCCCATTGCCAGACGCGCACCCCCGAGCCCGAGGTGAGGGCATTGAGGGTATTGAGGAACTTTGCGCTATGGCCGCTCTGGCCGACATTCCACGGAATCAGACGCCGCATCATGCGGCCCAATTCCCGAACCGCTGATGTTTTCCTTGGAATGATGGGGCGCGCTCGCATCCGTTTCAATTTAGTCGGCCGAGAAAGCGCGCCCTGTAGGGGCGCACCCGCGCGAGATGGCGTTGAACGCCACACAGGGCGGCAATATAGCCCCGAGCGGCCGCCAGCCCGCGGCGCACATGTCAATTTTGTGAGCCAGCCCTACAAATCCGGGTTTGGCAGCCGAGCCGAGGCCTGGGAGCCTGCCTGAGTAGGTTTCGCGGTTTGGCCAGGAGCCCTGCCGCAAACCCGCGCGTATTGACCAAACCAGCTGGCAGCAGCTGGAGACCGGCCTGCGATCTTTGGCACGCTTCCGGCGGAGCCTTTGGAATCGACAGAAAACGGCACGAAATATGCGATTATCGGGAGACGTCTGCTCCGTGGTTCAGGTCTAATCGGAAGACGCCGTCGAGGTGGAGTTTGTTACCGCCGCGGGTCGTACTCAACCGCTGGTGACGCTGGCGCCAACGTCGATTCGTCCCGTGGGTTCGAAGGATATCTAGAGGTACGACAGCTCGACGCCGCTTGATTCCAGTGAAGCCCCCACGGGGAATGCTGTGAAATCCCTCCCGAATGTCGTGGTCATTGATCCCGTGGCGTTCTTCGAGACCGAATCCCTTTCTCGACCGGCAGCAGTGGCGCGTCGAATGTATAGGCGTCGGGACCTGTCGCGATCCACTTCAGAGAGAACTGCGGATGAAGGGGATTCACGCGAGAACATTCCATTCGCCGGGAGTGATCACGGTAGGCACACGCAGTGCCGGAGCATTGGTCGCCTTGAGCCATGCATCGCCAAAGGCTCGGCTAACCGCAATCTGGCTCTTCCAGCGCACCGGCAATGACTTGGGTGTCAAAATGAGATGGTCTGGGATTTCCATCGAATAGGCGTAGAAAGGTTGAATGTCATTGGTCTGTTTTAGCCGGACCAGAATCTCCAAGGCGGCGAGGGATAGAGATTGTGCCGTGTAAACGATCGGGCGGCCGGCGCTGTGCCAGCGCGCCGAGGCGTACACGCCGCCCTGACCGCTGAAGGCCTCTTTCCGAGTGCGTGTAAAGATGGCCGCCCCGATGCGGACGACCCGCATCCAGGTTAGGCGAACTGGCCGTAAGCCAATGCGCGAAGCAGACTTTCCACTTCGCGGGCGCCGAAGTCGGTATCCAATAAATCGAGAGGTGCAATATTGCCCAGGGTCTGCTCGGGTTTGGATAACCACTCCGAGACCGCCGCGTCGGTGGTAAACAGTACACGGCCGAGATTGCGTATCCGAGCGGCCCGCAGCAACTTCTCCGAAGTTCCACTGGACAGCGGTGCGCCGTTGCCTCGTTTGCGCGTTACGGTGCGACGGGCAATTCCCAACTTCGCAGCCAACGTGCTGCTGGAAAGACCCAGTGCTGTGGCAACCTGCTCGAACATGGGCGCAGGCAAACCGTGGCGGACTTGAGCTAGGATCTCCAGCAGGGGCCTTTCAGCTAGGACGAACGCGGATTCCATCGTTTATTCTTTTGAGCCAGATGGCCTTCTGCACGGGGCCATTATATCAGATTCCGGTGGGATCCCCGCACAAACAATCGGGTTAGCTAAGGAATGCGGCGGCCAGCCGTTAATAAAATCATGCAGTTACGGTATATATCTCAAGTACGCTTACCACCCATGCCGCGCGCGGAAAACAAAAGAATCAAGGCGGGCATCGCTGCCGATCCCGATACTTACGAGCTAAGCTTTCGAGAACTCGTCAACCTCCGCCCGATCGCTACGTTTCCTGTGACATGACGAAAAAGACACTGCTGTTTGTCATATTGACCACTTGCGCTGTCATTGCTTCCGCGCAGTCTTTTCCGCCGTGGGAGCGCATCCTGAAGCACTACAGCAGCGCGACGGATGAAACTCCAGTCCCATCCATGAAGATGGGACACATGCAGATGTCGCTGAAGGGCGATGCGGCGCCAGGCGACGCAGAACGCGCAACCGAGATTCTCAACGCAGCCGCTGGAGTGCTATCCCGGTACCGCGACGTAAGAACAGCGGTGCGCGACGGCTACAAACCGTTTTTCCCTAGCGGCAAAATCGGCGAGGAAATCCACTACACCAACTACCGCTATCGACGCCTGGAGCGGCAGCATATCGACTATGATCGACCCAGTTCGATTCTCTATAAGCGAACGGCCGACGGACTGAAAGCTGTCGGCGTTATGTACACCGCCCCCACCGACTCGACGCCAGCGCAGTTGAACGCGATCGCTCCCTTGAGCGTTGCAACGTGGCATCGGCACGTCGATTTTTGCGGTGGCCCAAAAACCCTGCCGAAGAGCGAGCAGTTCGGAGCGAATGCGCGCTTTGGTCCGCAAGGCAGCATTCACACCGAGGAAGAATGCGCCGCCGCTCAGGGCCTATGGATCCCTGTCGTGTTGGAATGGATGACCCACGTTTATCCCAATGAGCCGCAACAATGGGGCGGCATGGACATGGGCGTGGAAGCCGGCGAATAGTTTCTTCAATGTGAAGGCACCGGGCAACCAGGCTTTCGCAGCAGCTGCGCGCCCTGCACAAAATCCAGATTGTCCAGTGCATCCCGAAGTTGTTCGTGGAGCGCCGGGCCGAGGAGTTCGCCCAACGCGGGGGACAGCGAGCTGAATTTGTCGAGTGCCGCGAGATTGCGGCTGTCGAGAAGCGCTTGCAGCTCAGCGATGTCGGCGCTCGCGATATGTCGAGCGGCAGCCTTGTCTCCGGAGAGATTTTCCCGCTCCGCTTGCTTTGCCAACCAGTACAAAGCCTCATCGCGCATTTCAGAGAATGCCGATGTCAGCTGTCCCAGCATCGATCCCATGTCGATGCAACGGCCCTCCTCAAGCGCTGTTTCAACCTCACCGGCAATGCGCATAACTCGGTTCGCACCGATCAAGCCCGCGCTGCCTCGAAGTTCGTGCACGCGCGCCTTGAGTTTGCTTCGCGCGCTCTCATCATCGACCGCAGCGCAGATTGGCCCGGCGAACTCGGCAAAGTCCTTCAACAGGCGGGACAGGGCCGACTTGAAGAGGGACAAATCCTCACCGAACATCTGGCGCACGACGCCGCCGTCGAGGGACGATATCAGTGGACCGGCGGCGTGGCGCGGATTCCGTTTGCGATCGAGGGTGGCTATGGGAATTGGCGCGTCGCGCGTCTGTTCGACCAAGTATCGCACTTTTCGTATCAGCAGCTGAGGATCAAACGGCTTGGTGACGATATCATTCATGCCTGCTTTCAGCGCGCGCTGCCGCTCGCTCGCCAGCGCGCCGGCCGTCAGCGCAATGATGGGTAGATTCTGCAGCTTCAGTTCACCGCGGATCAGCTGCGTCGCCTCGTTGCCGTCCAGGATGGGCATCTGGACATCCATGAGCACCACATCGAGCTCTCGATGGTGGGCGCGCACATGCTCTACCGCTTTCCTGCCGTCGGAGCAAGTAGTCACAATCGCGCCCTGATTTTGCAGAATCGCTTGTGCAACCTCTCGATTCAAGGGGCTATCGTCAACCACCAGCACGCGAACACCGACCAACCATTTTGTATTCAATGTGTGTGTTTCAGGGACTTGCATTATCCGTTCGCGCCCAGCGGCGCGTTTTGTGACCGCTGCGTTCACCGCATTGAACAACGCCGAACTGGTCAGCGGCAGCGCCAGCAGGATATTCGTGCTGCGTAGGCGTGGCTGATGCTCCAGGTAGGATTGCGCGCAATCGGCAATGACGATCACCGGCGGAACCTCACGGTCGGTGCAGGCAGCCTCGAGGCCTGCAATCAATTCGTGTACATCCATATCGTCAAGCTGCGCCGGTGCGATAAGCACATGCGGCCACCTGCTCGATTGATCAGCCTTCAGGAAATCGAGCAGTTCCCTGCCTGTGGGGACGGCGTGCGGAGCCCAGCCCAACGCACGCAGCATGCCCGTCACGCTCCCCGCTGAACCGGAATCGATGACACTGATGCGCAAGCCCTCCGCGCTGATCTTGGCATCGAAGCTGTGGGCTATTCCGAGGGGTATCTCGAACCAGAATGTGCTGCCAACGCCCACGGTGCTGTTCGCCTCGATTTCGCCGCCCATCAATTCCACCAGGTGGCGGGCGATCGACAGTCCCAGCCCGGTACCGCCAAAACGGCGCGTCGTGGATGCATCGGCCTGTGCGAATGGGACAAACATGCGCTTGACCACGGCGGGCTCTATGCCGATGCCGGTATCGATCACCTCGCAGCGAAGCCGAACGTGGTCGCTGCCGTGTTCCGTATAGTAAGCCTTCAACTCGACGTGACCCACATCGGTGAATTTGATTGCGTTGTTCAGCAAGTTGATCAGTATCTGGCGCAGGCGTGCAACATCGCCGATAACGAAGCGTGGGAGGTCGCTCCGAGGCTCAACTATCAGCTTGATCCCCTTGAATTTGGCCTGCGCAGTCAGCATTTGGCTGATATTTGTGAACAGTTCCGGCAGATCGAAGGACTCCTCCTCGAGTGTCATTTCGCGTGCCTCGATCTTCGACAGATCCAACACATTGTTGACGACGCTCAAGAGCGAGCGGCCGGCAAACTGAATCTTGCTCAGGAACTGGTGCTGATCTTCGGTCAGGGTCGTCTGTTCGAGCAGAAATCCCAAGCCGATCACCGCATTCAACGGGGTGCGAATCTCATGGCTCATGTTGGCGAGAAATTCGCTCTTCGCCGCATTGGCTCTATCGGCCTCCGCCTTCGCCGCACTCAGTTCCCTGGTGCGCTCACCTACGCGTTGTTCCAGTGTGACTTGCGCCTCTCGCAGCCTTACCTCCGCACGCTTCTGTTCGTCGATATCGGTGCACGTGCCGACCCACTGGACGATTGCGCCCTGTCGGTCGCGCAGCGGCATTGCACGAACAAGATGCCAGCGATAGGCGCCGTCGGCGGCGCGCTTGAACCGGCACTCGATTTCGTAATGGCTGGCGGTGGTGTGGGCCTTGAACCATCGGTCGACGCAGACCTGCAAATCATCCGCATGCAGTACCGGAGTCCATCCCCGCTCCCGTGTCTGCTCGAAAGTCAGGCCGCTGTAGTCGTACCACGGCTGGTTGTAGTAGTCCATTTCGCCGTCGGGCTTAGCTGTCCAGATGATTTGCGGCATGGCATCGGCGAGAAAACGATAGCGCTGCCCGCTTTCACGCAAGTCGACCTCGGCCCGCTTTCGGTCAGTGATGTCGATGTTCACACCCATCATCTGGACCGCGTTTCCCTGGCCATCGCGAAGGGCGCGGGCGGAGGCCTTGAGGTGACGTATTTCCCCGCTCGGATGGATGACCCGAAACTCAGTTTGAAACTCGCACGGGCCTTTGATCGCTGCAATGAGTTGTCCTTCAATTCTCTGGCGGTCGTCCGGATGCAGGCCGCCGGACCATATCGAGTAGGGTTGTTGCCCGGTGGCTATCGGTCGGCCGTAGAGTATGAACATCTGCTCGTCCCATCGAAGCGTGTTTGAGCCTACGTCGAATTCCCAGAAGCCGAGGCCCGCAGCTTCCGAAGCGATCGCGAAGCGCGTGTTCGCCGATGCAAGTGCCGCGGTACGTTCGATCACGCGCTCTTCGAGCTTGACGTTCAGCGCATGTATCTGCTGTGCGGCTTGCCTTCGTTCAGTGATATCGGAAATTGAGCTGAGGACGAAGTTTCCTTCAGCGGTCTTGAGCGGGTTGAGGCCAATCTCGATGGGCACCTCACTGCCATCCTTGCGCAGGCCTTGAAGCTCCCGGTCGGCACCCCTGGCGCGGGTCTTGGGATCCCCGGAAAAACTCTCGCGCAAAGCCGGCAGGCTCTTGCGAAAGCGCTCCGGTACCAGCATCTCCATGTGGCGCCCCAGAAGTTCACCGCGCGGGTAGCCGAACAATGCCTCGATCTGCGCATTGACCAGAACAATTCGATTTGTGCCATCCGTCACGAGCATCCCGGTTGGAACGGCCTCCAGCGTCAACTGCAGTTGCTGGGCGGTGATGCTCGCTGCAGCGGTGTCGCCCTCAAGTGCTTGGTGATTTCCCTTAAACATGGAGTTTTTGGCGCAGGTGGAGGGCGCGCTCGGATCGATGGCCCTCGAATTGGGGAAACTCGACAAATCTGCACTGCGAGCCGCCTTGGGCCCTCGCGTTGGTGAGCGCCTGCTCGCTGGCCGCTATCAGATCATGTGCAACGCCTGGCGCGGGCGATACATCGTGGGGCGCACCCGTGTTTCGGATGAGCTCTTGCGAGAAATCTCGACAGCACCCTCCCATGGACAAGGTGACGCAGTCTTTGAACGCAGAAGTGGTGCGGTGTATTTGCAAGGCTTCGACTGCATCAATTGCTCGCTGTGCAACCGTGCCCGCGCCGCTGGCGTTTGTATCGGGCAGTAGTATCGCGAACCTTCCTCCAGCATAGCGGGCCAGTATATCGGCCGGTCGATTGGCAACGGAGCGCAGTGCGCCAGCAACAGATTGCAGACACGCATCCCCCTTGTCCTCGCCCAGTTCGGCGTTGTAGGCGCTGAACCCGATGATATCCGCCAACAACATTGTCAATGGTGTGGCGCTTCGATTCGATCGCAACCATTCTTTTTCCAATGTCTTCTCAAATTCATGACGCGTGATCGTGCCCGTGAGGAAATCCATCGTGATCGCGTTGCGCAGTGTTCCTGACAAAGAATCCGACAGAACCTTCATCCGTTGGAAGGTGCGCACCCGCGCCAGCACCACGGGGGCTTCAGGGGGCTTACTGAGGAAGTCTGCGGCGCCCAGTTCAAGCGCTTTGGCCTGGATTTCCGCATTTTGGTGGCTGGTGATGAAGACGACGGGCACTTGCGACAAGGCGGGACTGAGCTTGAAAGCCTTGCACACGTCAAAGCCATTCATGTCCGGCATGTTCACATCCAGCAGTACCAGGTCGGGAACGGATTCATGCGCCAGCCTTAGCGCCTCGCTGCCGGAACTCGCAAAACGAATGGGAGTGAACTCATGCAAAATGCGATTCAGGATTCGCACTATCATCCGATCGTTGTCAACCAGAAGAATGCTGAATTGTTCTTGAGGTGGCATTACGTTGCCTCCGACCGGCGTCATAGCGCCTCGAGCACGGGCTCCCAGTTGGCTCCTGGAGACAGAGCCGACTCGATGGCATCAGCCAGCGCCGTGGCATCGAAAGGCTTCGTCAGGAACCCTCCGGCGCCAAGATTTTTCGCCCGCTCGCGGTGGGCCGGGTTTTCACTGGCGGTAATGAAAATGATTGGCGTCGCTGCGGAGCCAACCAAGCCCTGCAGACGCTCGGCGACCAGGAAACCGTCTCCAGCGGGAAGTGAAATATCCAAGACCACGACATCGGGGCTGCTTTTACGCGTGACGGACACGGCGCTGATGGCGTCCTTCGCCGTATAAACGATGTATCCCATGCTTTTAAGCCGCACACCCAGGGATAACAGAACGGTGTTGTTGTCATCGACCAGCAGCACAGACTTCATGATACGGCTCCCTGATTCACGTTAAGCGATTCATCCCATGGCATGGTGCAAGCGTGCAGTGATGCCCGTCGAACTGGATGGCAGGGGCAAATCTACCGAATCGACGAATGCGACGCTGTAGGGAAAAATACGGCATCTCTGCCGGATGAGCGGCAGGCACGAATTCGAGCCGCAAAGTGAGTCGTAGGCACGCCGGAAGGTTCGTGCGCAGGGTGGGGCTGGGGCGTGAGGGGTGTGCTGTTGCGCTCGGCTGAGGTCATCGTTCGCGCGCCGGCATCAGAAACCGCGACGCGAAGTCACTTTCGGGGACGGGCCTGCTGACCAAGTATCCCTGCATCTGATCACAGCCCAGGGCAGTCAATAGCAGCGACTCCTGCTCAGTCTCGACACCCTCGGCTACCACGTTGAGCTTCAGTGAATGCGCAAGGGTAATGATCGTGGACACCAAGACCTCGGCATCGGGTGTTTTGGTCATGTCGACGACGAAGCTGCGGTCGATCTTCAGCGTGTTGATCGGCAGCTTGGCGAGGTAGCTGAGCGATGAGTGGCCCGTGCCGAAATCGTCGATCGCGACGCTGACGCCCATGGCACGCACCTTATGCAGGCTCGCGATGCTGTGCTTGATGTCGGCCATGATCAAACTCTCGGTGATCTCGAGTTCCAATCCCGACCGGGCGAGCGGATCGATGCCGACCACCTTCTCAATTTCGCCGACGAAGTTGCGGCTGCCGAGCTGCAGCGGTGATACATTCACGGCGATCCGCACGGCCGTCAAGCCTGCACGATGCCAGAGAAGGTAGTCCTCCACCGCCTTACCCAGCGCCCAGCGCCCCACTTCGTTGATGAGGCCGGTCTCCTCGAGGATGGGAATGAATCGAGCGGGCGGCACCAGGCCGGTGTTTGGATCGTTCCAGCGGATCAGCGCTTCAGCGCCCATGAGCTTTCCGGTCAACAGACTCACCTTCGGCTGGTAATACAGCACGAACTGCTCGCGTTCCAGCGCGTCCCGCAATTGATTTTCGAGGTTGACGCGACTCGCAACAGTGTCGGTCATCGTATGCGCGTAAAATAAGTGTGAATCGCCGCTGCTCTTGGCCTTCTTGAGCGCCGCTTCGGCATTGCGAAACAGGGTGTCGGCGTCAGTGCCGTTCTCCGGATACAGTGCCGTGCCCGCCTTGGCAGCGAGGCGGTACGAGGCCTTCTCCCAGTGAAACGGATGTTTTATGAACGCGGCCAGGCTTCGATCGAGCAGCGAGGCGAGTTGGTTCGCGGTTGCCACGGCGGGCAGCACCACGGCGAAATGATCCGCACCGAGCCGCGCCACTCGGCTTGCATCGCCTACGGCCCGCGTCAGCCATTTCGCCACCTGGCACAGGAGCGCATCGCCGGCCGACCGGCCGAGACTGTCGTTGATGTTCTTGAAGCGTTCCAGATCGATCAACAATAGTGCGACCCGATTCCCCTCGCTCTCCGCCGTGCGCAGATGCTGTGTGACTCGGTCGAGGAACAGCGCCCGGTTCGAGAGTCCGGTGAGCGCATCGTAGTAGGCCAGATACTCCAGACGCTCTTGCTTCTCGATGTGATCGATGGCGAAGGAAACATCGCCCGCGAGTTCCGTCAGCAGTTGCATTTCATCGGCGTGAAAAAATTCCGTCTCCGTGGCGTACAGCGCGAAGACCCCGACGGCTTCGTCGGCGACAACCAGCGGGAATTTCGCGAAAGAGCGGATTCCGGCGCGCGCGTACATCTGGCGATGCGCATGGTTGGATTCCTCTTGTGCGTCGTTCACCACTACCGCCTGCTTGTCTCGGACCGCGCGCACTGTAGAACTGGCGTTCGCTCCGAGCCGCATTGAAAGGCCATCCTCGATATACGCGAGCAGCTCCTCGGTCGCACCCACCGAGGCTACCGGCACGATTTCCAGCGCGCCTCGATCCAGAAGTCCGATCCACGCCATGCCGAAGCCACCGGCCTCAACGGCAATGCGGCAAGCCTCCTTGAAAAGATCGGCACGGTCGTGCGCGCGCACGATCAACGCATTGATGCCGCTCAGTACCGCATGCACGCGGTTGAGTTGGACGATGCGGCGTTCGGCCAGCTTGCGTTCCGTGATGTCGCGCACCAGTGACAGGATGATCCAGCGCTCGCCCAGGCGCTGCGCTTGGCGCCGCAACTCGATCCAGTACGTCGAGCCATCAGGGCGGCTACGAAGCGATTCCAGCGGCTTATCGACCTTCGTGCCGGCAATCAGCGCATCGTAAGCGCGCTCGAGTTCCTCACGAGGTACGCCGGTGATGCCCTGTGGGCCACCCGCCATGACCTCGTCACGGGTTTGATTCAGCATTCGGCAGGCAGCCTCGTTGAAGTGGACGAACTGCATGTTGCCGCGGTCGACGAGGTAGATGGCGTCCGCAGTGGCATCGATCGCGGCTGCAAACTGCAGAAGAGCCTGCTGACCGGCCTTCTCGCCGGTAATGTCAACGTGCATCACGACCGCGCCCTGCGTCCGGCTTTCGTGCAACGGCGTAGCCGTCAACAAAAACCAGGACTGCCCGCCTGGCTTCTCGCAAGGGTACTCGAGCGAAAAGCGTTTGCTGCGTCCGCTGAGTATTGCGCGTATGCCTGCCGCGACCTCGTGCGCGCCCGCGGCATCCGGACCCTGTGCACCATCGCAAATGGCGAGATAATTCAACCCTATGCCATAGGCTGAGTCGTTTAGACGGTTCGATTCGGCGAGCTTGCGCCACGCTTCGTTCGCTGAGACTATGATGCCGTTGGGATCGAGCAGAACCACATGCGCCGGTAACGCATTCAAAATGGCGGACTGTCGGGCGGCCTCGTTGTACCGGAGTTCGCTCTGCGCGCGGCTCAACGTGTACGATCGGCCTTCTCGATCCGCCACCGTGTCCACTTCACCGGCGGTCAACTCCTCGAGGCGCTGATCGGCATGGCGCAGGGTTTTGATCAGGACGGAGATCTCGGAGTCTTGATCCTCGGCCGGTGGAGGTTTCATGCGGCGATGACTCCGAGTCCCAAGGCAAGCAGCACCCGCTCCGTTTGCCTCAAGGTCCCTACAATGCGGCAGGCCGGCGCGGGCACCAGCTTGATGAGCGTCGGCGTCATGCGGATGCCATCCGCCAGAGCCCGCTGTGGAGCGCGGAACACATCGATAACTTCGATCTCGTGACGCCCTGGCAGGTGCAATTTACACAACGCGTGCAGGTTGGCGAGCGCCAGCGCGGAATTTTCGGTGCCCTCGGCGGTGTAAAGCCGGAATTTGAACACCTCGCGCGCGCCCATGCGGTTTACCGGCCCTTCGGCGCAAGGAGGTCGCCGCCGCGCAACTCCCGCAGCTGCCGACGACCCTTGGTTATGCGGCCCTTTTGGCTGGCGGCGGTGCGGGCGAGCAACGCCGCTTCGACCTGCTTGGCGGCCAATTCCGTCTGCAATGACTTGACCCGTACCTCGAGTTCCGCCGCTTCTGCATCCAGCCGGACGCGGCGAAGCGTGCCTTGCATTTCGGTCAGCTCGTGGGCAACCCGCTCCGCGCCTTCCTTCTCCCACCGTAATGTGCCCATCAAGACGTCTCCACCCGCCGTGTAGATGTCGGCCAACGTCACGCCCGATGCGCTCAGCACCAACTCCCGCACCTGGTTCGAATGCGACGTTCCGCGCGACTTGATGATCGACAGGCCGCGATTACGTTCGCCGGCCTGCACCAGATAGTTAAGATGGATCCAGGTATCGGCGAGGGTTGAAATCTGCAGCGGCGAACGCTCCACCTTGCCATTGGCAGTCTCGTCGATGAGACTGGTGCATACCAGAGTGACGCCGTCTGTCTTCGACCAATTGATCAACCGATCCACCACGCCGTGCGCGGTCAGCTCGTTGCCGGCGGCTGAGAGCGCCGAAACCGGATCGATCACCAGACAGCGGGCACGGTGCTCAACCGCGATGCTCTTGATCCGCACCAGCAGCGTCTCGGCGCTCCCGGAGAGGGTGCGAGCGGAAATCAACTTCAAGCATCCGCTTCTCACGTAGCGTTGCAGGCGGATGCCGACTGAAGTCAGATTGCGAACCACCTCCGCACCATCCGAGTCGAAACTGACGAATACCGTGCGTTCGCCGCGCTTGCATGCGGCCTCAGCAAATGCCCCGCTCAACGTGGTCTTGGCAGTGCCAGGAAAGCCGGTGATGAGCACGCTGGCGGCGCGATAGTAGCCGCCGTCCAGCATGGTATCGAGCCGCTTCACGCCGCTGCTGATGCGTTCGTGACCCGCCGGCGCCGAGGAGCGCGCCGAGGCGTGCGGAATCGCCACGTCGAAGCCGTGCTTGCCGATGACGAATGGCGCTTCGTTTTCGTCGAAGCCCGAGCCGCGGTATTTTTGAACGCGCAGATTGCGCTGCGACACGCCGAGTGTCACTCGATGATTCAGGATCACGACGCAATCGACCATGAATTGCATGAAACCGAGCGGCTGCATTTCCTCGGTGCCGTCGCCGCCAACCTTCGCCGTGACGAGGCCCGTCAGGCCACTCGCGAGCAGCCAACGGTGCAGACGATGCAGTTCGCGGCGGCGCGCGTCCGCATCTGGCAGCATGGCCAACAGAATATCGAGTGCGTCGAATACTATGCGGCGTGCACCCATCGTCTTGGCCTGCCCGCCCAGCACCGCCAGCATGCCCGAGAGATCGAAATCGCCCGACTGAACCAGGTCCGGCGTAGGCTGAGCATCGAGCAAGAACAGCTTTTTGTGGGCTTGCAACTGCGCAAGATTCCAGCCGAAGCCGTGCAGATTGCCGACGACATGGGCCGGCGCTTCCTCGAAGGCGACGAAGATTCCGGGCTCCATGAAATGTCGCGCGCCATTTACGAGGAACTGCAAGGCGAAGATGGTCTTGCCCGAGCCGGGTCCGCCCGACAGCAAGGTGGATCGCCCGTGTGGCAGACCGCCGCCCGTAAGGTCATCAAACCCGGCGATACCGCTGTGGGCTTTCTTGGTGGCGGAGATAGGGTAGGCGGCAGCGGATTTCATGAGGTACTTGCGGAAGAGCATGACACATCCAGCCGTCCGCCTCTGCCGATTGCCGACCATTGTCCATATGTTTTCGCCGATCTTTTCGTGCGGCGACGCAACGCGAAGTGCACTGGCGAATCACGAATCCTCCTGAGTTGGCGTCGCCGTGTGGTCATGTACTCGATGGCGCGCGATCGTATTCGTACGGCTTTTCCCTACATCTCGCGGCATTGCGGGAAATCCCACAAAAGCATTTCTTGGGCTGTAAGCTTTCCGTGACGCGAGGCGCACTCGCGAAATTCAAAGTGGACTACCGTCGCTGACTCTCATCGCCAATGGCGATTGTTGTATTCCCGTTGGCGCCGTCGCTCCCTGCCGGTGCACCCTCACTCAAGTTTTCAAAGGAAGAAAGATGGCGCTAGTCAAAAAGTCACTGTCCCCACTCGTAGTCGATGCTCCCGAGGTCGTCAAAGCGTCGAGCGCTTCGACTCGCGATGCCGACGCTCAACGGAAGAAGGCCCGAACACTTGCGAAGCAACAGCAAGCAGCCGAGCGGGTAGCCGCGGCAACCGCTCAGTTATCAGCCGGCATCAACGAGGCCGCCGCCGCAGCTGAACAGCTGAAGCGCAACGCCGAACAGATCGCGACGGGGGCCGAAGAAGCCGCCGGTGCGGCACAGCAGTCGCTCGCCGGTTTCAAGCAGGTGGAAGGCGCGGTGGCGCGTCAATTGAAGAACGCCGACGTCAGCCAGGCCAAAGTGGAAGCTACTCAATCCTTGGTGGTTAAGACCAGCGGCGATGTGGCAACTCTCGTGCAGAACGTTCGTCTGGCCGCAGGTCGCCAGAATGCGTCGGTGAAAATGGTCGCGGAATTGGAGAAGCAGGCGGGTTCCATTGGTGACATCGTCAAAGCGGTGGCCCGGATCGCCGATCAAACGAATTTGTTGGCTCTCAACGCGGCCATCGAAGCAGCGCGTGCAGGCCAGCACGGCAAGGGCTTCGCAGTGGTCGCGGACGAAGTACGCACATTGGCGGAGACCTCGGAGAAAAGCGCCAAGCAAATCCAGGATCTGGTCGGACAAATCCAGCAGGAAGTGAAGGTAATCGCGGAGGGCATCGGTTCCTCGGCCACCACCGTGTTGAGCGAAGCCGACAATGGCGACAAGATCTCCGCGCAGCTCGAGCAGATTCGCGTGGATTCGATCGAGATCGTCAAAGGCATCACCGAAATCGCGGCCGGCGCCCAGCAATCCGCGGTGGCGTCCAAGCAGGCACTGAAGGGCACAGAAGACATCGCGGCGGCAGCCGAAGAGCAATCGGCGGCAGCCACGGAGTCCACGAAGACTGTCGACGAGCAAAGTCAGGCACTTGCTCAGTGCGAATTGGCGGCGCAGAACCTCTCGGAACTCGCCGAAGATCTCAAGAATTCCTCGGATGTCGCCAAGAGCGCCGAGGAAGTGGCTTCTTCCGCCGAGGAGCTTTCATCCGCCGTGCAAGAGATCACACGTTCGGGGGCCCAGATCATGGCTGCGCTCGAACAGATCCGCAAAGGGGCTCAAGTGCAATCGGCGGGAACGACGGAGTCCTCCGCTGCGATCGTACAAATAGAGAATGGCCTCGAAGCCGCGCAAACACGCAGCAAACTGGCCGGTGAGAAAGTCGGCGCAATCAAGGGCCTGCTCGCCATCAACAAGAAGAGCGTGGATGAACTCATCAAAGGCATTTACTCATCGGCTGAAGCATCGGGTAGCAGCTTGAGGCAGATCAAGGAGCTGGAATTGGTCTCGCGTCGCATCGACAAGATCGTCGATGCCATTACAACAGTGTCGATTCAAACCAACATGCTGGCAGTCAATGGCTCGATCGAAGCCGCCCGCGCCGGCGAATTCGGCAAAGGTTTCGTGGTCGTCGCCACGGACATCCGCAATCTCGCGCATGACTCGGCGGAGAACGCCGACCGCATCAAGGACCTCGTCAAGTCGGTGCAGGATCAAATCGGGGTAGTGGCACGTGATCTGGACGAGATCATGACTTCCGCCGCCGCGGAGGCAGAAAAAGCCAAGTCGATTACAAACAGTTTGGTTTCCATAGAGGTCGACATCCAAATCGTGGACGACGGCGCGCGCGAGATCTCAGCGGCCGCAAATGAAATTGGAGTGGCGATGTCGCAGGTGAAGACCGGCATCGATCAGATCTCCGAGGCCGCGCAAGAAGCCGAGAAATCGGTTACGGAAGCCGCCACAGCGGCGAAACAGCAATCGAAGGGCGCGGAAGAACTCTCGGCTGCCGTCGAAGAGATCGCCTCGTTGGCCGATGAGCTGCAAAGCGCCACATGAGCA
>CAZZWM010000082.1:0-19093 GCA_964657945.1 uncultured Steroidobacteraceae bacterium
TTTTCAGCCTGGCAATGCCTGGATCGCGCTTATGCACCATGGAAATCGCGCAACACCTTGTAGAGCCCCGTCCGACATTCTCGTAATGTCTTCCCAACGGCGGCGCAATTTCTACACGCTGATTCCCCCTGTGCGCGCGATGGATGAAGCCGCGAGGCCGCTGCGCGGATTTGCGCCTGGCACGGCGCTTGCTCGGTAAACGATGAACAAAGTCGGTGCGCACGCATCGGGATTTCAAACAGGAGCATCGATATGTTGAATCTGAACAAGTGGACCACAGGCGCCGGCCTCTGCGCCGCGCTTGCAGTGTGTGTGGCGGGTTGCGCGAGCACGCCCATACCCAATGAAAAAATAGCGGTGGCCAAGGCATCCGTGGCCCGCGCTGAACACTCGGGAGCGCCGGAATTGGCGCCGGTGGAGATGGCGGCGGCACGCGACAAATTGGCGCGCGCCGAAAAGGCGGCGGCTGACAAAGATGCGCAGCCCGCGACGCAGCTGGCAGAACAGGCCAATGTAGACGCGCAGCTGGCCGAGGCGACGGCGCAGCAGCAGAAATCGCACAAGGCCGCCGTCGAGTTCGACGCAAGCATGCAGGCCCTGCGGCAAGAGTCGCTGCGCGCGACGCAACCCACACAATGAGGATGACAATAATGAACGCGAAACTATGGACTGGACTTGGACTGGCGCTGGCCTTGGGTGCGTGCGCCTCCATGCCGCAGCCGAATGCGGCCTTGGAAAACGCCCGGGCCGCGGTGCAGACCGCCGAGGCGGATCCGAACGTGCAACGCTATTCCGCACTGGATTTGGAAGCCGCGAAGAGGGATCTGGCGATCGCCGAAGATGCCAACCTGCATCACAAGGATGCCGAGGTGAACCAACCTGCTTATTTGGCGCTGCAAAACGCGCGATTGGCGGAAGCCCATGCGGCGGCGAAGGCCGACGACGCACGTGTGGCGGCGGGTCAAGCCGAGCGTGATCAGATCTTGCTGGCGGCCCGCACCCGGGAAGCCAACAACGCCAAAATGGCGGCAGCCAATGCCAACCAGGCGAAGGATGCCGCATTGAGCGAACGCGATGCGGCCAATCAAGAAGCGGCACGGGCGCAGGCCGAATTGGAGCAATTGAAGGCCACGCCGACGCCGCGCGGCTCCGTGATGACCCTGGGCGACGTGCTGTTCGACACCGGACGAGCCGAGTTGAAACCCGGCGCCACCCGAAAACTGGACCAGTTGGTGCAATTCTTGAACGAGCATCCGGAGCGCCGGGTGCAGATCGACGGATTCACCGACAGTGTGGGATCCGACTCGTACAACGAGGACCTGTCACAGCGCCGCGCCGATTCGGTCAAACAAGCGCTGATGATCCGAGGCGTGGATGCGTCGCGTATCTCCACAGAAGGTTACGGTAAGGCCTATCCCGTGGCGAGCAACACCGATTCCGGCGGCCGGCAGCTCAACCGCCGTGTGGAGGTTGTCATTGGAAACAGCGGACAACCGATCGCCCCGCGTTCGGGCACCTAGATAAAGGCATGCAACACAGTCTGCGACTCGACGGTCGCAGACTGTGTGCGGCTTCGGCTAGCCATCGTGGGCCGAGGCTGCGTTGTGTGCGGCAACTGGGTGGTGTGCGGCGCCGGCGTCATGGGCCAGCAAGCCGCGCAGCGGAAAGCGCGCGGTGACCATGGTTCCGCCGGCTGCGCGCGGGGTCACATCCAGGCTGCCGCCCAGTGCGGCCGCGCGGTGGCGCATGGAGGCGATGCCGTGCGAGGTTTCCAGGCTGTGAGGCGGCACCCCTTTGCCGTCGTCGGTGACTCTCAGTTCAAAGGTGCTTTCGCGAATCTCGATGGTAAGGTCCGCCACCTTGGCATCGGAGTGCTTGAGAATGTTGGTCAACGCTTCCTGCGCGATGCGGAATACGCCGATCGAGGCATCGGGGTTGAATTTCAACTCCGACTCCGGGATCGCTTCGGTGCACAGCATGCCTTTGCGCCGGCAGGTTTCCTTGAATTGCCAGCGCAGTGCGGCGTACAACCCCATGTTGTCCAGCAGCGTCGGGCGCAGCTCTTCCACCACGCGGCGTTTCAGATCGACGCCGGCGCTCAAGGATTCGTGGATTCTCTTGAAGCGTTGTTCGATGTTCGCATCCGAAGTCTGCAGCCGCTGCTGCAGCCAGGATAGATCCATCCGCGCGGCCACCAACAGGCCGCCCAGTTCATCGTGCAATTCACGCGACAGAGCGGACTTTTCCTGTTCAGAAACCACTTGTAGGTGCGTCGAGAGCGAGGTCAACTGCTGGGTGCGGGCTTCCACCTGCCGTTCCAGCTCGAGCTTCTGATCGCGCAGACTGACCGTCTGCCGTGCGCGTCGCCGCATGTCGCTCAGCACCAGATAGGTTGCCAACCCCACCAGCGCGATGTTGAGCACCGCCCCGATGGCGGCGATCCAGCGCCAAAAGCGAAAGTCGGTCTTCCATTGAGCCGTGGCAGTGGCCAACTCGGCTGCTTCGTCGGCTTGCATCACGGCGACGATGCTCACGATCTCATCCATGGTGCGCTTGCCGACGTCGGTGCCGATGGCATTGACCTCGAAGGAGTTCCTGCGCTTCTTGTAGAGCGCCACGCTGTCGGCCAATTCGCCCAGCTTCTTCCCCGTCAACAGACTGAGCTTTTGAATCACGTCGCCATTGGCGTCGTGCCCGTATTCCTGATGCAGGCGGTCGAGCGCCGCGCCGATTTTAGCGACTGCATCGCCATAGGGCTCCAAATAGGCAGCCTCGCCGGTCAGCAGATAGCCTCGCTGCGCGGACTCGGCATTGGTAACCAAGGCAGCGAACTCGATCAATGCCTGTTGCCGCAATTGCGAGGCATGCACCCGTTCGTTGGCCGCGTTCAGGCGGGTTTGACCGGCGGATGCCAGGAAAAACAGCCCGATCAGGAATCCGATCAGCAATACCGGGGGTATGGCGATATACCAGCGCCCGACGCCGTCCAGGTCTTCGCCCAAAATTTTCATTCCGAAACGCCTGGAAATGGAATTAAGCTTAACATGTGAGGCGAATCCTACAGGTATGGACGGGGGGAGGCCGATGGTTTGGCCCGGCCCCGAGCGGGATATTAGCGGCGATATATGGTTGGAGTTTTGACGCGTCGGCACGTTCGAAGCCGGCCGCGCGGATTCATATACGAGGAGCAGCACATGGAAACGACGTTTGACGGAACCGCCGAGCAGGTCAAAACCACGGGCCGGCGCGTGAAGAATGATCTGAGCGACGGCATCGGCGGCATCAAGTCGGCGGCGTCGGGAGAGATCAAGAGTTTGATTGCCGACGTCGAGGATTTGATGGCTCGCATCGCGGACTTGAAAGACGCAGACGTGGTACGCGTGCGCGGCAAGGTGCAGCGCGCCGTCGACGCCGCGAAGGAAAGTCTGTCCGAAAGTGCCGATACCTTGCGCCAGCATGCGCAAAAAGCCGCCAGCACGGCTGACGATTACGTGCGCGAGAGCCCTTGGCAGGCGGTGGGCATCGCCGCGCTGGTCGGTGCGGTGGTAGGCATACTCGCGACTCGTCGCTCCTAGGCAATTTCGAGTGCGCGCGCTGTGGTCACTGCCCAAAGCGGCCCCCGCGCTGCTGCGACATCTCGCCGCCTACGCTGAATTGGCCGCTCTGGACTTCGCCCGGGCGCAGCGTGAAATCACCACGCACGTCATCAGCGTGGTGATCATGGGTATATGCTTCCTGCTGGCGCTTCTGTTCGCCTGCATCGGTGTCATTGCATACACCTGGGATACGCCCTATCGAGTCGCCACCATTGCGTGGATGTCCGGCGGTTTTCTGGTCATCGCCATCATCGCGGCGGTGATGACTGCCAATAAGGCGAAGTCAAGATCGCCGTTCCTGGCCGACGTGCAGCGGGAATGGCAGGAAGACCGCGTGCTGCTCGACCGCATCCTCTCGAGCGATGAATGACATGATCGAAAAAGATGCCGCCGCTCGAAGCTTGATACTGGCGAGATTGGCGCAATCCCGCGCCGAATTCAAAGCGCTGCTGGACCCGCCGCGCCCCGAGCCCGGCTCGCAGACTGCGGAAGAGTCGCGGCGTGGCGAGTTCCCGCGCAGCCGTACCATGCGGGCGCTGCTGAGCAGCCGCGGCCTGGGGGCGACCGGAGCCCTCATCGGTGGATTGCTGCTGGCGCGACCCGCGCTGGCTCTGCGGCTGTTGCGCATGGTGCCGGCCGGCGCAGTCGGCAAGATGCTGCTGATCAAGGCAATGGAAGCCTTCAAGTCGCAGCGCGAATCGCGCTAACCCAGCGTCACCTGGCCGTAGTGATATCGGCCGTCGTCGATGAGCTTGATCTCGCACGCACCTGACGCAAGCTCCTTGCCATCCAGGCTGGCCCCGGCAATCCCCCGATTCACGCCGCGTGGATTTTTAACCGAAATCCGGTACCGCGAAGAACCGTGCTTGTAGGTGAACTCGAATCCATTCCAGCTGCGCGGCACGCAGGGGTCCACCACCAAGGTGTCGCCGCGTACATGAACGCCCAAAATCCCCTCGACGCCGACCCGATACATCCAGCCGGCCGATCCGGTGTACCACGTCCAGCCGCCGCGGCCCACGTGCGGCGGAGCCGAGTAGACATCGGCGCAGATCACATAGGGCTCCACCTTGTAGCGATGGATGCCCGCGCGGGTGCTGGCATGATTGATCGGATTCAACAAGGAAAACAATTCACCCGCCAGATCGCCGTCGCCCAGCAGTGCGAAGGCCAGCACCGACCAGGTCGAGGCATGCGTGTACTGGCCGCCGTTCTCCCGAAGTCCCGGTGGATAGGCCTTTATGTAGCCTGGATCGTGCGCGCTTTGATCGAAGGGCGGTGTGAACAATTGCAGCAGGCCGCCGCTGCGATTCACCAGCTGCGTGTTGACCGCCGACATGGCGCGGGCGGCACGGCCGCGTTCGCCGGCGCCGGATATGACCGCCCAGGATTGGGCGATGGAATCGATGCGGCATTCATCGCTGGCCACCGACCCCAGTGGCGATCCGTCGTCGTAATAGCCGCGGCGATACCAGTCGCCGTCCCAGGCTTCGCGTTCGATGGCCTGTTGCAGCGAGAAAGCATGTGAACGCCAAGCCGCGGCTTTGGCCGCTTCGCCTCGGGCTTCCGCGATGGGCGCGAATCGCATCAATGCGGCATACAGAAACCACCCCATCCAGACGCTTTCTCCCTCACCGCCGATGCCCACCCGATTCATGCCGTCGTTCCAGTCGCCGGTGCCGAACAGCGGCAGACCGTGGGCGCCGATACGCAGGCTGGAATCCAGGCCCCTTGCACAGTGTTCGTACAGCGAACCCAATGGGCCGGACTGCGGTGCCGAAAAGCTTTCCAGGCTTCCGGCGGCCAAGGGACCTCCCAGGAGGAACGGCAGTTGTTCCTCGAGAACCCCGTGATCGGCCGTCACCTCCAGATACTGCGCCGTCGCGTAGGCCAACCAAATGCGATCGTCGGCCACCTTGGTCTTGACGCCCTGTCCGGTGGCCGGCAACCACCAATGCTGCACGTCACCCTCGACGAATTGGCGTGCGGCTGCGCGCAGCAGATGTTCGCGCGTCAAGTTCGGCGCCGCCACGCACAGCGCCATCACGTCCTGCAGCTGATCGCGGAAGCCGTAGGCCCCGCTCGATTGATAGAAGGCCGTGCGGCCCCATACCCGACACGCAAGGGTCTGATACAGCAACCAACCGTTCAGCAGCAGATCGACCGAGCGATCAGGCGTCTGCACTTGAATCGTTCCGAGCGTTTGCTGCCAGAACTCCTTGACCTCCAGCAACACCTGCTTGAGGTCGGCGGCGCGATAGCGTTCGATCAAGGCCGCAGCCGCTTGCGCCGAACTCTCCTCACCGAGCAGCAGAATGACCTCGGTGGTTTCGCCTTGGCCTAATTCGACGCGCAGCTGCATGGCGCCGCAGGGGTCCAGGCCGCCGCCGACCCGGTCCGACAGGGGTTGCGGATCGAGCAGGGCCGCAGGCTCGGCCAAGGTGCCGTGCCGGCCGATGAATTCCGTGCGGTCGCCGCAGACGTGCTGCTGCCGGCCATTGAGATCCATGAAGGCGACGCGCGAACCGAAGTCGGATCCCCAGGGATTGCGCGCCAGCAGCGCGCCGGTCGCGGCGTCGATCTCCGTGATGGTGAAGGGTGCGGAACGGTTGTTCTGATTTCCCAGCATCCAGTCGACGTAGTGCGTGACCGACAATTGCCGCGCCTCGGCGCCGAGATTGGTCAGCGTCAACTGCGCGATCTTGATGGAATCGCGCAATGGCACGAACTGCAGCAATTGCAGGGCGATGTCATGCGAAGTGTGCTGCGAACTGCTGTAGCCGAAGCCATGCCGCGTCACATACGCGGAACGCTCGCGGATGGGCAGCGGCGTCGCGCTCCACAGATCGCCCGACTTCTCGTCGCGCAGGTACACCACTTCGGCCGGCGTGTTGCTGACCGGATCGTTGCACCAGGGCGTGATTTGATTCTGCTGCGCGTTTTGCGACCAGCAACTGCCGCAGCCATCGGCGGAGATGAGCACGCCGAAATCAGGATTTGCGATCACGTTGACCCAAGGAGCCGGAGTCCACTGACCCTCCTCGAGACGGATGACGTATTCGTTGGTTGCGCCATCGAAGCCGCCCAAGCCATTGAAGTATTCCAGCGCGGCCGTCTGCGCCGCCAGGCCGCCGGGTGCCGCCGGCTCGTCGGCCGCTGCGAACTGGCTGTACTCGCGTTTCTGCCGCGGAACAGTCAGCGCTTCCTGGGACGTGGCCACCTGATCGCTCAAGGTGCCATCGCCGGCAGCAAGATTGATGCGCGCAGCGGTGCGCAGCAGCGCCAAGGTCGCGGCGGGCAGTGCCGCGGCGCGCAGCAGCTTGGCGGCGCCGCCGAGCGCCTCGAGCAGCGGCTGCAGCTCGTCGGGCGCGGCCGACGCGTTCAGCAATACCAGTTCGAATGCCAGGCCCTTCGACTGTAGAAATGAATGGGCGCGCAGCAACTGGCGCGCGAAATCCAGCTGGGTCTCGTCGCTGATTTCCGCCAATAAAATCGGCAGATCGCCGGACAATCCGCCGCTCCACAAAGCCGTCTGACCCGAGCGGTTGCTATCGAGGATTTCCCGCGGCGCGCGCAGAGCAGGGCCGCAATACAGCAAGCGGCTGCCGATGTCTTGAAACAGGGCTGCTTCGCCGGCATGCACGCCCAGTTTCTGGGATTGAACCTGGGATTGCGCCCACGCCAGAGTCTTGGTGCGTTCGAAGGCTGCGGAATCGCCGTACTTGGCGACCAGCGCCAATGCCTGCGCCCGGCTGGCGGCGATACCGGTCCAAAAGGCAATCTGCGCCGATTGTCCCGGCTCGATTCTCACGCGGCGGCGCAGCGCCAACACGGGGTCCAGCACGGTTCCCACGGTGTTGGAAAGCGGTCTGGCATCCATGATGGAATTGGCACGGCGCACATCGTTGCCTCGCCCGAGGAATCGCGCGCGATCGGTTTCGAACTGCAGACCGCCCACCGCGCTGCCATCCAGACAACTGAAGTGCACCAACCACACCGGCGGCTGTCCGGGGTCGCGCTGACGCCGCGTCGCCAACAGCGCGGCTCGGTCGGCTGCGAACTCGGTTTGCACGAACATCTTGGAAAAGGCCGGATGGGCTGAGTCGGACAGAGCCGGGGCCAGAACCACCTCGCTGTACGTGGTGAGCTCGATTTCGCGCGCGCCGCGTCCTTGGTTGGTCAGCGTGACGCGCCGCACTTCGGCGTCATCCTCCGCGCACACCAACACCTCCAGACTGGTGCGGATCGGTCCGTCGCTGCGCGCGAACTCGGCCCGATCTTCGGCGAACACCACGGAATAATTTTCCGGCTCCCGGCCGCTGGGCTGGTAGCCTGCCGACCAGACGTGACCGTTGAACACGTCGCGCAGAAAAACATAGCTGCCGTGTGGATCGCAGGTGACATCCTCGCGCCAGCGGGTGACGGCAATGTCGCGCCAGCGGCTGTATCCTGAGCCCGCGGCGGTCAGCATCACCGAATAGCTGCCATTCGACAGCAGATGCGCGCGCGGAGTCGCGTGATGCGCAGAGTCGAAACGGCGAGTCAAGGATTCAGCTTCCACAGCGACCAGTTCATGGCCACCGCAACGCACACCCAGATGAGATACGGAAGCATCAGCAATGCGGCCCCGGCCCTGACCCGCGCGAACTCGCGCACGGTCCAGCCGAGCGCCAGAGCCAACGCGACGATGTCGAACAGCCCGGCACCGATGCTGCGCATGCCGAAAAACAAGGGCGCCCAAAAGCCGTTGAGGACCAACTGCAGCACGTAGGCGGAAATCGCCGTTCTGTGGGCGCGGTGATAGCGCTCGCGCGACACCATGTAGGCGGCAGTGCCCATGAGCACGTACAGCACGATCCATATGGGACCGAACCAGCCCACGGGC
Source organism: uncultured Steroidobacteraceae bacterium (assembly GCA_964657945.1). Classification (GTDB taxonomy): domain Bacteria; phylum Pseudomonadota; class Gammaproteobacteria; order Steroidobacterales; family Steroidobacteraceae; genus Bog-1198. Next base: position 8,482 of record CAZZWM010000082.1, read on the forward strand.
GGCACCCACCCGGGTTTCGCCAACGCGGCGTACCATTGCATCGCGGCCGGCGAGAAGCCCGGCGAGAATATCGCGCCCACCGCGCCCACACCCAGCGCCAGCAGCACGAACGCCGTCCATACCGGAAGGTTGACGCGAGAGTTGCGCCCGCGATGATGGGTGGTGCTGGGAACTTGGATTCTCACCGCACCATGACCACGATGGCCGCCAGCATCTGCATCCATCCCAGCCAGGGATAGGGTGCTGCCAGACCCAGCCAGATCAAGCCGGACAACCACAGCACCCCGGCAACACCTAAGCGTTCGCGGCGCGCCCGCGCCACGCGCAACTCTTCGCGCAACTGAATCAGTCCCGCCGGCTCGATCACGGGGGCACGGCCCTCGGCGGCTTCGCGTATCCGGGTTTGCACCACACCCGGCACCTGGCTCAAGGCCATCAACGCGTCCGGCGCATGCCTGCGGATCTGCCTGAGGATGGTGCGTGGGCTGGTGCGCTCCCTCATCCAGCGCGCCAGCACCGGCCGCGCGGTTTTCCAGAGATCCAATTCCGGATACAGCTGCCTGCCCAGCCCCTCGATGTTGAACAGCGTCTTTTGCAGCAGTATCAATTGCGGCTGCACCTGCATATCGAAGCGGCGCGCGGTTTCGAACAGGCGCAGCAGCACCTGCGCGAAGGAGATTTCCTTCAGGGGCTTGTTGAATATGGGCTCGCACACCGTGCGTACCGCCGATTCCAGCTCATCGACGCGCGTGCCGCGCGGCACCCAGCCCGATTCGATGTGCAGCTGCGCAATGCGGGCATAGTCGCGGTCGAAGAAGGCCATGAAATTCTCGGCCAGATAATGCTGATCGCGCGGCTGCAGAGTGCCGACGATGCCGAAGTCGACGGCGGCATAGCGCGGATGCGAGGGATCGTCGATCTGCACGAAAATATTGCCCGGGTGCATGTCGGCGTGGAAGAAGTTGTGGCGAAATACCTGGGTGAAGAAAATTTCGACGCCATTTTCGGCCAGCCGCGCGATGTCGGTGCCGCGGGCGCGCATTTCCTCGATCTGACTGATGACCAGGCCGTGGATGCGCTCCATGACCATCACGTTGCTGCGGCAATGGTCCCAATAAACCTCCGGCACGTACAGCAGCGATGAACCGGCGAAGTTGCGCTTCAACTGCGCCGCATTGCCGGCCTCGCGCATCAGATCCAACTCATCGAGAATGGTCTTCTGGTATTCGCGCACCACTTCGACGGGGCGCACCGGGCGCGCTTCGATCCAATACTTCTCCGCCAATTCCGCCAGTGCAGCCAGCACCTCGAGGTCGAGGTCGATGACCTCACGCATCCCGGGGCGCAACACCTTGACCACCACCTCGCGGCCGTCTTTCAAGGTTGCCGCATGCACCTGCGCGATGGAGGCCGCGGCCAGCGGCACGGAATCGAAGCTGCCGAATATCTGATCCAGGCCGCTGCCGAGCGATTGTTCGATCATCGCGGCGGCGGTGGCGCCGTCGAATGGCGGCACCCGATCCTGCAGCCGCGCCAACTCGTCGGCGATGTCGGGCGGCAGCAGATCGCGGCGCGTCGACAGTGCCTGCCCGAACTTGACGAATATCGGTCCCAACTCCTGCAGCGCGAGGCGCAGGCGCTCGCCGCGGGTTCGACCAAGACTGCGCTGAAACCAGGTCCACGGCGACAGCAGATACAAGAAGCGCATCGGCCGATACAGGTGGGTGGCTTGCACGAAATCGTCGAGCCGATGGCGGACCAGGGCCCGCTGTATTTGCAGCAATCGCCTCAGCACCCGCAGCCGCATCAAGGAATGCCTTTGATGTGCTGTTCCAGATGCTTGAGCCGCGCTTCGATGCGATCGGCCGATTCGCGCACCGTGTCGACAGCCGTGAGGAACTCTTCGTGCTCGGTCTTGCTGATCAGATCGCGGCCTTCTTCCTGCAGGTATTCCGAGATGTTCTCGCCGGCGGTGCGGCGCGTGCGCCGCGCCCAGGAGCGCACGCTGCGCGCGATCTGCGACAGGCGCCGCGCCGGCATGTCGCCGATCCATCGCGACAGCTCCTCCTCGAAATCCGGTTTGGCGGCGGCGAACAGCTGGCGAAATAGATTGGCGATTTCGGCGTCACCGCGGATCTGCACGCCGGCGCGCGCGGCGGCGGAAGGCCCCTCGCCGCGCAACAGCTGCAGCAGCGCGGGCGCGGAACCGCTGATCACGGCGTCAGCCGTCGCGGCAGAGGCCGCCCCGGCTTGGGCCGCCCCGCCGTCGGCGTCCGCGCCGTTGATAAGCGCGAGACCGGAATTGAACACACAGGCGCGCACCTTCAGCAGTCCCTCGATCTCGACCTGCAAGGACCTGCCCTCGAGCCGCCGCGCCAAGGATCGCGCTTCGGTCGATGCAGCAATGTTGCGATTGAACAGGGCTTCGGCGGATGCCAGCCAGGGCGCAGTCGCCGGCATGTCAGATCTTATAGCCGCGGTGCACAGCCACGATTCCGCCGGTGAGATTGTGATACCGCGCATGGGCGAATCCGGCGGCGCGCAGCATCTCGAGCAAGGTTTCCTGGTCGGGGTGCATGCGGATGGATTCCGCCAGGTAGCGATAGCTGTCGGCGTCCTGCGCCACCCACTTGCCGAGCAAAGGCAGCACCTTGAAGGAATAGGCGTCGTACACGGCCCCAAGTCCCGGCGCCACCGGTTTGGAAAATTCCAGCACCAGCAACTGGCCCCCCGGTTTCAGCACACGATGCATGGACTTCAATGCCGCGGCCTTGTCGGTCACATTGCGCAGACCGAAGCCGATGGTGACGCAATCGAAGGTGTTTTCCTCGAAGGGCAGCTGCTCGGCATCCGCCACCAGGAATTCCACATTGCCGACGAAGCCCTTGTCGAGCAGGCGATCGCGGCCGACGTCCAGCATGGCTGGATTGATGTCCGAACAGACGACGCGGCCGGTCTTGCCCACCTGACGCAACAGCCCGACGGCCAGGTCGCCCGTGCCTCCGGCCACATCCAACGCAGTGCCGCCGGGCCGCAGCCCCGTCAATGACAGTGCAAACTGCTTCCACAAGCGATGCACCCCAAGGGACATCAAATCGTTCATGACGTCGTATTTCGGCGCCACAGATGCAAATACGGCGCGCACGCGCTCAGCCTTGTCGGCTGCCGCCACCTTCTCGAATCCAAAATCTACCGTGCGATCGGAATCAGCCATGGGCCCTCGTGTCTGGGCCATTGTAGCCGACTGCGGGAATCGGGCCGCTATTTTGCCGAGCGCGCCAGGGCGCAGCGCTGCTGATAGCGGGCCCAGTTGGCGGCTCGATCCCTGCCCAACTCATGCAGCAAAGCCCAGGAATACAGGCCGGTGTTGTGTCCGTCATCGAAGTGCAGGCGCAGCGCATAGTTGCCGATGGGTTCCAGCCGGCTGATGCCGACATCTTGCTTGCCCACTTGCAGCACACCCTCGCCGCCGCCATGGCCTTTGACCTCGGCAGACGGCGAAAACACGCGCAAGTACTCGAATGGCAGTTCGTAGCGCGTGCCATCGTCGAATTGCACCTCCAGCAATCGGGATGCGGTGCGCAGCTTGATGTCGGTGGGTATGGGCATGCGAGCAATGCTTCAAAGGATGTAACGCGACAAATCCTGGTCCTTCACCAACTCGCCCAGATTGCCTTCCACATAGGCGCGATCCACCAGCACATGCGTGCCGTTGCGATCGGCCGCATCGTAGGAAACCGATTCGAGCAGCCGTTCCATCACGGTGTGCAGACGGCGCGCGCCGATGTTCTCGGTGCGCTCGTTGACTTCGAAGGCCACCTCCGCCAGGCGCTGCACGCCCGACGCATCGAATTCCAAGGTCAGCCCTTCGGTACCCATAAGTGCCGTGTATTGACGGCACAGCGACGCATCGGGTTCGGTGAGAATCCGCACGAAATCCCCAACCACCAGCGGTTCGAGTTCGACGCGAATCGGCAGGCGTCCCTGCAGTTCCGGAATCAAATCCGAAGGCTTGGACATATGAAAGGCGCCCGAGGCGATGAACAGCACGTGGTCGGTTTTCACCGTTCCATACTTGGTGTTCACGGTGCAGCCCTCCACCAAGGGCAGCAGGTCACGCTGCACACCTTCGCGCGACACATCCGCACCGGCGGTTTCCTGGCGGCGCGCGATTTTGTCGATTTCATCGATGAACACGATGCCGTTTTGCTCCGCGTTCTCCACGGCGCGCAGCTTGAGGTCTTCCTCGTTGATCATCTTGGCGGCTTCCTCATCGACCAAGAGTTTCAGCGCCTCCTTGATCTTGAGTTTGCGCTGGCGGGTGCGCGAGCCGCCCAAATTCTGGAACATGCCCTGCAGCTGCTGGGTCATCTCCTCCATGCCCGGAGGCGCCATGATCTCCACACCCATGGGCGCAGCGCGCAGGTCCACCTCGATATGCCGGTCATCCAACTCGCCTTCCCGCAGCATTTTGCGGAATTTCTGCCGCGTCTCACCGTCGCGCGGCGTGGTTTCGGCGGTAAAGCCCGCACCCTGTGCGCGCGGCAATAAAATATCCAGCACCCGCTCCTCGGCGGCGTCGGCGGCGCGATGCCGCACCTTGGCGATCTCCTCTTCTCGCGTCATTTTGACGGAGATCTCTACAAGATCGCGGACGATCGAATCAACTTCGCGGCCCACGTAGCCCACTTCGGTGAATTTCGTGGCCTCCACCTTGATGAAGGGCGCCTTGGCCAGGCGCGCCAAGCGGCGAGCGATTTCGGTCTTGCCCACGCCGGTCGGTCCAATCATCAGAATGTTTTTCGGGGTGATTTCCGGCCGCAGCGCTTCCGCCACCTGCTGACGGCGCCAACGGTTGCGCAGAGCGATCGCGACGGCGCGCTTCGCCGCCTTTTGTCCGACGATGTGCTTGTCCAATTCCTCGACGATTTCCCGCGGCGTCATCTGCGACATGCGTTTACAGCTCTTCGATGGTCAGATTGCGGTTGGTATAGATGCAGATGTCGGCCGCGATGTTCAGCGAGCGCTCGACGATGTCGCGCGCCGAATAATCGCCCTGCATGAAGGCCAACGCGGCGGCTTGCGCGAAGCCGCCGCCCGAACCGATGGCGATGAGATCATGTTCCGGCTCGATCACATCGCCGGTGCCCGATATGACATAAGTGCTGTCCGCGTCGGCGACGCACAGCAATGCCTCGAGACGCCGCAAGCTGCGATCGCTGCGCCAATCCTTGGCCAACTCGATGGCTGCACGGGTCAGGTTGCCGAACTTCTCCAGCTTGCCTTCGAAGCGCTCGAACAGCGTGAACGCGTCGGCCGTGCCGCCCGCGAAGCCGGCCAGCACCTTGCCGCCGTAGAGGCGCCGCACTTTCTTGGCATTGGATTTCATGACGCTCTGGCCCAAGGTCACCTGGCCGTCGCCGCCGACCGCAACGTGGCCGTTGCGGCGCACCGCCAATATGGTGGTGCCGTAAATCGTCTGCGGATCGTGAGTCATGAATCTTCCAGCGTGGGGTCGATCGCCGGCGTTTCAACCCTTCAGGACCGGCGTCGGGCCCGCGGGTGAGCGGCGTCGTAGACGGCCGCCAGACGCTGAAAATCCAGGTGCGTATAGACCTGCGTGGTCGAGATGTCGGCGTGCCCCAAAAGCTCCTGCACGCCGCGCAAATCGCCGCTCGACTCCAACAAATGGCTGGCAAAGGAGTGGCGAAACATGTGCGGATGCACGTGCTGCGCCAGCCCCTGGCGTCGCGCCCAAGTATGCACCCGCAACTGCACCGCCCGCGGCGTCAACGGCCGGCCGCTTTTTCCCACGAACAGGGCATGCGCGGCCGACTCACCGCGTATCAGGCCGGCGCGCTGCGGCAGCCACTGCTTCAAGGCCTCGATGGCATGGCGGCCGATGGGCACGATGCGCGTCTTGCTGCCTTTTCCCAGCACCCGCACCGTCTGATCTTTCAGGTCGATGCAGCTCAGGTCCAAGCCCACCAACTCGCCGACTCGCAGGCCCGACGAGTAGAACAGTTCCATGATGGCCTTGTCGCGCAACGACAAGGAGTCGTCGGCGCGAAAATCCAACAAGCGCGCCATTTGATCCGCATCCAAAGTGACCGGCAAGCGCTTCTTGGTCTTCGGCGCGCGCACGTCGGTGGCCGGATTGAAGGTGGCGCGGCCTTCGCGCATGAGAAATTCATAAAAGGATCGCAGCGCCGACAAGCGGCGCTGAATGCTCCGCGGTCCTATCCCGCTGCCATGCTCCGCCGCCGCAAAGGCGCGCACCTGGGAATTGTCGAGCGAACTCCAACTGCGAAGTTTGCGATGCTTGCAAAATTCGCTCACCGAACTCAAGTCGTGGGCATAAGCCTGCAGCGTGTGCGGACTCATACGCCGCTCGTGCGCCAGGTGCGATAGAAATTTTTCGATCCACGCGCGCTCGGCGGGCCGCACGAAAATCCCTAGCGCATCAAGGCGTAGGTCACGAGCTCGCCAATGCGCGACAGGAATTCGGTGCTCATGGCGGGATGGAAGCGCTCGGCGTCGCTGGCGCCGATGGCGAGCAAGCCCAAGGCGCCCTTGACGCCCAACGGCGTGAGCGCCACCGAGCCGATTTCAACCGAGCCCTTGCCGAACAGGTAGTCGCGCTGCACGTCACGAACCTGGCCGCAACGCGGCTTGCCTGAGGTCATGAGTGAATCGAACATCTTGATCTCCTCATCGGCCGCGCCGGCGACGCGCAGGAAGCGGCCCGCATCGGCTTCCAACGCCTTGGCATCTTCCAGGAACAGCACCAGCACCGAATGCATGGCGTCGAAATCCTCGCGCAGCGAGGTTTCGATGGCATTGATGGTTTCCAGCAAGGTCCTGGCGCGTATCAAGCGCTGGCTCAGGCGATGGATGCGATCCGCCAGTGCGTCGTTGGCGCGGGCCACATCGACCAGCTCCTTCAGCTTGCGATCCAGGGACTGATTGCGTTCACGCAGCACCTCGACCTGGCGTTCCACCAAACTGATGGTGCTGCCGCCTTCCCGCACATGCGGCAGCCGCAGTTTGGCGAGCAGGGCCGAGTTGCGCTCGAAGAAATCCGGATAGGTCTGCAAGTAATCGGCGACGCTGGTGTCGTTGAGGATGTCCTGTTTGCGTGCGGAACTCGTCGTCATTGTGTAGCTCCCGTGAATCGCGTTAAATCGATGGACCCTTTGAATACCGTGGTGGCGGGGCCCGTCAGCCATATGGATTGACCGGCTCCCGGCCAGGCCACCATCGCGGTGCCCCCCGGCAGGTCGACCCTCACATCCTGCTCCAACCAACCGCGCTGTCGTCCGACCGCCACCGCCGCGCAGGCGCCCGTGCCGCAGGCCAGCGTCTCGCCGACGCCGCGTTCGAACACGCGCAAGGCAATGTGTTCGGGGTCGATGACTTGCATGAACCCCACATTGGCACGTTTTGGAAATTGCGCATGGCGCTCGATGTTAAGCCCTATCCGTTCCACAGGCGCGCTTTTCGCATCCGCGACGCGCAGCACCGCATGCGGATTGCCCATCGACACGGCCCCGATCTCGAACTCGGTGCCGTCGACGTTCAATGAATAGCTCTCGGAGCGCCGCGGAACATCGAAGGGTATGGCGCTTGGTTCGAAATTCGGCACGCCCATGTCGACCGACACCAGCCCGTCGGTGCGCACGCGGGCGCGAATCGTGCCGCCGGTGCTGCCCATGGTGAGCTCGCGTCCCATCTCCGGCGCTCGGTCGTACAGCAGCGCCGCGATACAGCGGGCGCCGTTGCCGCATTGCTCCACCTCGGAGCCGTCCGAATTGAAAACGCGGTAGAAAACTCTGCTGCCGGGATCGCGGGGACTCTCCAGCATCAGCGCCTGATCGAAGCCGACACCCGTGTGCCGGTCGGCGAGGGCGCGAAGCGTGCCGGAGTCGAGGCGGAGATTGGCGCCGGCGTCGAAGACCAAGAAATCGTTGCCCAGCCCCTGCATCTTCAGAAAGTCGATGCGCATGAGGGAGAGCATAGCCGATGCAGACGAATTCCACACGGGGGTTGCGCAATCACAACGCGAGTTCTACCTTACCCGCCAACAAAAGCCGGGGGATTATGCGCCACGTAATGGTCTTGAATGCGAAGGGCGGTTGCGGCAAGAGCACCTTGAGCACCAACATCGCAGTGTTCTTCGCCCGCGACGGGCATCAGGTGTGCATCGCCGATTACGACCCGCAGCGTTCCAGCCTCGATTGGCTCGCCTCACGCCCGGTCGATCTGCCCGCCGTCACCGGCGTTGCCGCATTCGACGACGGCTTGCGCAGCGTGCCGCGCAATACCGACATCCTGGTGATCGATGCGCCGGCGCGTGTTCATGGCACCGAGCTGAATGAACTGGTGCGGCGCGCCGAAACCATCATCGTGCCGGTGCTGCCCTCGAGCATCGACATGAAAGCCTGCAGTCACTTCATGGCGGAGCTGCTCGAAATCGGCAAGGTGTCGCGCCGACAGGCGCGCCTCGCCGTGATCGCCAACCGGGTGCGCGAGCACACGCTGGTGTACGAGGAGCTGGATGGTTATCTGAGCAAATTGAAGGTGCCGTACCTGGGCTGTCTGCGGGAAGCGCAAAACTACGTGCGCGCTTACTCGCGCGGCATGGGCGTGCTGGAATTGCCGGAATATCTGGCGTGGCCGGACTGGAAGCAGTGGCAACCCATCGGCGAGTGGCTGGACAGCAAGCGCAGTCGGCCGACTTAAACGCTCGACCGACAAAAAACGCGCCGCTGCGTACGCGCCCATGCGTGTCACTCTAAAAAACTCCCGCCGCAGCGCCGATCGCAGTTTCGAGGTCCGCCCGGATCAGAGCTTGTTGGACGCGGCGCTCGATGCCGCGCTCAATCTGCCGCACAGCTGCAAAGGCGGCAATTGCGGGGCCTGCCGGGCACGCCTCATCGATGGCGAGATCCATTACCCGCATGGCACGCCGCCCGGCCTGTCTGACGCCGAAGCTGCCGAAGGCATGATACTCACGTGCCAGGCGCGCACCCGCGGTGATGTGACACTGGAAACCTTCGATGTGCAGCCGGCAGCGGAGGCCGTCATCAAACGCCTGCCATGCCGCATCGAACGCGCCACCGCGCTGTCGCACGATGTCATGCAGCTTTTCTTGAGATTGCCGGCGGCCGAGGACTTTATTTTCGAACCCGGCCAGTATCTGGACATCCTGTTGCCGGGCGGCCGGCGCCGCAGCTTTTCCATCGCCTCGCCGCCGCATGATTCCAGGCCGCTGGAATTGCATGTGCGGCGCGTGGCGGGCGGGGAGTTCACCGACAAGTTGTTTCGCGACGAGACCCGCGACGCCTTGCTCACCATCGAAGGGCCCTTGGGGCAGTTCATCTATCGAGAATCGGCGGCGCCGATGCTGCTGGTGGGCGGCGGCACGGGGCTCGCGCCACTGCTGAGCATCTTGCGACACATCATCGAGAATCCCGACGCAGAAGCCTCGGGAGCACCGCAACGGCATATACATCTCTACTGGGGCGTGCGCAGCGAGCGCGATTTGTATGCACGAGCCACGTTGGATCGGCTGATGCGCATGGCGCCGCGGCTGCGCTGCACGCCGGTACTCTCCGAACCGGGCTTCGAGTGGCGCGGCCGGACCGGCTGGGTGCATGAAGCACCGTTGCAGGACATTGCCGATCTCAGCGGCTTTGAGGTCTACCTGGCCGGACCGCCCGCGATGATCTCGGCCGCCCGTCAAGCCTTCGAGGGGCGAGGCGTGGCGAGCGCCCAAATAAAATTCGATTCCTTCGACTACGCGCCCGACGCGCTGCAACGCCAGCGCAGCAACGCAGCGACCAAATCCTGATCTTCCGCCGAATCGGCCAGCAGCAAGGGAGCGCGCAATCCCCGTTCGCGCAATGCCGCCGCGACTCTTTCGCCCGGCACCACCCAGGGCACGCGCTCGAATTCCAGGCGCAGGTTTGCCGGGGCCATCTGCAGCAACGCAATACCGACGGCCAGGCTGGTTGCGGTGATGACATGCACCTCGCCCGCTGCAAATTGCTGTTGCAAGGCCTGCAAACGATCAGCGCCAGGCAGCACGGGTACGCGTTGGTAGACCTCGGCCACCACCACCTCCGCGCCCCGACGTTCCAATTCCGGTTGCAGCACTTGCCGCCCTTCGCTGCCCTTGATCAGCAAGATGCGATGTCCGGCCAGATGTTGCAGCTGCGGATGCGCCAGCAATCCTTCGGAGTTCGGCGTTTCGGCCGGTGTAAAGGCGACGTGGTAGCCGGCCCGATGCAGCGCCTTGGCAGTTGCCGATCCGATGGCTGCGAGCTGCAAATCACGTTTCTGATCGAGCAGCGATGCCCCGAAGCGCACCGCATTCGCACTGGTGAAAATGATCAGATTGAACGCTTCGAGCGCCCCGATGCGAACAGCCAGCTCGCGGTGATCCCCCAAGGCCTTGATGTCGAGCGCAGCCAGCCGCAGGGTGTTCGCGCCCTGTGCCTCGAGCAAGCGGCACAATGGCATGGCTTGATGCTCCGGGCGGGTGACCAGCACAGCGATTCCAGCGAGCGCAGCCATGCTCAAGGTGCGGCCATGCGTTAGGGTGCGGCCA
>CAZZWM010000083.1:0-18561 GCA_964657945.1 uncultured Steroidobacteraceae bacterium
GGCCGGCGGCGCCATGTGCGATGTGGCCTCCGGCACGGGAAAGCGTGCGGGTCCTGAGGCATCCGCCAAAATGCGCTCGAGCTCTTCATTGACCGCCGCGGTCTTGGCGGAATCGAGCGGCTGGTCCGCTTCGATGGCTTCCATCATTTCGCGCAGGCAATCGCAGGATTTCAACAAGACCTGAACGGAATCCTCGGTGACCGGACGCGCCGCGTTGCGCATCTCGTCGAGCAGGGTTTCAACACCATGCGTGAATTGGGCGACGGCTGAAAATCCGAAGGTTGCCGCACCGCCCTTGATGGAATGGGCGGCGCGAAAGATGGTGTTGATATTTTCAAGATCGGCGCTGGCATCGAGGCTCAGCAGTCCGGCCTCCATGACATCCAGTCCCTCGCGGCATTCCTGAAAGAAGACCTTGGCGATTTCCGCCATGTCCAGGTCGAGTGACATGACGGTCAGATGACCCGCGCCACAGTTGCGATCAACTGAGGCGGCACGAAAGGTTTGGTCAGCCAGCCGGTGGCTCCGGCCGCCTTGCCCTCCATTTTCTTTTCCTGACTGGACTCGGTGGTCAGAATCAACATGGGGACGAATTTGTAGGCGGGCAGCGCACGCAGCTCGCGCACCAGGGTGATGCCGTCCATACGCGGCATGTGCACGTCGGTCAGCACCAAGTCGACGGTGGTGGTACGGGCCATTTCCAGCGCCTCAACCCCATCGCAGGCCTGCAGCACTTCGTAGCCGGCTTCCTGCAGGGTAAACAGCGACATTTGACGCATGGATGCGGAGTCATCGACGGTTAGAATTCTCTTGGCCACGCGGATCCCTCGGGGTGTTCAGCGACCGAAATATCGACAAAACTCCCGTAAACTTAACCCCTGCACGCGTGCTGCAGAGCACAGGGCGTTCATGCGGCCAAGAGCATGGGCAAAATATCCGCCGCCGCCGCCTGGGTTGCCGCCACCAGCTCAGGGAGCTGCCGCGCATCGCACTGCGCCGCGCGCAGCGCGTCCGGCGACACGGGCGGCGCATCGAGCGGATCGTCGCTGCCGATTTCCGCCAGCACGGCCACGCTGTTGGCGATGTGTATGGTCGCCACCTCGCCGATGTGTGCCTGGGCAAGCATCGGCTCGTGATGGAATTGAATGCATTCCTGCAGAGATTGGGGCAGGCCCCAATTCCGGGCGAGGGCCACACCCACGGCGCCATGATCGAATCCCAGCACCTGACGCTCGCAGGCATACAGCGCCAGGTCATCGGCCGCATCGATGGTCATCAACAACGCTTCGCGCGCCAATGTCGGCGCCCGGCTGAACAACACCAGCTGGCCGATGTCGTGCAACAGTCCGGCGATGAACGGGGATTCGCCCTGGCTGCGGTTGCGCAGCGCGGCGATCTGACCTGCCGCCACGGCGCACAACACGCTGTGGCGCCAAAAGGATTCCATGGTGACCAGTTCGTTGCCGATGCCCTCGAAAGTGCGGATGGCCGTCAAGCCGACGGTCAGGTCACGTACCTGGCGCATGCCAAGCACCGTGATGGCCCGGCTGATGGTGGCAATCTTTCCGTTCTGCCCAAAGGCGGGACTATTGGCGACCCGCAGCAGGCGGGTGGTCAGCGCTGCATCGTTGGAGATCTCGCGGCCGATGTCGCTGGCGGAGGATTGGGGGTCATCGACCATGCGTGCAATGCGCAGAGCCACTTCGGGCAAGGTCGCCAAACTTTCGATGTCCGCGACCAGTTCTTGCGGCGTCAGCATTCGCGATATCCCATGCGGAACGCACCCCAGTGCCGGCCGTCGACCAGGATGGGCGCCGAGAGATCCTTCATGAGCGCAAATTTTCCGCCGCCCATGTTGCGCCGATAGGTCTGCAACAGGAATGGCTTGCGATTCTGCGAGATCTTGCGTGCGGTGCGGTCGTCGAAAACACGGCGATTGCGGCAGTGGGCCGCATTCCATTCTGCGTCGCTGCCTTGAGGACGACTGTATTCGGGATTGTGGGTCGGCAGATAGCCGCCCTTCGCCAAGGCCACACAGAACGCAATGCGCGGGTCCAGCTTTTGCAGAGGGTCCTGGATCGGCGGCAACAGCCGGTCGGTGAACGTGGTGTAGGCGGTCATGTACTGCGGCGGATTGGTGCCGGGTATTTCGCGATAGTTCTCATCGAACAGTTGTGCGGCGGTGATCTCCCGCCGCTTGATGGCCGCGGCGAATTCGTCCCCGATGCGGGCCGCGGTCTGGGTGACCGCCCGGATCAACGGCGTATCGGCGGTCTCGACGCCGCTGCGCGCGATGAATTCGATCAGCGTTTCGCTCAGGGACAAAAGGCCGTTCAAGCGTTCGTCCGCCTGGTCCAGGTTGCCCGCGGCGTGCTCGAGTCCTTCGGACAGGGAACTGAGCTTCGCGATGGTCGAGTCGCAGTGGCGCATGTTCTCCGCCGACGCGGTGGCGATGGCATCGATTTCGCGGCCTACCGTCTTGAATGCGTCGTCGGAGCGGATGATGACGCCTTGTACGCGCTCAGCGCCCGTCGCTGCCTGCGCGGCGTGCCGCGTGGCATCGCCGCCTTCGGCGATCAAGCCTTCGATCTGGGAACCGAGATCGCGCACGATGGCGCCGATTTGATCCGTGGCCTTGCGGGTGCCTTCGGCGAGATTCTTGACTTCGGCGGCCACCACGGCAAATCCGCGGCCGGCCTCGCCGGCGCGCGCGGCCTCGATCGCGGCGTTCAGCGCCAGCAGGCGGGTGTGTTTTGCGATGGTCTCGATCGATGAGGCGACGCCGCCGATCTGCTTGATGACGGTTCCGAACGAGCCGAGGCGTTCTTCCATATTGCCGACCGATCGAGTCAGGCGGGCGATATTGAGGACCGCTTCTTCCATCAGCTTACGGGAGTCGGTGATTTCGGCGCCGGCGGTCGAGGCCGCACCCTGGGTTGCGCGCGTGGCACGGTCGATCTCGCGGTTTCCCGCCACCATGGTCTCGGCCGCCCATTGCAGTTCCTTGAACTCCGCGGACTGCCGCGACATGCTGCCCGTGACTTCTTCCAGATGACCGGCGACGTCGGCAACTTCGGTGCCCAGATTGCCGATGCGCGTCGCGAGCGCGCCGATCAATTGCGTGCTATCGACCGACGGTGCGTCGGTTTCGGATTGCAAGGCAGGCCTGAGTTGCGATTGGGGCATGGCGCGCCAAACCTATACGCCTTGGCCAAGAAAGCACAGAGAACCAGTCGATGTTTCTGAGGCTGCATGCAACAATAAATTGCGGGAAAAGCCCTAAAGAACCGGCAATCAAGGCCGACAATATTGTCTTGCGATGAACCCGCAGCACGATTCGGGAGCAATTGATGTCGACCGCCAGTACGGCTTCCCCTGAGGCGCCTCTGTCCGATGAAGCGCGTGGCGCTGCCTTGCAGTTTCTCGCCGCCCTGGCCAAAGAAGTGTCGTCGGGAACCGTGGATCTTCCATGTTTTCCCGACATCGTGATCCGTATTCGCAATGCCCTGGCCGATCCCGCGACCACCTCCGAACAGGCGGTCACGCTGGTCGGTGCCGAACCGCGGCTGGCCGCACGTCTGCTGCAAACCGCCAACTCCGCCGCCTTCAATCAATCCGGCAAACCGCTCAACGATTTGCGATCGGCCATCACACGCCTCGGGCATCAACTGGTGCAGAGCGCCGCCATGGCCTTCGCGGTGCAACAGCTGAAGAACGAGAAATCGCTGCGTGCGATATCAGGTCTGCTCGGCGAGCTGTGGAAGCAGAGCATCATCGTCGCGTCCATGTGCCTGGAGGTGGCCAAGCGCACCCGGGTCAATCCGGATGAGGCGTTCCTGGCCGGGTTGCTGCATGGCATCGGCCGCATGTACATCATGGTGCGCGTGGTCGGGCGGGCCTCCGATTTCAAGGACCCCAAGGCTTTGATGAGCCTGATCGGCGGCTGGCAGGCCGCCATCGGGAAAGCGGTGCTCGAGAATTGGGGATTCGATGAGCATCTGTGCGAGGCCATTGGCTCGCAATTGGATGTGGATCGGAGCCACCGCAGCCGCGAAGCCGATCTCGCGGATGTCCTGGTGGCCAGCATTGCCTTGAGCCGCGGCATGGCGGTGAAGGATGATGCCGAAGCGCCAATCATGGGTCCGCGCGCGTTTGCCGTGCTCGGCTTGACGGCCAAGGACTGCGTGACCATCGCGGAGCACGCCAAGAAACAACTCGGTTCGCTGCAGGAAGTGCTGGGCTGCTGAACGCGGCGCGCTAGAACAGCTCGACTTTGCCGCCGCCGCGCGCGGCGCTTCGATGATTCTCCAGAGCTTGCTGCTGCTCTTGCGGCGAGCTGGCACTGTTCAAGCGATCGAACAGCACGCGTTCCTCTTCCATGCTGTGCGTGCTGCGCACTCGGTCGCGCAGCGCGGCCCAATCGGCGGGGGTTTTTTGCTTATCGCCGGAAGCCATGAATTCAGCCAGGTAAGTCAGGTTCGAACAGACGTGCGTGAGGCACTGCGCCAGCCTGTCGTGAAACTGGCTGGCGGTGGCCGCTTTGCCGGCGCGGCTGTGCAGATCGTCGTGCAACAGCATCAAGTCCTGGAACACCCGGGCCGGCGATCCCGAGAAATCGAACAAACACTTGGCGACCGTTTCTGTCGCCTTGGTGAGCGAATGCGCGGTCTCGACCAAAGTGGTCGCCGGTCCGTCGGTCTCATGCATGGCCGACCGGATTTGCGAGGCAATCACGCCGAGCATGGCAACCAATTCGTCGGTGTTCTTGTCCATGGGAGAAGCTTCGCTCATAGGACGCGGGCGATGGTGGACAGCAACTGTTGGTTGTTGAAGGGCTTCACCAACCAACCGGTGGCGCCGGCTTCCTTACCCTGCACCTTGCGATCCTGGGCGGATTCGGTGGTGATGACGAGCATGGGTACGGTCTTGTAGGCCGGGAGCTGGCGCAGTTCGCGGATCAATTCGATGCCGTCCATGCGCGGCATGTTGATGTCGGTGAGAACCAGATCCGCATTGTTGTTGCGGGCGAAGTCCAATGCCTCGATGCCATCCGAGGCTTGCTTCACCTCATAGCCTTGGCCGGTGAGCGTCAAATGCATCATGAGACGCATGGAGGGCGAATCATCGACAGTGAGAATGAGTCTGGCCATTTAAGGGTTTTGCCTAATCGTTTGCGCGCCGCGGTTTGATTTCGCGCATCAATCTTGCGCAATTAACGCGGCAAACGTTGGGGCGTGATTCACAAAATTGCGAGTGCGGTCAAGGCTGTCCCGCACCGCCCGAGGAGCCGTAGATTTGTCCGGTCGCGAAACTGGCCTGGTTGTCCGCCAGCAGCACGTAGATTCCGGCCAGCTCGGCCGGCATGCCGGGGCGGCCGAAGGGGGTCTTGCCGCCGAAGGATTTCTGCTTTTCCGCCGATGCGCCGCCGCTCACCTGCAACGGCGTCCACACAGGTCCGGGCGCTACACCGTTGACGCGGATGCCTTTCGGCGCGAGCTGCTTGGCGAGCGACTTGACGAAATTCATGGTCGCCGCCTTGGTCTGCGCATAGTCGTACAAATCCGGAGTGGGGTCGTAGGCCTGCTCCGAGGTGGTTGCGATGATGCAAGATCCCGCCGCCAATGACGGCAGCGCTGCCTTGATGATCCAGAACGGCGCATAAATGTTGGTCTTCATGGTCGCATCGAATTGCTCGGTGGAGATGTCCAGAATGGAGTCATGCGATTGCTGCCGACCGGCATTGCTCACCAGAATGTCCAGACCGCCCAGCTCTTCGATGGCTCGCGCAACCAGGTCGCGGCAGAAGCTTTCGCTGCGCAGATCGCCGGGAATGGCGATGCCCTTCTGGCCCGCTGCGCGGATGAGGGCGAGCACTTCATCGGCGTCCGCCTGCTCGTCGGGATGGAAATTGATGGCCACGTCAGCGCCTTCGCGTGCGTAGGCGATGGCAGCGGCGCGGCCCATGCCGGAATCGCCGCCGGTGATCAGTGCTCTACGCCCTTTCAGCCGGCCTGATCCGCGGTAGCTCGATTCGCCATGATCGGGACGCGGCTGCATTTTCGAGGCCAACCCAGGCCAGGGCTGATGCTGCTCGGGGAAGGGCGGGCTGGGATATTTGGAGATGGGATCGGCGGGCTTGGCGTTCAAGGGAAGGCTCCGGTGCAAACAAGGATTGCACGGCAGCTTAGCGGAGCGTTTCGCCAAAGAGGACGGCGACTGGTTGCGAAGTCAGGTCAGGTTCATCCTACGCTTCGAGCCCCACCGGAATGGCGTGGCCGGCGCTGGTCAACAGGCGCTTCAGCAACGGACCCGCCATCAATGTCGTCACCACCGCCATGATCACCAGCATGGTGAAGACATTCTGCGGTATCAGACCCAGATCGAAGCCGATGTTGATGACGATCAATTCCATCAAGGCACGTGTGTTCATCAGCACGCCCAGAGTCGTCGACTGGTTTCGATCGAACCCGCAGGCGCGGCTCACGAAATACACGGGAACGATCTTGCCGCCAATCGAGGTGGCGAGGATCACGGCCAACCAAGACCAGTCCGAAACCGTGGAAAGGCCCAACACATTGGTGCGCAACCCGGTAAACGTGAAGAACACCGGCAGGAAAAACACCAAGACGAATGCGCCCACTTGCCGCCGCCACGCCTCGACGAAGGTCTTGTCACGATGGAACAGCAATCCGGCCGCGAAGCCGCCGAAGATCGCAAAAATCCCCAGCTGGTACGTGCACAGCCCCAGCACGAACACCATGCAAATGATGATGGCCATGAAATTCAGGTTCATCTCACCGTTGATGATGGGAAAGAGCGATAAGAGCTTGGCGACAGCGGGGCGCAACAAGAACCAGAGAAGGGCGACGAAGGCAATCAAGCCGCCCACTTGCCACAGCACGTGCCGGCCGGAAAGTTGCGTGGCGGCATACGCGGACACTATGGATAGCAGCAACCAGCCGATGACGTCGTTGATGGCGGCGGAGGAGATCGCCACCACGCCGATCTCCGTGTGGGTCAAGCCGTACTGGCGCAGGATGCGGCCCAGGATGGGCACGGCGGTAATCGCCAGGCCCAAACCCATGAACATGCTGTAGCGCACCGGGTCGATCGAAGGGGCCAACGCGGCGGCGGACCAACGCCCCAACGAAGCACCCAACAACAAGGGAACAACCACCGAGACCACGGTGATCGCGACCGCGGCGCGGCGATTGCGCGGCGTCGACAAATGGTGGAACTCGAAATCCATGCCGATCTGAAACATCAGGAAAATCAGCCCAATCTGGCTGATGATGGTGATGGACGGCGAAGCATGGGCACCGAACAGCGCGATCGAGGCCTGTGGGAAAAAATGCCCGAACAGCGAAGGTCCCAGCACCAAACCGGCGAAAATCTCACCCACCACGCCCGGCTGGCCCAAGCGCTTGAAAACCGTGTGCATGTAACGCGCAGCGCCCACCATGACGATGAGCTGCACCAGCGTCATGAACAGTAGATGCTCGTTTTGGCTGACTGAGGTGTTCATGGGGATCCCGAGCGCGATAGTAGCGGCTCGGGCGCGGTTTTCACACTGACACGCTATTGAGCGGCCACCCCGCAGGAAGCTGCGCGCCCGAGCAGTAATTCGCGAACCCGAGCGTTTTCGGCCAAGGCCGCCGCACGGGTGAACTCGCTGCGTGCCTCCTGAAAGCGGCCCAATTTCTCCAGCAGATCGCCGCGTACGCTCGGCAACAAGTGATACTCACCGAGCCTTGCGTCGGCTACCAAGCGGTCGACGATCGACAGGGCCGCCGCCGGACCGAACGCCATGGAGACGGCCACCGCTCGATTCAATTCGACCACCGGAGAAGGAGCCAGCTGGGCCAGTGCATCGTAGATCGCGACGATGCGAGGCCAATCGGTTTCCTCGGCCCTGCGCGCACGCGCGTGGCAGGCCGCGATCGCCGCTTGCAGTGAATAGGGCCCGAGCGTTGCGCACAATGCCTCGGCGCGCTCGAGCGCCGCCAGTCCCCGTCGAATGAGCAGAGGGTCCCATTGCGAGCGGTCTTGATCGAGCAACCGAACAGGTTCGCCCGCGGGGCCCACGCGTGCGCGCATGCGCGATGCCTGGATCTCCATGAGGGCGATGAGTCCGTGCGCTTCAGATTCACGGGGAGCAAGCCCGGCAAGGATGCGCCCCAGGCGCAATGCCTCCTCGCACAAGGTCGGTCGCATCCATTCGCTTCCCTCACTGGCCGCATAGCCCTCATTGAAGATCAAATAGATCACTTCCAGCACCGATGCCAGGCGAACCGCCAAGTCTCGAGCATCCGGCATCTCGAAAGGCACATGCGCTTCGGTGAGCGTGCGCTTGGCGCGCACGATACGTTGAGCGATGGTTGCCTCGGGTAACAGAAAGGCGCGCGCAATCTCCGCGGTGGTGAGCCCTCCCAACAAGCGCAGCGTCAGCGCCACGCGCGCTTCCGTGGACAGCACGGGATGACAGGCAATGAACATCAGGCGCAGCAGGTCATCGCCGACGACGTCATCGGGCGACTCAGCGGCAGACGCCGCTTCGCCGATGAGTTGTTCGGCATCCACGGCGATGAGATCATGCTTGCGCTGCATGAGCTTCAAGCGCCGCAACTGATCCAGCGCGCGGTTGCTGGCAGTGGTCATGAGCCAGGCCCCTGGCTTGTCGGGCAGGCCGTTCTTGCTCCATTGCTCGAGCGCGCTGACCAGGGCGTCCTGCGCCAGTTCTTCTGCCAGTCCCACGTCGCGCAGCATGCGCGTCAGTCGGGCGATGATTTTCGCGGACTCCATGTGCCAGATCGCCTCGACACTGGCCTGGATGCTGGAGGGCTTTGCGCTAGGCAAAGTCTTCCATCTCGAAAAGCGGCCGAATCTCGATTTCCGAATCGGTCGGCATGGGATTGGGACAACGCTTGACCCACTCCACCGCTTCTTCGATGGATTTGACCTGCCAGAGCCAGTAGCCGGCCACCAACTCCTTCGTTTCCGCAAACGGGCCGTCGAGGACGGTGCGATTTTTCCCCGAAAACAGCACCCGCTTGCCCTCGGAACTCGGGCGCAGCCCGTCTCCGGCCAGCAGCACGCCGGCCTTTTGCAGTTCACCATTGAACTTACCCATGTCCTCCAGCAGCTCACGCGTGGGCATGACCAACGCTTCACTGGCTTGGGTGGCCTTCACGAACACCATGACTCTCATAGCTTTTCTCCGGTTCAGGTCAAAGATTTCAGGTTTCCAATCTAAACGACGATCGAGGCCGGCTGGAATCGACAACGGCTGCCTAAAACCGTCAGTCAGGCGCCGCGATTCCACCACCAACCCGCGCCGGCGAGCGCCAGCATGGTGACCGAGGCGACCAACTTCATCAGCGTGCCGAAAATCAATCCCACCCAGGTGCCGATGCCGACCTGGGTGGAGCGCAAAGGACTGTTGCCGGCCGCGAGTTCGCCGAGCACGGCGCCGAGGAACGGTCCCAACAGCAAACCTGGCAGCCCAAAGAACAGGCCGACCACGGTGCCGATCAAGGTTCCCCACAAGGCCTGAGGGCTGGCGCCGACACGTTGGGCGCCGAGGACAGCGGCGAGCAAATCCATGCCGATGCCGATCGAACCCACCACGGCGATACCGATGAGCCAACCCTTGCCCAGATGGCGGTACTCGTCCACGCCCGCCAGCAGCCAGATGCCACTGAACATAATGGGGATGCCCGGGATCGACGGCAGGATGGCGCACGCCAGTCCTACAAGCATGAGAACGGCCGCGAGCAAGTTCAGTGTTATGGTCATTGCTGGTTTGTCATGTTATACCGATGGGCAGGGAAGCCGATTGTGAACAAGGACGGTCACATAGGAGGATCGAGGGGTGAGACGCGACGGGATGACGTTTGCCGGGTTGATGCGAGAGTCCACCGATTGCGTGGAAAGCGCTCTGCGCAAGGAAAACACCATCGAGCAAATGGTGGCGACGCGCATCGTCGAAACACCGGATTCTTTTTATCGCTGGGAAAACGAGCATTCGCGCCTGATGCGCGGCATCGCGGATTACTCCGCGCTGAAGAGCCAGGTGGGTGCTTTGAAGCAGACCACCATCAGTCTGATCCACGGCAAGGCATTGTTCGAACACCTCAAAAAGAGAGAGGTCCGCGGCGAACAGCGCACCCAGCTCATCAGGCAGTTTTATCCGAATCGCGGTTACACCTCGGCCATGGTCGCCGCCCATGGCAGCTACTTGCGCACGACCTGCAGCTTCCTGTGCACCAGCCAGGTGGGTACCGATGTCGCCAAGGACGATGAGTTTCTCGATCCGCTGCAGCACTACGAGAATTTGTATGCGGAATATTTCGACCTGTATTGCCGCTTGAGCCTGCCGGGCGGGGAAGAGTCTGCTTCGGAGAAATCGCTGTTGCCCTTGCTCAAGCATCAGCTGAGCGAGTGGCGCTGGGCGATATTGAATCCGCGCGAATCCACGCCCATGATCCGGCGCGAGAGCCAACTGCGCCAGAGCACGGGCGACACGCAGCGCCTGCCCGTCTTCAAGTGGAGTTTCAAGCGGCGCGATTAGCGGCGAATGTGTGCGCTGGATGGGGGAAGGCGGACTGCCAAGCGGGTATTCTAACCCCATGCCCATCACCAAAATCGTTTCCGGCGGAGAGACCGGTGTCGACCGGGCCGCGCTGGATGCCGCGCTGGAAGCAAACTTTCCCTGCGGCGGATGGGTGCCCGGCGATCGCAGCGCCGAGGACGGCGTGATCGCGGCTCGCTATCCGGTGACCCCGCTGCCACAAGGCGGAACGCGGCAACGCACGCGGCTCAACGTGGTGGATAGTGATGGCACGGTGATCTTCTTATTCGAACTGTTGAACGGCGGCGCGCGCCTGACGCGCAACTTGTGCGCACTGGAGAAACGTCCGTATTTGCTGATCGATGCGCACAAGACTTTGAACCCGCATGCGGCGGCAGGCGAAATCAACGAGTTCGTGGATCGGCATGGCATTCACATCCTGAACGTGTCCGGTCCCCGCGCCAGCCGCTGGCCGGAAGGCTACGATTTCGTTCGGACTGCGATAGGCGCATGCATCGGCAGAGAGGCGCTCAGTTAACATGGGCTCAGTTAACATGGGCGCATGTTCGACAATAGCTATGCTCGCCTGCCGGCGCGATTCTACTCGCGGGTAGAGCCCACGCCGGTCGCGGCGCCGCGGCTGATACAATGGAACGAAGATCTGGCCCGGCAGCTGCGGTTGCCGTTCGACTCCGGCGATGGCCAGAATCTGGCGCAGATTTTCAGCGGCAACCGACCGCTCGCCGGCAGTGAGCCTCTGGCCATGGTCTATGCCGGTCAACAGTTCGGGCATTTCGTGCCGCAGTTGGGTGATGGGCGCGCCATTCTGCTCGGCGAGATACGCGGTGCCGGCGATGTCCGGCACGACATACATCTCAAGGGCGCGGGCCGCACCCCGTACTCGCGCGGCGGCGATGGCAGAGCCGCGCTCGGTCCGGTGCTGCGCGAGTACATCGTCAGCGAGGCCATGACGGCGCTGGGAATCCCCTCGACCCGCAGCCTGGCGGCCGTGTCCACCGGCGAGAATGTGTTTCGCGAAGGCGCGGTACCGGGCGCGATATTGACGCGGGTCGCGGCCAGTCATGTGCGCGTGGGAACGTTCCAGTACTTCAGCGCGCGCGGCGATGCCGAGGCGGTGCGAATCCTGGCGGATTACGTCATCGCCCGGCACTATCCGCACCTGGCGGGCGGCGCAGCGCCCTATCTTACGCTGTTGCGGGAAATCGCCGCCAGGCAAGCCTCGCTGGTGGCACGATGGTTGTTGGTCGGCTTCGTGCACGGCGTGATGAATACCGACAACACCACCGTGTCCGGCGAGACCATCGATTTTGGGCCTTGCGCCTTTCTGGATGCCTACGACGCCGATGCGGTGTTCAGTTCCATCGATCGACAGGGCCGCTACGCTTATTCGAATCAAGCACCCATTGCGCAGTGGAACCTGGCGCGCCTGGCGGAAACTCTGCTGCCGCTGATCGACGCCGATTCGGATCGTGCCGTGGGGCTGGCGACCGAAGTGATCGAGGGCTTCGGGCCGCTGTTCGAGCAGCACTGGATCGCCGGCATGCGATCCAAGCTCGGCTTGACGCTTGCGCACCCGAACGATGTCGGGTTGGTCGAGCAATTGCTGGCCATCATGCAACGCACGGCGGCGGATTTCACCCAGACCTTTCGCGGACTGTGCGATCCTCTGACCGCCCCAGGGGGCGATCCGGCTTTCAATGACTGGCTGATGGCATGGCGCCACCGTTGCGAGCTCGAATCGCAATCGCCGCAGCAGCGGGTTGCGCTGATGCGCGCCAACAACCCCAAGTACATCCCGAGGAACCATCGCATCGAACAGCTGATCGTCGCCGCGGTGGAACGCCAGGACTTTGCGCCCTTCGAAGAGCTGCTGCAGGTGTTGAAACGGCCCTTCGATGAGCAGTCCGCGGCCGAGCGTTACGCCGCGGCGCCGCGGGCCGAGGAGCGGGTGCTGCAGACATTTTGCGGAACCTGAAACATCCCGCTCAGCCTGGCTGCGCCGCTCGCAATAGTTGCACCACGGTAGCCCGGGCTTCATTCGAATGGATCGGCAAGGCGAGCACATCGGCGGGCTTGGCCCACTGCAGCGCCAAGCGCACGGCCTCGACTTCGTTGTGGGCGAGGGGCAGCGATGTTTCCGGCAATCCCAGGCGCAACAGCTCGGCGCGGATGATGCGCGGCACTTCGGCGGCGGACCGGCCGCGCAGATGCGCTTCGTCCTCCTTCACCACCACCAGATCGGGTTCAAATGTTGCGGCCACGCGCGCCAGTTCCTGAATGTCCTCGTCCTTGCGGTTGCCGGCCTGGCCCAGCAGGACACCCAGGCGCGAGCCGGGTCCCCGCAGGTGCGAGGCCACGGTGAGAAATGCGCGCAGACCGTCTGGATTGTGTGCGTAGTCGAGCAGCACGGTGACGCCGCCGACATTGAAGCGCATCAGGCGGCCGGGATTATCGGACAGTTCCGCGCCGAATCGCGCCAGCACGGTGGCAATCGTGGCGGCTTCTACACCCAGCGCAATGGCGCCGAGCGCCGCGGCGGCCATGTTGCCGATGTTATAAGCGGCCACGCCGCCCATCGACAACGGCATGTCGGCGATGGGTCCGAGGTCGAATTGCCTGCCCTTGTGGGTGAGGCGCAATCGGCCCTGGCTTGCCATGCACGTCGATGTGCCGCTTCCCGCAAGCGCTTCGAGCGCAGCTTGATCGCCGCCCACGCTGAACCACCCCAGTGGCGGAACCTGTCTGAAGCGTTGCCGCAATTGCGCCGCCTGACGGCGCAATTGCGGATCGTCGGCATTCAACACCAGCAGTCCATCCGGACCGACTGCGGCAGCGACACTGATTTTTACATCCGCCAATCCGGCCAGATCGTGGATGCCGTATTCGCCGAAGTGATCGGGACTGACGTTGGTGACGATGGCCGCATGCGCCCGTGACATGGCGATGCCGCGGCGCAGGATGCCGCCGCGCGCCGTTTCCAAGATGGCGGCCTCGGTGCGCGGTTCACGCAGCACCATGCGCGCACCGGCCGGTCCGGAATAGTCGCCCGACGCCAGAGTCTGCGCATCCAGGAATACGCCGTCGGTGCAGTTGTAGGCCGCATGCCACCCGTGCGCCCGGGCACAGGCCGCCAACAAACGCACCGTGGTCGTCTTGCCGTTCGAGCCGGTGACGACGACGGTGGGGATGTCATGCAGCGAGTGCCACGACACCTCGGCAACCGCGGGCAGCGCCTGCAACGAAAAAGTTTGCGCGCCCGTGCCCGCGCCCAAGGTCAAGTCGGTGTCGTCGATGACGTGCGGCAGGCCACGCGCGGCGGCGGCCTCCAGCAGCGTGCGCAGTGCCGGACGAGATTCCAACTCAGACAGGCGGGCGAAGCGGGCGAGGGCGGCCGATTTCTCCAGCACCGGCGGATCCGCCGCAGTCGGTATGGCGGCTTCGAGGGCCTGGGCGACCAGCAGGTTCTCGAGTCCGTGCCAGCGCACCGGATCGCGTTCGAACAGCGCGGAGCACAGCGCCCACTCATTGATTTCGGTGGCCAA
This sequence comes from uncultured Steroidobacteraceae bacterium, assembly GCA_964657945.1. Classification (GTDB taxonomy): domain Bacteria; phylum Pseudomonadota; class Gammaproteobacteria; order Steroidobacterales; family Steroidobacteraceae; genus Bog-1198. The sequence continues at coordinate 14,134 of CAZZWM010000083.1, forward strand.
CCATAGCTGATCGATGGGCGCGGCAATGGCCAGCGCAACACCGCCGGCGTGGCGGCGCGCAACGGCATCGCGGCGTGGCCACTGGAGCGGCGCCGTCGCCCGTTCGACACGGCAGCGCCAATCGGCGATCAGCTGGTCATCGATGGACGCGCCGATGACCTCCAGCACGGCGCCGGGCGCGTCAAAGTACAGGTTGCCGCCCATCAGGCGGCGCGAGTCCTCGAAAGGCAGCATGGATGCTCAGTCGTCGCCGACCGGCGCCACGCGCACGCCGCGCTCATCGCGAATCAACCCTTCGAAGCTGAAATTGGCGGCCGCTTCGGCGGGGGCTGCGGGTTCGTGTCGCGGGACTGGCTGCGGCGCATTCACGGGCACCGGGCTCGGGGCCAAGGTTGCGGCCGCATCGGCGCCCGCGTTGGTTTTGAACTTGGTGATCTGTTTCCAGGAACGCGCCAGCGCGTCGGCGAAAATCAGCAGCAGATCGCCGGGCGCGCCCATGCGCAGCGCAGCCTCGATCGCCTCCTGCTCATCCGGAATGACTGAGATGGCGGTTGCCGCAACCCCGGCAGCGCGCAGTGCGTCGGCCTGGATACGCGGCACCTCGTCGGGGGCGCGGTCGCGCAAGTTGTCGTCGCGCCGGCAGATGTAGTGATCGAATCGCCCCGCAACGGCTTTGGCGATGGCCACCAGGTCCTCATCGCGACGGTCGCCGGGACCGGCCAGCACCACGATACGCCGTCCGGAGACATCGAGACGGCCGGCCAAGTCGGCCATCATGCCGACCGCATGCGCGTTGTGCCCATAATCGAACAGCACCTTGAAGGCATGTTCGTTGAACACGTTCATGCGGCCCGGTGCCTGGAAGAAAGTCGAATCGAAAGTGCGCAGACCCTGACGGATGGGGTCGAGCTTGATTCCCAGAGAAAACGCCATCGCCGCCGCGAACATGGCGTTCTGCACATTGTGCGTGGCGCGGCCCTCGAGCGTGGCCGGAATCAGATGGGTCCACAGCAGCGGAATGTGGCTGCCGCGGTCGTACAGGGTGATCATCTGCCCGTTCACGCCGGCCTCGAGCGCGCAGGCGCGGCCGCCGGCACGGATGTGCTCGCGCACCAGGGTGTGCTGCGGATTCATGGTGACGTAGCAGATGTTCTTCGCTTCGGTGTACCCGGACATCTTCAATACCAGCGGATCATCGGCATTCAACACCGCGCAGTCCGTCGCCACTTCGATGACGATGCGCTTCAGTTCGGCCAGCTGCTCCAAGGTGTCGATGCCCTTCAGCCCGAGGTGGTCGGACTGCACGTTGAGCACGGCGCCGACGTTGATTTCGCGCACGCCCATCCCGGCGCGCAGCAATCCGCCGCGCGCGGTTTCCAGCACCGCGATGTCGATCTGCGGATCGGCCAGCACCATGCGCGCGGACATCGGCCCCGTCATATCGCCCTGCACGGTGCGTTGACCGTCGATGTAAACGCCGTCGGTGGTGGTCAGTCCCGGGGTATAGCCGGCCATTTTGGTCAGGTGCGCCAGCATGCGTGCCGTCGTGGTCTTGCCGTTCGTGCCGGTCACCGCGGCGATGGGTACGCGCGCGGGTGCACCCGGCGGAAACAACATGGCGACCACCGGTGCGGCGACATCGCGGCCCTTGCCTTCGCTGGGCGCGACATGCATGCGAAACCCGGGCGCCGCATTCACCTCGCAGATGCCGCCGCCGATGCTGCGATAGCTTTCGGTGATGTCCTTGGAGAGAAAATCGACGCCGCCCACATCCAAGCCGATGGCCATGACGGCGCGCTCCGCCATTTCGCGATTGTCCGGATGGATGATGTCGGTGACGTCGGTGGCGGTGCCGCCGGTGGAGAGATTCGCGGTGGAACGCAGGAACACCATCTGGCTCGGCGCAGGAACCGAATCGGCTGTCATGCCCACCGCGTCCAGCATCTTGCCGGCCTGGGCATCCAACTCCAGGCGCGTCAGCACTTTTTCGTGGCCGACGCCGCGCCGCGGATCCTGGTTCACGATCTCCACCAACTGCGCGATGCTGTGCCGGCCATCGCCGACCACGTGGCCGGGCGTGCGCCGCGTGGCAGCCACCAGTTCGCCGTTCACCACCAGCAGCCGATGGTCGTCGCCCTCGAGAAAGGATTCGACGATGACCGAGCGCGCATGTTCGCGCGCGATCAGAAATCCTTGCCGGACTTCTTCGTCGTTGGTGAGGCGGATGGATATGCCGCGCCCGTGATTGCCGTTGTAGGGCTTGGTGACCACGGGAAATCCCATGCGCTGCGCCGCGCGCACCGCCTGTCCCTCGGTCTGCACCAGTTCCTGTTGCGGGACCGGCAAGCCCAAGGTGGCCAGTATCTTGTTGGTCTCTTCCTTGTCGCTCGCCAACTCGACCGCGATATGCGAGGTGCGGCCCGTCACCGTGGCCTGAATGCGCTGCTGAAATTTGCCGTGACCCAGCTGCACCAGGGATTGTTCGTTGAGACGCAGCCACGGGATGTCATGCTGTTCGGCGGCGCGCACCAGGGCGGCGGTCGAGGGACCTAAGGCGCGACGCTGCGCGAAGCGGATGAACTCATCGCGCGCCGCACTCCAATCCCAGTCCTCCGGCACGCTGCCGGCGGGACGGAGGTTCGAAGGCAGCAGCGAGCACAGCAGTTTCAGGCCGAGTTCGCCGGCCGCGATGCCCTCGTCGCGCTGCGCGTATTCGTATATCACGGTGTAGATGCCGGGAGCGCCGGCGGATCGGGTCTTGCCGAAGGTGACTGCTTCGCCGGCCAAGTTCTGCAACTCGATGGCGACATGCTCCAGCACATGTCCAAGCCAGGTACCGTCATCCTCGCACATGCGGCGGAAGAAGCCGCCGGGTTCGCGATAGGAACAACCGTGTTCAGCGAGCCCGGGAAGCGCGGCGGCCAAGGCGTCGACGAAGCCGCCACCCAGACGTCCGGTCGGCCATTGCTCCAGCGCGCCCAAATCCAATTCCAGGCGAATGACCGGAAAACGCGCATACAGCGAGGGACCTACGTAGACGGAACGATCGAGTATGCGCATTGCTTTATTCTTTGGGTCGAACCAACCCGCCGGCGAAAGCCTGTCGCGTATGCAAGTTGAAGGTCGCGCCGGCGACCAGAAAGTGCAGCCGCAATCCCAAGACGCAGATCGGCTGCCCTTCCACCGATTCGGCCACGGAGGAGTAGCTGACTTCGGAGGCATCGACGATGGTGACGCCGCCGCTGCCCGAGACTTCGACGGTTTCATCCGGACCGATGAATGCCGCGGTGTCTTCGTCCAATCCGATGCCCACGGCGAAGGGATTGTAGGCCAGCGCCGTCATCAAGCGGCCCAGGCGATCGCGCTGGCGAAAGTGCTGATCGATGATGAAGCGGTTGGTCAACCCCAAGCCCGGCGCCAGCCGGACGCTGCCGGAAATCACCGAGGAGCCCTCGTCGCCGAAGGCAATCATGTGCTCGCTCAAAATGCTGGCGCCGGCGCTGGTGCCGCCCACGGTTACGCCATGCGCATTGCGCGTGCGGATCAGTTTCGCCACCGGCGTGCCGCCGAGCAATGTGGTCAGGCGCAATTGGTTGCCGCCGGTGAAGAAGATGCCCGTGGCTTCTTCGATGCGCCGCAGACGGCCCGGCTCCTGACAGTCGCGTCGCGTGTCGAAATCCATCACCGCGACTTTCGCGGCGCCCAGATTCTTGAAGATCTGCTCGTAGCGCGGGCCGGTTTCGCTCAGGCGGCTGGCCGTCGGTATGACGACGATGTTCGCCGACTCACCGCCGGACACCGCCACGAAATGTTCCAAAATATCGCGATCGTTTTCCTTGTTCTCGGCGCCGCCGATGGGGACGATCCATCCTCGGGTCTCGCCTTCAGGGATTTTGCTTGGCATTTTGTCAGTTTAGCAGGCTCCAAACAGCGACGGTTTGGCACTTTTGGCGAGGCTGGACCTGCACCCGCTGCCGCCTGTCTTGAGGTTGTTAAGTCCGTCGCGGACTGGCCTGTGTCCTCTGGCTATAGTCGGGAACGAAGCCCTCGAGGATGAGAAATGTCGACATCGCTGAGCGAAGAGCAGGCCAAAAGCTTTCTGCATAAATTGCTGACGGCCATGACCAAGGCCGGCGGTTCCGACCTGTTCATCTCCAAGGACTTTCCACCCAGCCTCAAGCTGCAGGGCAAGATGCAACCCTTGGGCTCGCAGAAGCTGACCGGCGATGTCGCCCGGGCGTTGGCACATTCCATCATGAACGAGCGCCAGCGCGCGGAGTTCGCCAAGGAGCTGGAGTGCAACTTCGCCATCGCGATTCCTGAAGTGGCGCGCTTTCGCGTCAATGTGTTCATGCAACAGCTGAACGTCGGCATGGTGATTCGCACCATTCCGTCGGAAATGCCCAACTTCGAGAAGCTGGGATTGCC
>CAZZWM010000084.1:0-18482 GCA_964657945.1 uncultured Steroidobacteraceae bacterium
GGTGATTCGCAGCACGCGGTCCTGGATCCGGATTTGCATGGCCCGTTGGGATTTGGACTCTGGAAGCTGCATGCGTTTTCCTACTATCCAAGCAGCGAACCCAGCACCTCGCGAGGCCCGGTCTACCCGTTCTTCATCGCCGCCATGCTGGCGGTGAGCGGCGGTTGGTACCCCTACTCGGTGCAACTGGCGCAGTGCGTTCTGTTCGGCCTGATGTGTGTGTTGGTGTTTTGGACGGCAAGAACATTATGGAGTGCGCCGCCGGCGGTGCTGGCAGCGGCGCTGTGTGCGGTCAATCCGTTCTTGATTTGGTATACCAGCCGGATTTGGGTCGAACCCATCATCATGGTGCTGTTCACCGCGCTGATTGCCGGCATCGTGCAGATCAAAAGGCGTCCTTCCGCCGGAAACGCCGTCTTGGTGGGGCTGATCGTGGGGTCGTGCGTGTTGAGCAAGTCGGTGTACACGCCCTTCGTGTTGCTGACGCCGCTGCTGTTGGCGCTGCCTTTCGGGCAGCGCCTGCCGCTCAGGTTGGCAGCCGTGGTTTTGATCACCGGCGTGCTCGTGATCACCCCGTGGTCCCTGCGCAATGGCCGGGTGGCCGGCATCGTCGCGCCTGAAGTCGGCAACACGGGCTTCACCCTGCATCAGGGCAACGATTTCGTGCAGGACTTCGGCAAGGCGCCATTTTCGGTCTCTGCGCTATACCCTTTGAGCGTCGCCAGGATGCGCGCCGAGGACATGCGTGACGAGGATGAGATCTTCAAGCCGGGCATGAACGAAACGCAACGGCGCAATGCCTTGGATGCCTCGCGGCGGCGGATCGCGATTCAAAAGCTGATGGACGAGCCGGCATTTTTCGTCAAGAAAATCCTCTACGGCCTGCTGTTGTTCTGGACCTTCGGCGACAGCTTGGGCAAGTCGGTGTTCATTTCGTTGCTGCAGCTGCCGCTGGTCGCATTGTTCTGCGCCTGCCTGATCAAGCGCCGGCAAGAACTGACGCAGGGCGCAGCCGGGATATGCGCGTCGCTGATCGTGTTGTACTACTTCGCCCACTTACCGACGATCACTCTGGCGCGCTATTCGGCCGTGCTGGTGCCCGCCATGCTGATCGTCGCCGTAGGCATCTTCCAATCCCGTGAGATCGACCATGCCGAACGCTGAACCGCAGATCGCCGTCATCATTCCCTGCCACAACGAGGCGGTGGCCATCGGCAAGGTGATCGATGATTTTCGCGCCGCTTTGCCCAATGCCACCATCTTTGCCTATGACAATTGTTCCACCGACGCGACCTCGCGCGTCGCCCGGGAGCATGGCGCGGTGGTGCGCTTCGAGCCGCAGAAGGGCAAGGGCAATGTGATGCGGCGCATGTTCGCGGACGTCGAGGCGGACATTTACGTCATGGTCGATGGTGACGATACCTATGATGCCGCCTCTGCGCCGGAGCTGGTGCGTACGCTGATGAGCGAGTCGGTGGACATGGTCACTGCCATACGCGATGAGGTCGCGACCGCCGCATACCGCCGCGGCCATCGGTTCGGCAACTGGCTGATGACCAGCTTGGTGGCCTTTACCTTCGGCAACCGTTCCAGCGACATGCTGTCAGGTTACCGCGTCATGTCGCGGCGTTTCGTGAAGAGTTTTCCGGCCCTGTCGGCGGGCTTCGAGATCGAGACGGAGCTGACGGTACACGCGCTGCAGCTGCGCTGCCCCATCGTCGAGCGGCGCACGCCCTACAAGGAGCGACCCGTGGGCAGCGTGAGCAAGCTGTCGACCTTTCGTGACGGATATCGAATACTCCGCTACATCGGCCTGCTGGTTAAGGAAGAACTGCCGCTGGCCTTTTTCAGCCTGCTGGCGGGACTGCTGGTGTTGACGGGCGTGGTCCTGGCCGTGCCGCTGTGGATCACCTACCTGCATACTCACCTGGTGCCGCGCTTGCCGACCGCCGTGCTCATCGTCGGACTATTCATATCCGCGCTGCTGAGCATGGTGTGCGGCCTGATACTCTCGACGGTCACCCGGGCCCGCAATGAAATGAAGCGCCTGCACTACCTCGGGCAATCGATCCGAATGATCCGACGGTGAGCGATGCGATGGCGAATCGGCGGCTGCAGTTCCTGCGATTTGCCGCGGTGGGTGTCGCGGGTTTCGCAGCCGATGCCGGCGCCGTGGCGCTGCTGGTGCGCGGGCTGGGTGTGGGGCCTTATGAGGCGCGGGTGGGATCCTACCTATGCGCCGTCACGACGACGTGGTGGCTCAACCGGCATTTCACCTTTCATTCCACCAGCCCGCCGTTGCGCGAGTTCATTGCATTCCTGCTCGCCAACTCGTTGGGCGCCTGTCTCAACCTGGGCGTCTACGCCGGCATCATCGCCTGGTGGGGTTCCGCCGGATGGATCCCGGTGATGGCGGTGGGGGCCGGCTCCTGCGCCGGTCTGAGCGCCAACTTTTTGATGTCGAGCAAGATGGTGTTCCCGCTGCCCGGCGCGCGCAAGCCTTGAGCCGGCGATCAGCGGCGATATTCGAAGTTGCCCGGGAATCCCATGCTGCGGGATTTCCGCCGCATCGGCTCCTCGACAAAATTGAACGTCAATTGACTGAGGATGAGAACGCACAGCACCACCACGACGTAGGCCAGGATCGTGGCCGACAGCGGCAACTGCGGCGTCATGCGATCTTCCAGAAAAATCTCCGGCCGCTTGAAGATGATGCGAAATACCTGGTTGAAGGCCCAAATCACCGCGGTGTGCGACATGTACACCGAATAGGAGATGGTGCCCAGCCACGCCAGCAGTCGCATATCGAGCAAGGCATGGATCCAACCGCCTTCGGATCGGGTCAGCGATACGATCAGCACCACGGTCAGCAGGTCGACCACGACGTTGAAATGCGAATTGGTTTCGAAGCCGAGAAATACGAACAGGGCGAGGAAGGCTGCCGCCGGCACCGCGGAGTGGAATCGACGAGTCATTTTTTGCAAGGCGAAGGACGTCAGGCAGCCGCAGAAGAATCCCGCGATGCATCGCACCAGATCGGTGGAGCCGAAGGTGGTCTTGGTGATCAGCATCGGCACGGTGATGCACACCAACAATGCGAACACCACGTGTTTGAAACGGTCGGCGAACAGCACCGTCAAGCCAAAGACCAGATAAGTATAAAATTCGACACTGATGGACCAGGCGGCGGAATTGAAGGTCAATGCGTTGCCGGTGGGCCCGATGGCTTGCAGCAGCAGCACCTGTTCGATGAATGCGCCCCACCCGCTTTCGCGGAAGGGGGCCGTGTTGGGCATGGCCAGTCCCATGCGCGATTGAGCGAAGTATTTCGAGGCCTCGATGGCGACGAACACGGCCAGAAACAGCAGGTGCACCGGATACAGCCGTCCAAAGCGCAGGAATTGAAAACGCACCAGCTGCGCAAAGGAGGCGATCTTGTCCGCGTAGGCGCGGTGGATGACGAAGCCCGACAGCACGAAGAACAGATCGACCAGCAGGTAACCATTGCGCAGGAACCTAACATCGTGAATCTGCAGGTTCCAGCCGGGAACGTGATGCACCACCACGAGCAGCGCGGCGAGCCCGCGCATGCTCTCCAAGGACGTGATCTTCGCATCGGGATAGGCGCGAGCGGACCCTTCGATTTTCGCCGCTGCTTGTGGAGTGCCCATCCGCGGCGAATCTATCATTTATCGACAGCCGTGACATCCGCGAAGCCCTGCTGCAATCCGGAACTGTGTGCTCCTTCACGGGTCCTTGACATGCCTGGCTGCGTCCGTACATGAACACCGGCGCATCCTCCGCGAGCAACATCGAACCGCTGCGATTCCGCGGTCATATCCCGGGCCTGGATGTGCTGCGCGGCGTGGCCATTTCCATGGTGGTGTTGTTTCACGGCGTCGACGGCCGGGCTGCATACCCGAGCTTCGATGGCGTCGCTCGCGTGCTGGTGTACCTGACCTCCTGGGGTGCGGCCGGCGTGCATCTGTTTTACGTGCTGTCGGGATTTCTCATCACCGGCATCATCGTCGATGGCGGCTCCGACCGGTCCTTCTTCGGCAAATTCTACAAGCGCCGTGCCTGCCGCATCTTGCCGGCGTATTTCTTGCTGCTGGTGTTGCTCAAGGCCACCGGTCATGTGAGCTGGAATTTCGTGCTCGCCGCGGTGCTGTTCATCGCCAACATGGCCGGGATGGTCGGCGCCAGCAGCAATGAGTACGGGCCCATGTGGTCGCTCGCCGTGGAGGAGCAGTTCTACCTGGTGTGGCCTTGGATTGCGCGCAATCGCCCCCTGCGCCCGCTGTCGGTGGGGATTGCCCTGTACTGCCTGGCATCGTTGGTGGCCTTGGGGGCGCTGTCCCGCTTCGCGCCGCATGTCGACTTTCGTTACAAGCTGTGGGGCAACGCGCCCTGGCTGCTGGCCGGCGCCTTGATCGCGGTTTGTTTGCGCAGCGGCGCCCTGAATCGCGCCAACATCAGGCGCTGGACGCTGACACTGGTGGCGGCTGCCGGTGTGACCTCGCCCATCGTGGCATTCATGGACGCCGGCGTGTCGGTGAGCCCTTGGCTCACGCCGCTGTACCGGCTGCCGTTCGTGCTGCTGTTTGCCGCGCTGCTGTTGCGCATGATCGCCGGCAACGACGGCCGCAGGCCGAAGCAGACGCGCGGCGTTGCACGGGTGCTGGCCTTCCTGGGTTACATCAGTTATGGACTGTACTTGATTCACCAATATGTCTTCGATGTGTTCGATCGCTTCACAGTCGACACCTGGTTGATGCCCTCCCTGCACCATATCGGGCCGCTGTGGATTGGATGTGCCGTCTGCTTCGCCGTGTCGACCCTGGCGGCATTCCTGTCGCGGCGCTATTTCGAGTCGATTTTCCTGCGCAAATGAGCGGAAATTGCGCGTGATTCACGGGTGTTTTTCCGCTCCGAGCGGTATATTCGGCGGGCCTCGCGGCAGGCGGCGGACTGCGATTTTGTTAACTTACGATATGACACGGGATAGCGGATAAGCGATGCAAGCTTTCACTCTGGCGCTGATTTGCGTCTCTATGTTGAGTGATTTTCTGGTGGCGCAATTGAAGCTGCCGCCGCTGCTGCGCTATGTGCCCGAAATGATGTCGGCAATCGTCGTTCTCTACGTGATATTTGCCGGCACGCTGAATCGCTTCCGCTGGGTGGCCCCGAAGTACTGGCTGGTGTGCGGCTCATTGGTGTTCGTGATCATTTGCGGGGTGATCAACAACGATCCGGGCTCGGGCCCCATGATCACCGGCATGCGCTTTTATTTCAAAGCGGCGCCGCTGTTCTTCCTCGCGATGGTGATGCCGCTGACCGAGCAACAGCTGAAGCGCCAATTGATGCTGATCCTGGGACTGTGCTTCCTGCAGCTGCCCATCACCATCTATCAGCGCTGGGTGGTCATCAGCGCAGAGCGCTGGACGGGCGATGTGGTGCGCGGCACGTTGATGGATTCAGGCATTCTTTCCATGTTCCTGATCTGCGCCGCCCTGGTATGGACCGGGTTCCTGCTGAAGCACCGCGTCAGCGTGTTTCGCTACATGTGGGTGTTTCTGTTGTTGCTGTTTCCGACCACCATCAACGAAACCAAGGTGACGGTGTTGTTCGTGCCCTTCGGCATGTTCCTCACCCTGGTGCTGGGCGCGGAGCGGGGCAAGCGGCTGCGCTACGCGGGCTTGACGCTGGCCGCGCTGGTGGTATTCGGCGCGATATTCGTGCCTGTGTACGATCAGATGGAGGCCATGAATCCCAAGGCCGTACATCTCTTGGACTTTTTCACCAACGAGAAGACGCTCAACAACTACCTCGTTTCCCACAGCGACAAACATGTCGAGGGCATCGGCTCGGACAAGCAAGCGCACCGCGGCGATGCGATTGTCGTTCCATTGCAGTACCTGGCCAAGGACCCGGTGCAATTGGCATTCGGTTTGGGGCTGGGCAATGTCTCGCCCTCGCAGACCAGCAAGAACTTCGAGGGCCGCTATTTTCTTCTGTTCCAAAGTTTCCTGAGCATCTCCTTTGCGGGCTTGGTGTTGGAGTTCGGAGTGTTCGGCATTTTGTTGATTGCGCTGCTGAATTGGCTGATTTTCGCGGACAGTCTGTATGTGGCGCGCCGTGATGATTCGATCACCGCCGCACTCGCCGCCGGGTGGCCCGGTGTCGTCGGCATATTCATGGTGGCGATGTTCTACAACGCGTTTCACTACTTCACCGCGGTCACCTACATGTTCTGGTATCTGTCGGGCGTCATCTGCGCGCGGCGCATGGCGTTGCTCATGGATACTGTGCCGCAGGTCACAAGAATCAAAACAGAAACGCCATCTCTCGAGTTGGCGGTCGCACAGCAGCAACGCAAATCTGCACTGTCGCAAGGCATCGACAGTTGATCGAGGCAGATCGTTGAGAGTAGTTTGCTCCCGACGATATGTTCTCCAGGAGATCGCTGATGAGCCGAGTTGACATAATTGCGGCGGGCGCGGCATTTTGCGCAATCGGATTTTTCACCGCGGGTTCGGCTCGAGCGCAAACTGCGACGCCGCAGCCCAATCCTCCGTCGCAGGTCTGCGTCAACGCGCAATGCGTGCCCACCCAGCCCACGACGCCGACACCGGCCGGCACCCACCAGATCAAGTGGAACCCCGGTCACTACATGGCTTCCTACGGCATCGTCACCGGGGGCGGTTCCAGCACCTTCGTGGCCAACGAAATGAATGATTTGAACAACCAGGATGCCATCCTCGGCTACCGCATGCTGATCACTTGGGGCGCCATCGAGCCGACCAAGGGCAACTATGACTTCTCGGTGATCGATGCGGCGTTGCAACGGCTCAAGACGCAGTACAACAAGCCGAAGCGCCTGGTGGTGATGCTGGTGTGGTACAGCCCCCGTGCGTGGTCGAGCGGCGACGGCAGCGTCATTCCGACCTACATCCAGACCGATCCGACCTACGGCGCAAGCCCGGTCGCAGGCAGCTATGGGTGGTGGGGTAAGAGCGCCAATGGCCAGTCCACCGGCATGTACGCGCCGGCGGTGTACTACGCGCCGGTCATGGACCGTTACATCGCCGCCGTGCAGGCCTTGGGGCATCATCTGGATTCGGATCCGAACTTCGAGGCCTTCTACGTGCAAGAGAACTCGGCCATCGTCCAGGCGGCCGCCGCTTTCGGCGTCAACGACCCGCACTATTCCGATGCCGCATTCGTGGCCCAGTCCGAGCGCATGCTGACGGCAGCGACGGCGGCCTTTCCCCATACCAGTGTCATCATGGCAAACGCCTTTCTCGCCAGCGGTGCCGCGTCGGTCGCTTTGGAAGAGTGGATGGCCGCCAATCGCATTGCGGCCAGCACCGCCGATACCTGGGGCCAGAGCGCGATCAACACCTATGGGACCAGTCACTTGAGCGCCGGCGTACAGGCCTACCTCGGCACCGAGACCGCGGACGGCGGCACCACGGACCTACGCCCGAAAATGACGGCCATGTTCGATGTGGAGTCCGGCGACATGACCACCAATTACTTCGCCAAGTGGGGCGGTCCGTATTCGCCGCAGGATATCGTCAACGCACTGAATCAGACCTTCAAAGCCTCGCATGCTTTCTGGACCCGCATGGTGGGCAATACGCCGGCGCCGGCCCAATGGGTCAACGTGGCAGCCGTGTGTGCGGCGAATCCCTTGCTGCGCACCCAGTATCCCGCGAATTATCCTTGAGTCTTGCAGGACGCAAGCTGCGGGGATGCGACCAGATGCTTCATGGTCTCATCCACCAGGATGGACATGCCATAGGGACTCAGGTGTCCCTGGCCCGCTTCGTAGTAGAGCTTCAAGTCGGGACGCGCGACTTTCCCGAGCGCGCCGGCGGTGTCGACCATGTGGATTTGCGGGCGCAACGAGGCTGGCAGCACGTCGAGCGAGGATCTGAATTTCGTGCGTGACAGCTTGAAAGGAATCTCGACCAGGTAGAAGTCCGCGCCGCTGGCTGCCACGACTTCACGGGTCTTGAGCAGCAGGGCGGTTGACAATTCGACGGCGGCGCGTTTTTGCCGCGCGTTGAATTCCTGCGCCGCCGCCTCGTCGTCATCATTGTCCGGCTTGCCTTGGGCTTTCAGGCGGCGCTTCACCAACACTTCGGTGGTCTCGCGGGCAAATGCATACAGTTCGCTGTGATCGGCAATCAGCCGGTACAGGCGATGCTGCATCAGCCAGTCGGAGGTCTTCACGCCCGGCAGGTATTCGGCATTCGCCGCGACGAGCACACCGTCCTGCACGCGGAACAGTCCCGATCGCACATTGTCCTGCAGGTCCGAATCGTCCCAGGAGAATATGGCCACGTCGGGCGAGAATTTCCGTCCGAATTGCTCGAAGGTCCGCAGCATTTCCCCGGTGCCGAAGCCGCCGACGGCGAAGTTCATCACTTCGGCGCGATAACCTGCCTCGGTCAGGCGCTTCTCGAGCTGCCCTTCATAGGTGTGGGCATAGTCGAGCTCGATGCCGAAGAAAAAAGAATCGCCGAACACGGCGATCCGGCAGGTGCCGGGAGGTTTGGCTTGCGGGTAATCGTGATCGGCCCGCAAGCCCTGGCCGTTGATCTGGTATTCCACATCGACATCGGGCGTGTGATTCCAGTAATGCGCATGCGGAATATTGCCGCGCACACCCCAGGCGGTGCCGCTGACGTAGCGGGGCATCAGTGCCTGTGGATCGACCAGGCGGAAATAGCCTTCACCGAGCAGCAGCGTGTACATCGCCAGCGCCACGCCGGCGAGCACCCGCTTGCCCAGGGTCTTAAAAGTCAAAGTAGATGAACTCATGACTGCCATGCGCGCCGAAGGCGAATATCGTCAGGATCAGCACGACACTTTCCGAGTAGCGCAGCAGGAACGGACCCACGGTCAGCCACTCGAGCCGGCCCGAGGCACGCTGATAGATCTCGATGGCGGCCAAGGGGGCTGCGTATCCTGCCAGGGTCGCAAATTTTCCGTCCGCATAGCCTGTGCCCGAGCCCAGGTTGCTCATGACCGTGACCGCGTCTTGAAAGGTGTGGGCACGGAACAATATCCAGCCGATGCACACCAACACCATGGTGAACGCCCACGAAGCCATGTGGATGGCGAAGCCGCGCAGCGATGCGAAGCGCACGCCGGCCACGAGCGTGTCGAGTTTCAAAACGCGGTAGAGCACCTGGATGGCGCCGTGAAAGCCGCCCCAGGCCACGAAGGTCCAGGATGCGCCGTGCCACAGGCCGCCGAGCAGCATGGTGATCATCAGGTTGGCGTACATCCGCGCACGGCCGCGCCGATTCCCGCCGAGGCTGATGTACAGGTAATCGCGCAGCCACTGCGACAGACTGATGTGCCAGCGCTGCCAGAACTCCGACGGCGTGCGCGCGAAGTACGGCAAATTGAAATTGTTCATCAAATCGAAACCGAGCGTGCGCGCCAGGCCGCGCGCCATGTTCGAGTAACCGCAGAAGTCGCAATAGATCTGCAGCGTGAAGGCCAGCACGCCGGCCAGGGTTGCGGCGCCGCTTTGGCCTCCAGGCGCGCCGAACACCGCGTCCGCAATGGGCGCAACGTTGTCGGCGATGACTATTTTTTGATACAGCCCCCAGGCGAACAGCAAGCCGCCGCTCACGATCATCCTTGCGTCCAAAGGCCGTACCGTCTCGAACTGCGGCATGAGATGCGCGGCGCGCTCGATCGGACCTGCGACCAGCTGCGGGAAGAAGGCGTGAAAGGCCGCATAGTTGATGATGGAATATTGCGGATCGTAACGGCCCTGATACGAATCGATGGTGCGGCTCAGCGCCTGAAATGTGTAGAAGGACAGGCCCACCGGCAGGATGATGGAAAAGTGCGGCGCCTGCGCATCGACACCCAGGCTGCTGAGCAGCGAAACGGCGGAGCCGAGGAAAAAATTGCAGTATTTGAAGAACGCGAGGATGCCGAGGTTGATGGTCAGCGACAGCAGCAGCCAGTATTTTCGACGCGCCGTGACCGGCGCGCGCATGATGCCGGCCACCACGATGCCGGCGATCAACATCCCCGCGCCGACGGCAGAGAGCAACCACGCATCTGTACGCGCGAAGGCCACGGCAACGACGGTGACCAGCAGCAGAAAGCCGGTACTTTTCAGCAGGTCGGCGCGCTGCACCGGCTTGCCCGCCGCGCCCAAGGCGGCCACGTAATCGGTCGCGGTCGAAACGGCGACCAGTATCAGAAAACGCGCATCCCACCAGCCGTAGAAAACATAGCTGGCGACGATCAACAGCAGGTTGCGGGCCACCACCTGGCGCCTGCACAGCAGGTACAGCGGCAGGAATACCGCGAAGAAAAGCGCAAAGATGCCGCTATTGAATAACATCGCTCACTTCAGGATCGCTGCGCACCGCTGCGTGCGATCGAGAGCGGCCCTCAGGCAACTTTGACCGGGTTGGCCACCGGCACGGGCTTCTTGGGAACCCCGGTTGCGTCGATCTCGGGATACTGAATCACCCGATCGACCTGGTAATCCTTGTTGCCGCCGCCATGGGTGAAGATGATCAATTCGCCCAGCAGCCCCAGCGCGAAGATCTGCACACCGAGCACGATCAGCAGCGAGGCCAGCAGCAGCGCCGGCCGGTCGGCCAGCGCGACTCCAAAGAACAGCCGGTCGACCACCAGATACAGCAGCTCCAACACGCCAAAACCTAAGGTGGCGACGCCGATCATGCCGAAGAAGCGCAGCGGCTTCTTGGTGAAGCGCACCAGGAAGAACACCGTGAAAATATCCAGGAAGGCACGCGTGTAGTTACGCGGCGCGTAGGTGTAATTGTGCCGGTCGGCCTGGGATTGCTTGACCGGCACCTCGATGACGCGGAAGCCCTGGCGTTCGGCGAGCACCGGCAAAAACCGCTGCTGATCGCCATACAGCCGGATTTCTTCGAGCACCTTGCGGCGCATGGCGCGCGCATTGCAGCCCAGGTCGCGGAACTTCAGGCGCGTCACGAAACCGAGCAAGGCATGGAACGCCCCGCGGCGCACGCTCTCGTACCAGCGGCTGGCGCGCGGCTCCCGGTGTCCCACCGCCAGATCCGCCGTGTCGATCGCCGCGCGCAGTTTGCCGATTTCCGAACCCTGGATCTGCAGATACGAGGGCAGGGTGAAGATCACGCCGCCCACGGCATGCTCGAAGCCCACCATGATGGCGGTCGCCTCGCCGAAATAGCGCGACAATGAAACGACGGTGACCGGCTCTCCCTCGGCTATCAACTGCGCCAGCCCTTGCTCGTACTGCGGCTGCGGCCCATCCAGCACGAAGATGAATTCGTAACCCACGTCCAGCGCGGCCATCCCGGATTTGTAGTCCGCATACAGCTCGCGCAATTCGGTCTTGCGCACGCCCACGGGAATGATGGCGGACACTTGGATGGACTGATTGTTCATACGGTTGGATGCTTTGGTTGAGAGACCGATTTCTTGGTGAGGTGGGCGAAGTCCTCGGTGCGTACATCGCCGAGTTTGTATATCAATTCGCCCAGGGTGCCGCTGGCCATCAACATGGTGGCGGCCGCCAGAAAAATGATTCCGCTGCCCGTCAGCGGCAGCGACAGTTTGCCGCCGGGCGACATGCCGAGCGCGAAACCGCCGATGATGCCGGCCACTCCGATGAATGTCAGCGGCAGGCACAGCAGGCTGAACCAAGTCAGGGGACGCGAGGTGAATGCAGTCACCGTCTTGATGACCATGAGGTCCAACAGCACTTTGTACACCCGCGACAGGCCGTACTTGGATCGGCCGAATTGACGCGCATGATGCCGCACTTTGATTTCCGCGATGCGCGGTCCGGCGATCGATGCCATGGCCGGTATGAAGCGGTGCATTTCGGAATACAACGGGATGCTGCGGATCAACGAGCCGCGAAAGGCCTTCAACGAACAGCCGTTGTCGGTGATGCGAACGCCGGTCACCCGGCCGATCAACCGGTTGGCAATCACGGAGGGAATTTTGCGCGACAACAGTTTGTCCTGACGCTTGAAGCGCCAGCCGACGACGATGTCGTAGCCCTCGGCCATCTTCGTCAGGAAATGTTCGATGTCGGCCGGATCGTTTTGCAGATCCCCGTCCATGGTCACCAGGATTTCGCCGCGGCCGTGTTGGATGCCCGCCGCCATGGCCGCCGTCTGTCCGTAGTTGCGGCGGAATTTCACCAGCCGGACGCGTGGATCGCCGCGGGCGATTTCTTCGCCGCGCGCGGCCGTCGCATCGATGCTGCCGTCATCGACGAAAATCATTTCGAACGAGATATCGAGGGGCGTGAGCGCCTTGACGATGGCAGCATGCATGGGGCCGATGCTGTCCTCTTCATTGTAAAAAGGCACGATGACGGAAAGCTTGGGTAACGGATATGCGCGCATTTCATCCACTGGAATTTGGCTCCGCACACTTCGGTGAGGGCGGCGCCAATTTATCACAAGTCTCGCTAAACTCGTGTAATCCTTGGGATAATGTGACATATCTGACGATAAACTGTGGACCAGTGCACGCGCCTTCCGAAGCCCGCGGAGCGAGGCGGCCACGGCGCTATACTGGCAACCCACAATGAAAATTCTAGTCACGGGCGCCGCCGGATTCATCGGCTCATCTACGGCTCAGCGCCTGCTCGATCGCGGCGATGAGGTTGTCGGTCTCGACAATCTGAACGACTACTACGAGGTGTCGCTCAAGCAGGCGCGGCTCGATCGACTGCAGGCCCACGCTGCGTTTCGCTTCATCCGCGCGGACCTTGCCGACCGTGAGGCGATCGCTGCATTGTTTCTGCGCGAGAAATTCGAGCGGGTGGTGCACCTGGGCGCACAGGCCGGCGTGCGCTACTCGATCAAGGATCCGCATGGCTATATTCAAAGCAACATCGTCGGCACCCTGAACATCCTGGAAGGCTGCCGCCACCACGCGGTGGCCCATCTGGTCTACGCCTCATCGAGTTCCGTCTACGGCGCGAGCGCGAAGCTGCCGTATTCGGTGCACGAACCCGCCTCGCACCCGGTGTCCTTGTACGCGGCCACCAAGCGCTCGAACGAATTGATGGCGCACAGCTACTCCAGCCTGTTCGGGTTGCCGACCACCGGACTGCGCTTCTTCACGGTCTATGGTCCCTGGGGCCGGCCCGACATGGCCTTGTTCCTGTTCACGCGCGCCATATTGGCCGGGCGGCCGATCGAGGTTTTCAACGAAGGCCATCACAAGCGCGACTTCACCTACATCGACGACATCGTCGAGGGTGTGGTGCATGCGCTGGATCGCGTGGCGCAGCCCGACCCTCGGTGGGACGCCGCTCATCCGGACCCGGCCTACAGCCCGGCGCCGTACCGCCTGTACAACATCGGCAGCAATCGTCCGGTGAATCTGTCGCGGTATATCGAGGTGCTGGAGGATTGTCTGGGCCGCAAGGCTGAGAAGATTCTGTTACCGATGCAACCGGGGGATGTCATGGACACGTTCGCCGACGTCACCGAACTGCAGGCCGACATGGGCTACAAGCCCGGCACCCCGATCGAGGTGGGCGTGCGCAATTTCGTCGAGTGGTTTCGCTGCTACTATCGGCTCGGGTTAGAGCCTGTGAAGCGGCCCTAAACGCGGTCGGATTCGCGGCGCCCCAGCGGCGCGCGGCGCTCTGCGCCATGCCAGGGCCTGCGCGGTGACAGGCCGTCCGAGGCGCGCCGCAAAGTCCCGCGCCGGTCTTCGTGATGCCGGTAGCGGCATTCACAATTGCGGCTGGTGCAGCCTTTCAACGGCAATGGTGGCGCCTGCTTGGAAAGATAGCGCACACGAAATGCGTTTCGCGCCGGAATGCAGGCTTGTTTGCAGGGCGCTATGGACACGGCATGCCATGGATTCGATATCCAGTGGCGTTCCTGACTCTTTGCAGGTGGGGCGGCAGGCGGCTCAGTTCGTCCGAACAATCTCTCGATGAGTCGCTTGATGGGCATGGGCCGTTTTCAAGGTCCGAGGCGCGGTGCCACCCGGGTGGTGAGAGGGGCAGGGGCTTCGACCGGTCGGAAGCCGCGCGCCGCGCGCTCCAGCACCTTGAAGGTCGATGCGGCGATGCCATCCCAATCGTAGTGTTCGCAGGAACTCTTCAGCCGCTCGGCAATGGCGGCGCGCTGTTTTGGACTCAAGGCAGCCAATTCGCCCAGACGGGTCGCCAAGGTCTCTACATCGCCGACTTGGAAATAACTGGCGTCGTCCAACCCCACCTCCAGATTGGCGGCAATGTTGCTCGCCAGCACCGGCGTCCCCAATTTCATGGCCTCGAGCAACGAGATCGGCAAGCCTTCGTGCGAGGAGGGCAGTACGAAAATGCCCGCCTGTGACAGGAGTTCATGCACCTTCTGGGGCGGCAGAAACCCGGTGCGAATGATGGCGGGGTTGCCGGCGCACTGCTCCTCGACCCGTTTCGCATAGACCTGGGATCCTTGCGCGCCGCCCACCAGCAGCAGTTTCCAGCCGGGCAGAGCAGCCGCCTTGAAGGCGGCGACCAGGTCGAGCTGGCGCTTCTCCGGCACCAGACGGCTCACTTGAATGATGTAGCGCTGCGGGTCCAGGCCCAGCTTCGCCACCAACTCCTCGCCGGTCGGCGGCAGACGCGCGCCGACGCCGTTCGGAATCAGGGTGGCATTACGGCCATACTTGGTGTGCGACAGTTCCAGCAGTCCGCGCGAGATCACGATTCGTTCATCGGCGAAGCTCATGCCGCAGCGCTCGCCGATGCGCAGCACCCAACGGGCCGGCGCATTCCATTTTTCACGGAAGTAATCCTGGCCGTGGTGAGTGACCACGACTTTCAAACCCAACAGCTTGGCCAGCGGCACCAGCAGCCAAGGTCCCACCGCATGGATGTGCAACACGTCGGGGCGGCGCACGCCGGCATACAACACGCCGAGAAAAGTGTGCACCAGCGCCTCGACGCCCTGCACCGTCGGCGACCAGAGCCAGCGCACGGCAACGCCTCTCCAGGAGGCGGGCGAATTGGGCGGTTTGTAGGGACTACGGCCGATCACGGTAACCGTCGCGCCCATGCCGGCGAGGCGCGGGTATAGCTCGGACGCGTGCACCTCCACGCCGCCCGGTACCTCAGGCATGCCGCGCAGGCCGAGCGCCATGATTTTTAGGCCGCTGCTTTGCTTGTCGATCATCCCTTCACTCCCCCCAGCATTATGCAGTGTTCTTCAAAGAAACGCCCACCTGTCCGTACAGCTCCAACATGCGGTCTCGGTAGGCCGTGGGGCTGAACTCGGCGCGCATCCATTCCCTTCCCGCAGCGCCCATCCGCTGTAACTGAGAAGACGGCAGTCGCTGCACCTTTGTCAGGGTCTCGACCAGCGATTCCACATTGCCGCTCTTGAACAGAAAGCCGGTTTCGCCTTCGCGGATCAGCTCCGGAATCCCGCCGATGTCGGCGCCGACGACGGGCCGCGACAGCGCACTGGCTTCCATGACGCTGATGGGTGCGTTCTCATACCATTCGGACGGGACCACGACCGCACGGGCCGAGGAGACCGCCGCGCGCAATGCGTCGCCGGTCAAATATCCGGCAAATTCCACCTGGCCGCCGGTCTCAGCCGCCAACTGCCTCAAGGCCGCTTCCTCAGGTCCTGTGCCGACGATGCGCAAGCGCACGCGGGCCATGGCGGCCGCACGGATCAGCGTGTCCACACCTTTCTCGACCACCAACCGGCCCAGATACACGAAGTCATCGCCGGGCTCGCCTTCAGCCTTGAAGGCCTCGACATCGATGGAGTTGGGCACATGCGAGAAATTGCGGGTATCGACCCCCCATTGCGAGAACTTCTCGATGAAAAAACGGCTTGGCACCACGAATCGAGACACCGAATTCTGATAGAGATTCAGCGCCTTGTGCACGGTGGCCTCCAGCCAGACCAGCGCGCTCATGGCGGTGGAGTTCTTGATGCAGCGATTCTTGATCACATTGCGCAGCGCGCCGCCGTGGCAGGCCTCGCACACCGCGCCGTCCACATACATCTTGTAGGCGGGACAGGCGAGCTTCAAATCGTGCAAGGTCAAAAACACCGGTATGCCGCGGCGCTTCAACTCGACCAAGATGGACGGTGACAAATGGTGATAGATATTGTGGGCATGCGCGATGTCCGGCCGGCTCACCGCGATCAGCCGGCGGATGCGCCTTGCCGCCTCGGTGGAGTAAATGGCGGCCATGGCTCGTGTAATCTTTTCAATCGGCGAGCGTCGGTCGGCCCCTTCCGTGTCTTCGACGAAATGCTCCGACCATGCCGACGTCAGGTTGAGTGCGTTGTGCATCGAAAAAGGCACTACCTGCCAGCCGGCGGATTCAAATAATCGGTTGTGTTCAAAGTAGACCGCTTCCGAGCCCCCTCGACGGTAATAGTAGTTATTTACGGACAGCAACCGCGGCATAGTTAACTTAAGAGCTTTGGATATTCGCCAAGAAGGGTCTTAGACCACAACGGCGCAAGCGACGCTAGTGCATACGTCACATTCTTGAGTTGCCATATCACGGCGTCGCTGTGACACAGATTCCGCTTTGATAATTATCGAGGATGTCGAGTCGGTCCGTAGCCTATAGTGTGCGGCATACAGAGTTGATTTCAACAGCGCGTCGATCGCGCTGAAAGGCGTTTCATGGATCTTACGGTCATACCCACTTTCCGCTGCAATTCTCGCTGTCAGATGTGCTACATCTGGAAGAATCCGACCGAGCCTAAACTGGAGGTCACGCCGGAAACCCTGGCGAAGCTTCCCGGAGGCTTCGACAACCTGAATTTGTCCGGTGGCGAACCTACGCTGCGGCGCGATCTGTCGACGCTGGTGGACATCCTTTATCCGAAAGCTCGGATCATGGAAATCAGTTCCAACGGGCTGCACCCGGAAAAGCTGGTGCCCATCATCAAGAAATATCCGAACATCAAGGTGCGCTTCAGTCTCGAGGGAGATCCCGAGACCAGCAACCGGATTCGCGGTGAAGAAGACGGCGCCGCCACCAAAACCAAGGGCTTGCGCATGCTGCAGGAAGCCGGCGGCACGGATCTGGGTTTTGCCTTCGTCATCCAGGATGAAAACGTCGACCAGTTGGTGCGCACCTACGAGTTCGCGCGCAAACAGGGCTTCGAACTCGCCACATCCACCCTGCACAACGCCTGGCAGTTCTACAAGAACGATAATTACTTCTACGACCGGGTGAAAGTCGCACGTCAGGTCGAGGGCCTCATCACCGAGTTGCTCAAAGATGGCAAGGTCAAGAACTGGTTCCGCGCCTACTTGAACCTAGGCTTGGTGGAAAAAATCCTCGGCCACCAGCGTCTCATTCCCTGCGTGGCCGGCACGGGCTTTGCGTTCATCGACCCATGGTCCGATGTCTGGGCCTGCAACGTGCGCAGCGATCTGCCCATGGGCAACCTCGCCAGGCAGAGCTGGGATGACATCATTGCCAGCGACACCTCGAAGAAATCCATTGCCAAGGTGCATGCCTGCGAGCAGAACTGTTGGATGGTCACCACGGCCCGCACGGCGATGCGTTCCACCTTGATCCCGCAGGCCCCCAAGATCGGCCCGATGGCGTGGGTGTTGAAGAACAAGTTGAAGGTGATGATGGGGCAGAAAATCGATTTCGACCGCTACATCGACTACACCGACGTCAAACCCACCCCGCATGTGCAGCGCACGTCCTACCTGGTCGACCACGAGAAGGTGAAGCTGGTCAAGAATCGCGACACCACCGACAAGCATTACCCGCTGAAGGTGTTCGAAAACACCTGAACCTTGCGATTCATGAAACGCGATCTTTCGACACTGGCAGCCGAGAGCTTCGATGTTCTGATCATTGGCGGGGGCGCCTTCGGCGCGGCCGCCGCGTGGGATGCCACGCTTCGCGGCCTGAAGGTTGCGCTGATCGAACAGAGCGACTTCGGCAGCGGCGCCTCGGCCGAGTGCTTCAAAATGGTTCACGGCGGCATCCGCTACCTGCAGCATGCCGACGTGCGTCGGTTGCGCTACTCCTGTGCGCAGCGCTCGGCGTTGCTGCGCATCGCGCCGCATCTGGTCACGCCCCTGCCCATTCTCATCCCCACCTACGGCCATGGCCGGCAAGGCAAGGCGTTTCTCGCCGCAGGCATGCTGGCTTACGACACGCTCACCGTCGGTCGAAACGCGGGCATCCGCGATCCGTCGCGGCAGATACGCGGCATGGAACTGTTGTCCAAAGCCACGGTGCTGCAGCTGTTCCCAGAACTGGAGCCGCGCGGCCTGACGGGCGGGGCCGTGTTCGAAGACGGTCAGATGTACAACGCGGCGCGTCTGGTGCTGGCCTTCGTCAAGTCCGCCGTGGCGCGCGGTGCGACCGCCGCCAACTACACCCAGGCCCTGTCCTTTCTTTGGCAGGGCAGGCGGGTGTGCGGCGTTCGGGCGCGGGACACCCTGAACGATCAGCA
>CAZZWM010000085.1:0-17636 GCA_964657945.1 uncultured Steroidobacteraceae bacterium
GAGAAACTGCCGCCGATTGCCGTGAACCGCAAAGCGCGCTTCGACTATTTCATCGAGGAACGTTTCGAGGCGGGCATCTCCTTGATGGGCTGGGAAGTGAAGAGCATGCGCGCCGGCAAGGCGCAGATTGCCGAAGCCTACGTGTATGTCAAGAACGGCGAGGCGTTCCTTTTCGGCGCCCACTTGAATCCCCTGAACTCGGCCTCGACCCACGTGGAAACCGATCCGACCCGCACGCGCAAGCTGCTGCTCAATCGCCGCGAACTCGATCGGCTGGTCGGCGCGGTGGAGCGGCGCGGCTATACGCTGGTGCCGCTCGAACTCTATTGGAAGTCGGGACGCGCCAAGCTGGAAGTTGGCCTCGCGAAAGGCAAGAAGCAGCACGACAAGCGCCATTCGGAAAAGGATCGCGATTGGCAGCGCGATAAGGGCCGGATCATGAAGGCGGCGCGCCGCTAGGCGATGCCCCGCAGGGGCGCCGTCGCAGCATCGCGCGGCGGTCTGACGCCAAGGCTCAAAAAAGCGTAAACTCGGGCTTCGATTGGGGCCGACCGGTTTCGACATGGGTTGCGAAACTGCAGGTGCGTACCGAGGTGCAGGTTCCTCGTTAAACTATTTGCAAACTTATAGTTGCCAATCAAGACAACTACGCTCTAGCCGCCTAATCGCGGTTGAAACTTAAGCAGCTCGTGCTGATGCGAATGTTTAAGTGTAGCGCTCATCAGATAGTGGAGCACACGTGCCTGGGGTGTGTTAAACGAAAAATTACCGGGCTGGCTGCGCGCTTTCCCTGCCCGTTGGGTAGTGTGCGGTGAGAACAATAGACGTGGCTACGTACGTAGATCTTGTAGCGTAGGACTTATGGACGGGGGTTCGATTCCCCCCGGCTCCACCATTTCGCGCATTGTCAATTTGAGCGACGGTATTGGACTTGTCAGCTATGCGGCCGGATGTTGTGCGTGGCAACCTGCCAAGGAAATGTCGATGGAGGCGCAGCTGTCCATGACCCCGTCGTTTGAGTACACAGTACCGGACGCCCCATATCGATTCGTGGTGATGCCACGGAGAATCGTAGCGGCATCCCCAGACGGAAAATATTTAGCCGAAAGCAGAACAGAAACGGTCACCAAGACAGCCTGGCATTTCGAATAAAGATTGAATTGTGGTTCCCATATGCGCTCCTTGCCGCGCAGGGCATGCAGCTCCACCTCAGGGGCAATTCCGGGGGCAACTGCTGTTGTTGAATTTACATTAACATAGCGCCTTCAAGGGGTTCCGGGGATATTGATTAGCCCCGGCTAGCCCCATCCTTGCGGCCGGCTATCGACACGCTCACCCAGGCCTGCGCCAGGCGGCCGTCTCCATCGCGGTGCCACAACGCCACCAGCGTCGGGGCGCGGGCCGAACCCATCGTGACCCGGAGTGGCTGGGTGTGAAAGCAGCTTTTCTCTGCACGAATTGCCTGTTCCGCCGTGACAGTGAGATTCATGGACGCCCCCATTGATTGGCCTTCAATCAAGTAATCGTAATCGGCGGCACAAAAGAATCATGGGATGCAAAAATAATTCGAGAGCGGCTATGCTGCGGCATGACTCGGATCGACGTGCCCAACTCCGCCCGCTCGCGCCGCTCCGGCAATCGTTTCGGGCGCTGGATTCTGACCCTGATTGTACTGCTGGTCATGGGCAGCGGCCTGTGGACGTGGCTCACCCTGGCATGGGCCTATGCCGAAGGCGAACGTGCCGGGGTGCTGCAGAAGTTCGTGCGGCGCGGGGTGCTGTGCAAGACCTACGAGGGCGAGATTGCGCTCTACTATGGCGGCGGTCAGTACATGGGTCCGGGCAATTCCCAGCAGCTGTGGGACTTCAGCGTGCGCGACAAGTCGGTCGCGGACCAATTCAGCAAGGCGGTAGGACATCGGGTGCAGTTGCACTACACCGAGCATCCAGGGGTTCCGACCTCGTGCTTCGCCGACACGCGTTACTTCGTCGATACCGTGACGATCACGGATAATGAGCCTGGAGTGCCGGCCGTTGCGCCGGCTCCACCGGGCGCAAGTCCGCCAGCGCCGGTTCCGATCCCCTCAGATCCGCCTTCCGCCGCCCGTTAGGCGAATTGTTTCACCGAGCTGGCGACCTGCTCGGTGATGCTGACCGCGGTACGCAGGGCCAGCAAACCGTCCTCGCCGGTCACCGGTGGCGGCTCACCCGTGGCGACCGCCTCGAGAAAGGCTTCGATCTCGGTCTTCAGTGCATCGCCCTGCTCGTAGGTGTTTTCATCGATGAGCACCTGCGGCATGCCATCGGCGCCGACGCCGGCACCTTTGCGGATCACGGTCAGAATCTTCTGCTGCAGGTCCACGGAGATATAGGCGTCATCCTGGAACAGACGCAGCTTGCGTTCGGTTTTCAGGCTGACCCGGCTGGCCGTGGCATTGGCCACGCAACCGTTGGCGAAGCGCAGGCGGGCATTGGCGATGTCGATCTCTTTCGAAAATACGCTGCTGCCGATGGCGTCCACGGCCACCACCGGCGAGCGCACGATGCTCAAGATCAGATCGATGTCGTGGATCATCAGGTCCAACACCACATCGACATCCGTGCCGCGATGCTTGAAGGGGGCGAGGCGCGCCGATTCTATGAAGCGCGGTACGGTGAGCGTCGGCTGTACCGCCTGCACCGCCGCGTTGAAGCGCTCCAAATGTCCAACCTGCAAAATGCGTTTGGCATCGCGCGCTATCTGCACCAAGGCTTCGCCCTCGGCCACAGTCACCGTCATGGGCTTCTCCACCAGCACGCTGGCGCCGCTTTCCAAGAATGCCTTGGCCACATCGAAATGCAGCGGCGTCGGGGTGACGATGCTCACGGCATCGACCCTGCCCAACAATTCGCGATAGTCGCCGAAGGCGGCGACCTTGAGTTCCGCCGCCACCGCATCGCGCGCTTTTGGTTCCCGATCGCAAACCCCGATCAAGGTGGAATTTTGCAGAGAGGCGTATTTTTGAGCATGGAACCGCCCTAGATAGCCGACGCCGATCACGGCGGTGCGTATCAAGGCGGGCTGTCTCGCCGCCACTTGCTCTTGGCACGATAGTCCTGGCGCATTTGCAGCGTGGCGCCGCCGGCGATGGCGAGCGCGGCTCCGACGAAACAAAGCAGCCCGCGCCACACATCCCATGCGCCGGCCCGCATCGACCAGAGCATCATGCCCACGGCCAGCAGGCCGCCCAAGCCGATCAATGCCCAGGGCTTGGATTCGTACAATGATTTCGGGGTCCAGGGGCGCATGTGCCGATTCTACAGCCGTAATCGGCGCGGCGGGATTGGTTTACAATCCTTCTATGAGATTGCTGAGTTCCATCACAGAGTTTGCCGAGGACAGACCGTGGGCGGTCGAATTGGGGGCAGCCGCCGCGTGCTTAGGAATAGGGGTTGCCCTGATGCCGGTCGCCATTTTCTACACGGGAGCGGCCGCATTGGGACGCTACGAGGGCGCCAGCCTCGGCCATCTGTACTCCAGCATCTTCGCCGGCATCGGTGCCGGTTCATCCGCGGCGTGGGTGGTGGTGCTGGGCCCCTACGGCCTGTATCTGCTGTTCAAGCTGTTGCGCGCCTGGTGGCGGGTCGGATCGCGGAGCGAATAGCCGCTGATTCAAGTTTCGCGCCATCCGGACGCTAACTGTCATAAGCGGATCCTGATCCGGTTGTGCCTTTGTGGAGCTCGCGTTGAATCCCGAGATCGAAGCCCATCTGCGCCTGACGGTGAATTTTCCATCCCCTCCCGGGGTGGCCACTCACATCATCGAGCTGGCGCGCGACCCGGAAATCGAAATGGGCAAGGTGGCCAAAGCCTTGAGCATGGACTCGGCCTTGTCGAGCAAGGTGCTGCGCATCGCCAACTCGCCGCTGTATGCGCAGCGACGCAAGAGCGAGAACCTGCGCCAGGCGCTGGTCGTACTGGGACTGAATGCCACGCTGACGCTGGCGTTGAGCTTTTCGCTGGTCAAGGGACTGCGCAGCGGTAAATCCAATGGCCTGAACTACGAGCATTACTGGCGCCGCGCGCTGCTCTCCGCGACGGCCGCGCGCGCGCTTGCCGATGTCATGCATCAATCCCTGGCGGAAGAAATCTTCCTCGCAGCATTGCTGCAGGACGTGGGCATGCTGGCGCTGGATCAGGCCGTGCCTGATTTGTATCGCGACACCGATGCCCTGCAACTCGATCAAGTGGCGCTGGCCGAACACGAGAAGAAGCGCCTGCAGGCCGACCATGCCGAGGTCGGCGGCTGGTTGATGCGCACCTGGAATCTGCCGGACCGCCTGCATCGCGCCATCACCAACAGTCACAGGTTGGAGCTGGATTTCACCGCCGACCCGGCCAAGATTTTCGAGCGCTGCGTGGCGCTGTCGGGGGCCGTGGCCGATCTGTTCCTGCTCGAACCTGAGAGACGCCAGTTTGCGGAAACGGCATTGTCCGCCGAGCGCAGCTTGGGCTTGGACAAGATGGCCTTCGGACAGGTGCTCGGCACCATCGGCTCGATGATTGCGGAGACAGAGGCGATCTTCGAAGCCGACGTGCTTTCCAAACAACATCCGGAATTGATCCTGGAACAGGCGCGCGACGTGCTGATGCTGCGTAGTCTGCATGTGCTGCGCGAGATCAATACGCTGCGCGCGGCGGCCGACACGGCCTCGGCGCGCACGGCGGAACTCGAGGAAGAAGTACGGCGCGACTCGTTGACCGGCGCCTATAACCGCACCTACCTGGAGCAGTTCCTGGCGCGCGAATTCGAAAATTGCACCCGCCACAAATGGTCCCTGAGCGTGGCGTTCGTCGATCTCGATAATTTCAAGCAGTTGAACGACAGCTTCGGCAACCAAGCAGGCGACCGTGTGCTGCAGGCCACTGCACGCCTGCTGCGCGGTAACACCCGCGAAACCGACATGATTGCGCGCTATGGCGGCGAGGAATTCGTGGTGGTGCTGCCGGCAACCGACGCCCAGACCGCGCACCACATTTGTGAGCGCATCGTCATGGCGTTTCGCAACACCGGTCACGTGGTCGGCTCGGACCAGACCAAGGTCACCGTGTCGATCGGCTGCGCCACGCACTGCCCCGACACTCCCTTCGCCCACTACTCCGACTTCATCAAGGCCGCGGACCAGGCGCTCTACACCGCCAAGACCCGGGGCCGCAATCGATCGGTTCCCTTCGATCGGCAGCTCTCCGGAGCCGTTGCGAGTCATGCTTGAGCGTTAAGTTTCATCGGCGCGCTGTTATGTCTGAAGCGGCTTGATCCAGTTCACAAATCCGACAGCTCGCAAACTCCTGGCTGTCGCAATTTGGGAACATTCACGCACCGGCCAAATCCATACAAAAGCATGGCCTGTTTCGATGGCGAGGAATCAAGCAGATGACGACCGAGAGCAAGAACGACGATTCGAACTTCAGCTTCGGGGTGCGTGAGTTGCGTACGGCGAAGAGGCGGGCCGAGCCGTTGAAGGTATTGGACACCAGCAAACTGAAAGTGGTGAATGAAAACCACGGCTCCGATCCCTACAACACTTCGGGCAGCTTCGATCGCGCCAAGAACTGGAGCCGGGTCGGCCGACGCTAGGGCCTGTTCAGGCCCTAATCCGCTGACGCATGCGCATGCGTCATTCGAAATTCGCTGTTCGGATACCAGCGAGGGAAGCGACGCGCTTGCGTCACTCGCAATCCCACCGCGTAGTAAAGCGATAGATCGGTCAACGCACCCCCAATGTCCCAGTCGGCGCCGTATTGATCGGTGGGCTGCAGATAGCGGTGCGCCCGATAATCATCGATCAGCTGACGGCCCCACGCCGGCCCGCGCGCCGAGTTGTCCAGACCGCCGCGCACGTACAGCACCGGCACGCCCGCGCCGGCGAAACTGAAGCTGTCGGTTTCGAAGTACGCGCCGCGCTGCGGGTTCGGCTCAGGCCGCGCCTCCCGGCCCTGCAACAGAGCCGCCGCGCGCGCAGTGTCCTCGAGATCCGAATTGCCGACGCCGATGATGCTCACATCCCGCGTGGTGCCGCCGATGAGCAGGGAGTCCAGGGCGATGACGGCTTCCGTCTCGCGCAACGGGAATATCGGGTTGTCGGTGTAAAACTGCGCGCCGAGCTGATTGGGCACCGCGGCCGTGGTGGCCAGGAACAGGATGCTGCGCTCCGGAACCGGCTTGGTGCGCTGAAAGGACTGCGCCAGCGCCACCAGACCCGCCACGCCGCTGGCATTGTCTTCGGCGCCGTTGAAAACATTATGCCCCTGGCGCGCCGCGTCCACGCCCAAACTGTCCCAATGCGCCTGGTAGATCAGGCATTCGCGTTTCTTGTCGCTGCCGGTCAACAGCGCCACGACATTGGCAGAGTTGAACTGTCGCACCGCGCTGTGCAGCTGCGCGTCCACCTTCAACGCGAGGGGAACCGCCTTGAAACCCGGACGGGCGGCCGCGGTGACCAGCGCGTCGTAGTCGCGGCCGAGGCCGGCGAACAAATCCCGGACCGGCTCATTTCGCAGCCACCCTTCGATGGCGGGGGCCGCACTGCCGCCGGGCGCGGCGGGGCGGTGCAGCTGAGCTCCCATCCAGGTGTTCTGCACCACATTCCAAGCAAAGCTCACCGCCTCGGCATCGTGAATCAACAGCACGCCGGCGGCACCCTGACGCGCGGCCTGCTCGATCTTGTAGGCCCAGCGCCCATACTGGGTCATGGCGCCGCCTTTGAATACCGTCGGATCCTTCGAGCCATAGCCCGGATCGTTGGCCAGCACCAGTACGGTCTTGCCGTGAACATCCGTGTCGGCGTAGTCGTTCCAGTTGTACTCCGGGGCGACGATGCCGTAACCGACGAACACCAGGTCGCTGCGCCGCAGCTGCGCGGCCGCAGCACCACCCTCGTTCCAAATCACCATGTCTTTGCCGTAGCCGAAGGACTGCACCCCCTGTTGACCGGCAAAATTCAAGGTTGCATCCGCGGCAGCAATCGACTCGATCAAGGGAACGTTTTGGATGTAGCTCTCGCCATTACCGGGCTTCAGTCCGATCTTCTTGAAGGACTCGACCAGGAAGGCGACGGTCTTTTCCTCACCGGCCGATCCCGGTTTGCGGCCCAGATAGTCATCGCCGGCCAGGGTGCGGAGGGCATTTCGATACAACCCTTCGTCGATCTCCGGGGAAGGTGGCGGCTCCTTGTGGGTGGCGCAGCCGGCCAATGCCAAGGTCAAAACCGAGGCCGTCATTCCCCACAAGCCGTGTCGCAGATGCATTTTCATGAACATAGTCTAGTTGCGGCGGGGCCAATACAACAAAACTGCCACCGCCAGGCTGGCGACGGTGGCTGCGTGCGCCCAACCCCGCCACGGCCGGACCCGTATCTGACCGACGAAACTACCGGCGCTGGCGGCGGTCAAAACCCCAAATGTCGCCAGGCTGAGCAACAGCCGTGGCATTTCGCGCGCAAGATCAGGGTGAGTCCCGCCGAAGCTCAGAACGGCAAACACGATCAGGACCGTTCCCAGGCCAAATGTGGTCGATGCCGCTGAACCCAGGATTATGCCGATCAGAACCGTGAACGGACGCATATCCTGGGGCTCATATACACTTGCTAGGAAGCACGCGCTTCTCTAGCCTTGGATTGGGGTACGGGGATCGCAGTTTACAGGAGAACGGCTACGGTGATGACTCAGAGGCCCACGGCCAATCGATCGAGATGGATTACCGGCCTAGCCGTGTGCGCAAGCGCCGTCGGACTGGCCGCCCTGCTGGGCGCTGCGATGACGCCGCCGGCACCCGCCCCTGCCGCCGTCGCGACCCTCGCCCCCACCGAGCAGGAAAGCTATGTCGCGCGGCGCGTCGCCGACATCGTCGCCCACGAGCACTACCGGCGCGCCCCGCTCGACGATCATCTGTCCAGCTTGATCCTCGACCGCTACCTCGACACCATCGATGGCTCGCGCAGCTATTTCCTCGCCAGCGATATCGCCGACTTCGAAAAGTACCGCTACCAACTCGACGATGCCATCAAGACGGGCGATGTCGAACCGGCCTTCGTCATGTTCCGCCGCTATCAGCAGCGCAGCCGCGAACGCATGGCCTATGCCATCGAGTTGCTGAACAAGAAACCGGATTTCGAGCTCGACGAGAGCTTCAACTTCGACCGCGAAAAGGAGCCGTGGCCGGCGAATACCGCCGAGATGAACGAGCTGTGGCGCAAGCGGGTCAAGAATGACGCGCTCTCTCTGGTGATCACCGGCAAGCAGTGGCCGGAAGTGGTCGATGTGCTGCGCAAGCGCTACGAACATGTGGCCAAACGCATGGATCAGAGCAAGCCGGACGACGTGTTCGAAGCGTTCATGAATTCCTTCGTTCTGTCGCTCGATCCGCATTCGAATTATTTTTCGGCGCGCAATTCGGACGAATACAACATCCAGATGAGCCTGAGCTATGAAGGCATCGGCGCGTCGCTGTCATCCACGGATGACTACGTGACCGTGCTCGACGTAATCCCCGGAGGCCCTGCCGCACTGGCCAAGACCCTTTCCGCCAACGATCGCATCACCGCGGTTGGCGAAGGCAAGAGCGGCGAACTCACCGACGTGATCGGCTGGCGGCTGGACGATGTGGTGACCAAGATCCGCGGGCCGGGCGGCTCGCAGGTGCGGCTGCAGGTGCTGCCCGCCGGCGCGGCGCCGGGGTCGGTGCAAAAGGTGATCGAGTTCACTCGCAATCGCGTATCGCTGGAAAGCCAGGCCTCGAAGAAGTCGATGCGTACCATCACGCGCAACGGCAAGGACATCAAGGTCGGCATCATCACGGTGCCGAGCTTCTACCAGGACTACGATGCCAGCCGCGCCGGCGCCAAGGACTATCGCAGCACCACACGCGACGTGCAGCGCCTGATCGGCGAGCTGCGCAAGGACGGCGCCGAAGTGATGATCATGGATCTGCGCGCCAATGGCGGCGGCTATCTGCCCGAAGCGGAATCACTCACCGGATTGTTCATCGACCGCGGACCCGTCGTGCAGCTGCGCGACACCACCGGCCACATCGAGGTCGACGACGATCCGAATCCGGCGATCTTCTACAGCGGCCCGATGATCGTGCTGGTGGATCGCTTCAGCGCATCCGCCTCCGAAATCTTCGCCGGCGCGATTCAGGATTATGGGCGCGCGTTGATCGTCGGCCAGCAAACCTACGGCAAGGGCACGGTACAGAATGCCCATCCGCTCAACTACACAATCTTCGGCCGCAAGCCGGAGTTGGGACAGCTGAACGTGACGATCGGCAAGTACTACCGCATCACCGGCGAGAGCACGCAGGATCGCGGCGTCACCCCGGACATCGCCCTGCCCTCGCTCATCGATGCCAATGAAGTGGGCGAAAGCACCCGCGACCGCGCTCTGCCGTGGGATCACATCGAGCCGGCGACGTTCCGGGTCGAAGGGGATCTGAAGCCCCTGACCAGCCAGCTGGAAAAGCTCCACGAAGCCCGCACCGCGGGAAGCGCCGATTTCAAGTACCTGCACGACGACATCGCCGCGCTCGATGCCATGCGCAGCCAGAAGACGCTGTCGCTGAACATCAAGACCCGCGAGGCGGAACGCAAGCGCCTCGAAGCCGACCGGTTGGCGCGGGAGAATGCCTGGCGCGCGTCGCGCGACATGAAGCCGGTGGCGACGCTCGAAGAAATCAAGGACGACGCCACGGCCGGCATCTTGCTGGATGAAGCTTCGCAGATTGCGGCTGATCTGGTGGTGGTATCGGCGAAACATGCGGTGCCGACGCAGGCGCGCCGCAACGACGACCGCTGAGGCCGGAGCAGCTAGCGCAACAGAACGGTGTACAGATCCCAATAATCCTCGGCCAGAACATTGAAGGTGTTCTGCGCCGCGGGCTTGGGCTTGCCCAGCTCGGGTTCCATCACAGGCAGGGTCAGAGAGTCGGCCGTCGGTACGGTATCGGCGCTGTTGCGGTATTCGCAGGTCGCGCGCAGACGATCCAATTTGGTCCTTACCGTCCCCGCTATCTGCTTCTGATTCGCCACGGCAACGTGCGCCTTCTGCACGCGCTGCATGTAGCCCTCGCATTCTTCCCGGCTGCCGAAGCTCATCTCGTGGACGCGCCGCGCCACAGCCTCCTTGGCGCGTGCCGCCAAGCCGAAGGCATCGACGTGCTCGCACAGCAGTTCGGCGTAACCGATGATGGCCAGATTGATGTTGCGGCGTGCCGCCAATGAGATGCCGGGAAACTCGGCGAGCGCCTCGTGTTCGATGGCGCTGCGCACTGCATGCAGTTCACCGACGGCGGAATCGGCCGACACCACCTGGTTGCGCAGCATCTCCAGGGACTTCTGACGGGAGCGGCGTTTGAAGTAATGCCAGAAGGCGGTGAGCCGGCCCAGTTCATTCTGCGCCTCCGCCAGCTTGCGCCTGTGCGCATCGGCCTCGATACCGGCTTCCCGGAGATTTTGATCGGCTTGGGCGAGGCGCGCGTTTTTTTCAGCGGCGGCATCCGCGCCGTGCTTGGCGACCTCGCGGGCCTCTTGCTGGCGGGTCAGATCGGCGGCGAATGCGGAAAGTTGTTGGTGGCAGGTCTTCCAAAGCGCGCGCAGCTGGAAAAATACCAGCGCGCTGAAGCCGGTCTTCGGATCGCCGAGCAATTCGCCCAGCGAATCGAACTGCTCTTGGATGCGGATGGTCGCGCCTTCCTGCTGCTTGAGCTTGTCGCGCAACAGATGAAATTCGTCCTGCAGATCGGCGTATGCCTTTTTCAGGCCCGCGCGGTTCTGGAACAGCTGCATGAGCCGCTCTTCTTCGGGACTCACCGTGCCGGCGTCCGCACCTCCTTTGAGAAAGCTTAATCTGTCGATCAAAGTCCCGCCTCAGTCGTCAAATTGCAGGACACCGATCGATCGCGCGACGCGCTAGAAGTGGTGCCCCCGCTCGGCACAGTATTCCAACCACTTGTTTAACATCATGTTACGGGTCCATCGCTGATCCAGTTCACGCTTGAGTCCGGACTGCAGCTTCGACAATTGCGGATGTCGCTCGAAACCTCGGAAGCTTCTCACTTCCGCCAGCCGGGCATCGTGATACACGCACACTTCGAGATCCGGATCGTGGATCCGGGCGCCGTCGAATTCGAATTCGTAGGTGAGCCGGAACACGCTGGTGTAGCGGCTCAGTTCGAGCGGCGTGAGATGCAGATCACAGTCTGAAGTCACATGTGAAACGCGCTCGCCCGCCACGGCGCGCAGATCATCCACCAGCCATCCCAGCCGCACGAAATTGCTTTCGTACAGCGTCATCAGGCTCACGAAGCTGCCCGGCCGGGCCCGCCACGATGTCGTACACCACTGATCCGCTATCATGATTTGACTATACCACGCACTGCGCAGATTTCAGGGCCGCAGTCGCCTCTCGATCCCCATGCGGTCGAGAATTCTGGTGGCAATTTCCTCGATCGACACTTCGGTGGCGTCGATGAACGGCACCTGATAACGCTCGAACAAAGACTCCGCGGCGCGCACCTCGAAGGCCACCTGCGGCGCGGACGAATAGCGGCTGTCCGGACGCCGTTCGTTGCGGATCTGCTGCAGGCGATCCGGACGGATGGTCAGGCCGAACAGTTTACGCGGATGCGCCTCGAGTGCGGCGGGCATCTTGCGCGACTCCAGATCGTCGTCGGTCAGCGGATAATTGGCGGCGAATACGCCGTATTGCATCGCCATGTACAGGCACGTCGGAGTTTTTCCGGAGCGCGACACGCCGACCATGATGACATCGGCACGTTCGTAGTCGCGCACCACCGAGCCATCGTCGTTGGCCAGCGCGAAATTGGTGGCATCGATGCGCGTCGCATAGGCATGCGTGTCCGCCATGCGATGTGTCCTACCGTGGGTATGGGAGGATTGGGTCTTGAGTTCGCCCGCGAGCGGTGATAGGAACGGGTCGAAGAAATCCAGAAAGAATCCGGTACTGCCGCGCACCACGTTGCGCACGTCTTCCTGCACCAATGTGCTGAATACCACCGGTCGAACTCCCTCTTGCGCAGCCACCAGATCGATCTTGCGGACGGCCTCAATTGCCTTGTCAACCGTGGAGATAAATGGCACAGTCACTTGACGAAATTCGATGCCGTCGAATTGCGTCATGAGGCTGTGACCCATTGTTTCGGCAGTAATGCCCGTTTGGTCGGATACGAAAAATACGGTTCGTTTAATCACGGTAACCTCTCACTGACGGCAATCCGCCGCGAAGTGTTTCACTTAACCCATTGCCGGACAAGCAGCGCACTATGAAGCCCTACATCATTCCGTTCGAACAACTGAAGAACAAGGACGTCGAACTCGTCGGCGGCAAGAACGCATCGATCGGAGAGATGATCTCTGGCCTGGCGAACCTCGGGGTTTCGGTGCCGGGCGGTTTCGCCACCACCGCGCATGCCTATCGCGACTTCCTGGCGCAGGACGGTCTCGATGAGCGCATCCGCAAGGTGCTCGCCACGCTGGATGTCGACGACGTGGATCGACTCGCGGTGGTGGGCGCGCAGATCCGCGGCTGGATGCTGGCGACGCCCTTTCCGCCGCGCCTGCAGGAGGAAGCTTTGGGGGCCTTTCGAAAAATGAAGGGCGGCAGCGATGCTGCCGAGTTCGCCGTGGCGGTGCGTTCGTCGGCCACCGCCGAGGATTTGCCGGAGGCCTCATTCGCCGGCCAGCAGGAGACCTTCCTCAACGTGCGCGGCGAAGAGCACTTGCTGAAGTCCATGCACGAAGTCTACGCCTCGCTGTTCAACGACCGCGCCATCTCCTACCGGGTGCACAACAAATTCGACCATAGCGCTGTGGCCCTCTCGGTCGGGGTACAGCACATGGTGCGCAGCGATCTCGGTGCCGCCGGTGTGATGTTCACCCTGGACACCGAGTCGGGATTTCGCGACGTGGTGTTCATCACCGCCGCCTATGGGTTGGGCGAGACCGTGGTGCAGGGCGCCGTCAATCCGGACGAGTTCTACGTCTACAAACCGGCCCTGCGCGCCGGCAAGCGCAGCATCGTGCGCAAGAACCTGGGCGGCAAGGCCATCAAGATGGTGTACGCGGAGGCGGGCTCGAAGCAACGGGTAAAGACCGTCGACGTGACCGTCGCCGAGCGCAACAAATTTTCATTGTCCGAATCCGACATCGTGGAGCTCGCCAAGCAGGCGCTGATCATCGAGCAGCACTACGGCGCGCCGATGGACATCGAGTGGGGCAAGGACGGTTCGACCGGCAAGATCTATATTTTGCAGGCGCGCCCCGAGACCGTGCAAAGCCGCGCCGGGCGCAGCATTCAGCGCTACACCCTCAAATCACGCGGCAAGGTGCTGGTCACCGGCCGCAGCATCGGTCAGCGCATCGGCGCGGGGCATGCCCGCGTCATCAAGGATGTGAAGGAGATGTCGCGCGTGCGCGCAGGCGACGTGCTGGTCGCCGACATGACGGATCCCGATTGGGAACCGGTGATGAAACGCGCATCGGCCATCGTCACCAATCGCGGCGGACGGACTTGTCACGCTGCCATCATCGCGCGCGAACTCGGCATTCCGGCCATCGTCGGCTGCGGCACCGCCACCCAGGACATCAAGGAAGACCAGGCGGTGACCATTTCCTGCGCCGAGGGCGACACCGGCTATGTCTACGACGGCATGCTGGAGTTCGATCAGCGCAACATCGAAATGGATGCCATGCCGGAAATTCCGGTGAAGATCACCATGAACGTCGGCAATCCCGACCGCGCCTTCGATTTTGCCGGCATTCCCCACAAAGGCGTGGGCCTGGCACGCCTCGAGTTCATCATCAATCGCATGATCGGCGTGCAT
The DNA here is from genome assembly GCA_964657945.1 of uncultured Steroidobacteraceae bacterium. Classification (GTDB taxonomy): domain Bacteria; phylum Pseudomonadota; class Gammaproteobacteria; order Steroidobacterales; family Steroidobacteraceae; genus Bog-1198. The sequence goes on from CAZZWM010000085.1 coordinate 13,877, forward strand.
CCGCGCGCCCTGCTGGAATTCGACAAGCAAAGCGCGGAACTCAAGGACACCATCGGCAGGCAAATCGCCGGCTACGACGGACCGGTGAATTTCTATGTCGAGAAGCTGGCCGAGGGCATCGCGCAGATTGCCTGCGCATTCGCGCCGGAACCGGTGATCGTGCGCCTCTCCGACTTCAAATCGAACGAGTATGCCAATCTGATCGGCGGCAAGAATTATGAGCCCCATGAAGAGAATCCCATGCTGGGATTTCGCGGCGCGTCACGCTATATAGACAAGGTATTCCGGCCCTGCTTCGAGCTCGAGTGCCGCGCACTGAAGCGGGTACGCAACGAAATGGGTTTGACCAATGTGCAGATCATGGTGCCCTTCATCCGCACCATGAGCGAAGCCAAGGCGGTCACCGACCTGCTGGCCGAGAACGGCCTGAAACGCGGCGACAACGGCCTGAAGCACATCATGATGTGCGAGCTGCCGACCAACGCGGTGTTGGCGGATCAATACCTGCAGTACTTCGACGGCATGTCGATCGGCTCGAACGACATGACGCAGCTGGCGCTCGGCCTGGACCGTGATTCCAGCGTGGTCGCCAAGTCCTTCGACGAGCGCGACGATGCGGTGAAGTTCCTGATGGCGCTGGCCATCAAGGCCTGCCGCGCGCAGGGCAAGTACGTCGGCATCTGCGGCCAGGGACCTTCCGATCATCCGGAGCTGGCGCGCTGGCTGGTGGAGCAAGGCATCGACAGCCTGTCGCTCAATCCGGATACCGTGGTGGAGACCTGGATGTTCCTCGCCGGCGACAAGAAGAAGTGATGCGCCGTCAGACGCGCAGCAGGTGTTCGCGGTAGTACTGCAATTCGCGGATGGATTCGCGCACATCGTCGAGCGCAAGATGGGTCGAGTCCTTGCGGAATCCCTCCGACACCTGCGGTGCCCAGCGCTGCGCCAGTTCTTTCAGCGTGCTCACATCGAGATTGCGATAGTGGAAGAACGCTTCTAGTTCGGGCATGTGGCGCGCGAGAAAGCGCCGATCCTGACAGATGCTGTTGCCGCACATGGGCGAACGTTTCGCTTCCGCCCACTGCCGCAGGAATTGCAACGTGGCCCGCTCCGCCGATGCGGCGTCGATGCTGCTCGCCAGCACCCGGGCAGCGAGACCGGACTTGCCATGCTGGTTGCGGTTCCAATCGTCCATCGCCGCCAGCGTGGCTTCGCTCTGATGCACGGCGTATACCGGACCTTCGGCAAGCACGCTGAGGTGCTTGTCGGTTACGATCGTCGCAATTTCGATGATCAGATCCGAATCCGGCTTCAGGCCGGTCATCTCCAAATCGATCCAGATGAGATTATCGGGGGATTTCATGGTGTTTCAGCGGTTCGATAGCCAATGGTAGCAGGGGGCACCGGCACCGTCCTGGCCAGTTACGGCCGCGGCGCATTGGTTCAAGCGCAGCAAGGCATCGTGCGCTGCGGTTTGCGGGGGCGCAAACTGCGCGTGGTCTGCGGCGACCGGGTGATCTGGGGCACGCCGCCCTCGGCCGACGGACCGTCGGTCGAGTCGGTCGAGCCGCGCCGCAATTTGATCGAGCGCATCGACGCGCGCGGGCGGCCCGAGCCGGTCGCCGCCAACATCGATCGCCTGGCCATCGTGGTCGCCCCCGAACCCAAGCCGGATTGGTTCTTGGTGGATCGCTATCTGGCCGGCGCCGGCATGAAGGATTTGGAAGCCTTTCTCATCGTCAACAAGAGCGATCTGGGAGTCGAAGATATTCAGGCGCAGCTGCAGGAGTATCGACAGCTGGATCTGACCTGTTTGCAGGTCGCTTGTCAGCCGCCTGCCGGCATCGGGCAGCTCGCGGCGGAGTTCGCGGGCAGGGTCACCATGCTGGTGGGACAATCGGGGGTCGGCAAATCATCGCTGGTCAACGTGCTCGTGCCGCATGCCGATGCGCAGACTGACGAACTGACCCGCGATGCCGAAGGCCGTCACACCACCACCACGGCACGCTGGTATCAGTTGGGGCCGAATGCCGCCATCATCGATGCACCCGGCGTGCGCGATTTCGCGCCGCCTGCCAGCCTGATGCGCGCGGCCGAGCGTGGTTTCACCGAAGTTCATGGGCGCAGCGTCAACTGCCGCTTCAAGGACTGCCGCCACATGGAAGAGCCGGGCTGTGCCGTACGCACGGCCGTGGTCAATGGCCAGATCTCGGCGCGCCGTTACGAGAGCTACCGTCGGCTGTTTCGGCTGTACGAGAAATTGGCCCAGTAACGGGTGCGCTACGAGACGCTGGTGCGGCCCGCCAGGGCATGCGCCAGCGTGCCACCGTCGACATACTCGAGTTCGCCGCCCACCGGCACACCGTGCGCTATTCTCGAAGCCTTCAGCCCCAGGCGCAGCGCCATCTCGCCCAGATAGTGCGCGGTGGCCTCGCCTTCGGCGGTCGGATTGGTGGCCAGTATCACTTCGCGTATTTCGCCCTCGCCCAACAGCCGCTCGAACTCATCCAAGCCCAATTCCGCGGGGCCGATTCCATCGAGCGGCGAGAGGTGTCCCATGAGCACGAAGTACCGTCCGCGATAACCGCCCGATTGCTCGATGGCGACCACATCGGCCGGCGACTCCACGACGCATAGTTGCGCCACGTCGCGCTGCGTCGATGCGCAAGTGGTGCAAAGCTCGCTCTCCGTCAACATGCGGCAGCGCTTGCAATGGCCGACGCTGCTCAAGGCTTCAGCCAACGCCTGGCTCAGGGTGCGGCCGCCGTCACGATCGCGTTCCAGCAGATAGAACGCCATGCGCTGCGCCGATTTGGGACCCACGCCGGGCAGGCAGCGCAGCGAGTCGATCAAACGAGCCAGTGTGGGCGTGTACTTCATCGACCGGTCAGAACGGCAGCTTCATGCCGGGCGGCAGGTTCAAACCGGACATGAGACCGGCATATTTCTCCTTGCTGCGGGCTGCGATCTTGCGCACGCCATCGTTGAAGGCGGCCGCCAACAAGTCCTCCAGCATGTCCTTGTCTTCGCCGAGCAACTTCGGTTCGATCGACACCTTCTTGGCCTCATGCTTGCCGCTCATGGTCACTTTCACCATGCCTGCGCCCGACTCGCCGATCACTTCGATGTCCGCCAACTCGGCCTGCGCCTTCTGCATGTTCTCTTGCATCTGCTGCGCCTGGCGCATCAAGCTGCCTATTCCACCCTTCATCATGGGTCTCTCCTGTCTAGTTCGAAGGTTTCACCGACGCCGCATCGACATCGGCGCCAAAACGCTCCCGCAATCCTTTGACCGCCGGGTCTGCCTCGAATGCGCTCGCGGCCCGGGATAGGCGGTCCTGCTCCGCCTGCGCCCGTTGCTTCGCCGGCGTGTCGACTTCGGCAGCCGCTGTTTCAAAGTTCACGCGAATTTCCTTGCCCAGATACTTCGACAGCGACTGCACCAATTTGTCCTCCAAAGGCTTGGTGCGCCAATCCGCGGCTGCCTGATCCAATCTGAGGGTGAGCAGGCTGCTTTCGAAGGACGCGGGCACGCAATTGAGCGCCAATTGCCTGGCCATGCCGGTCAAAGCCGCCGCTTCGACCACGGTGGGCCAATTCGCCGCGTCGATGCCGGTCAGCCGCGCCGCCGGCACCGCACTCGGCGTGCCGGAGGGCTGGGCCCTCGCCGCTTGCGCGTTCGTTGGCTTGGTGGCCGGCGGCGCCGCAGCGCCTGCGCTCGCTGCCGTCGCCGGCGCAGTGGCGGTCGCCGGCGCAGTGG
>CAZZWM010000086.1:0-17593 GCA_964657945.1 uncultured Steroidobacteraceae bacterium
CCGCGCACTCTCAATTCGTTGCGGCGGGGTCGCACCTGTCGGCGGCTACCCTGGAGGGGAGGGCGGTTGCCTTGAAGAATGGGTACCCGGAGGCCAGCGCCGGCGGGATCGGCAATGCGATCATCGACTGGGGTGGTTTCACGACTAAAGCGAATCCGTCGTTCGTGGTGTTCTTCAAAACCGGGGCGCTTTCGGAATTTCAGTGCTCGGTTACCTACCGGGCCGCTCCTGAACCCGCCGTGGCTGCGGCCATTACCAACATAAATATCAGCGGTTGCTGATCGATTCAGGGAATCCCGCATATCCACCCTGCGGGTATACTTCTAGATTATGTAAGGGGTGTGACTACATATATTGGGACATGAAGTGACCTCTGTTTCGGGGGGTCGCTGGGGCACGAGAGGATGGTGTCATCACCGGAGATTGTGCGGCTCGCTACCAGTGCGGCCCGCACTTTAGCCGATACAGCCTTAGATAACCTTCGCGACGCCGTGTTGGTGGTCGATGCGCGGACCAGATCTCTGTCCATTGTGTTGGCCAACGCCTCCGCGCGGCGGCATTTGTGCCAAGACGCCGGGTCTCAAACCTTGATCGAGGTGCCGCTGACCGAGCTGTTGGGGGAGGCGTCGACGCATTCGATCGAAACTATCCTGGCAGCGCCCTCCGATCCGCGAATACCGACCGGCCGTGTGCTGACTTGGCGGTTCAGGCAGGGCGAGCAGCCGGTGCTGACGGATATCAGGCCCTTGGTGTCGGCACCGGGTCAGCGGTTGGTAATGCTGAGCTTCGCGCCGGTCCTGTCTCAAACCGATCTCGTTGCCGCGGTGGACCAGCTGGCGCTGGATCTGCTGATCCTGGACACCGATCTGAACGTGACCTACGCCAACGCGTCGGCGATGCGCACGGGTGCGTTCCTCCCGGGCGGACTCCTGGGTCGTTCGGCGCTCATGCTGACACCGACCTCAGTGCTCCACCCCGACGTATTTACGCGAGCCCTCCATGGGCAACATTTTCACGACGACGCATTGGCGTTTCCTGAACCGGACCGCTCGATGCGCTGGTTCGAGGTCGATCTACAGCCGTTGAAGAGTGCGTCCGGCGTCGTCGGCTTGGTGGTGTTATCCGTTGAGGTCACTGAACGCCGGGTCCGCAGCCGGGCGCAGGGCGGCAGTGAACGGCGCATGTTGGCTTTGACGGAACACGCGCGCGACATCATCGCCATCGCAGGGCCCGATGGCCGCCTGCAGTACGTGAGCGGCGGCGTGCGCAACTCGCTGGGTTACACGTCACAGGAGCGTCAATCGACCTCGATCTTCGAACACTTGCATCCGGAAGATTACGATACGGTTCGTACCAAGTATCGACAGCTGGTTGCCGGCGAACTGGAAGGCTATTCGCTGGAATTTCGTGTGCGCCACAAGGACGGCTCGTATCGCTGGTTCGAGTCGAGCTATGCGTCGGCGTTGACCAATCCGCTGATCAGCGGCGTGGTGATCAACTCGCGCGACATCACCGAACGCAAGCAGGCGGAATTCAAGCTGGCGCAGCGCGAAGAGTTGTTTCGGCTCGCGGCCGATGCCGTCGATGGCGTCATCTTCGAATGGGACATCATGGGCGGGGTGGTGCATCGCTCGCGTGGCGTTCAAGAAGTCCTGGGGATGGCGCCCGAGGATCTGGAGGAGTCGGCCGATGCGTGGTACGAGCGCATTCACCCGCGCGATTTCACGCGCGCCAAACATGCGGTCGCCCTGGCCCTGATCGAAGGGCGCGGTTGGACCACGAGTTACCGGATTCGCGATGCCAAAGGACGCTACAAATCCATCCTGGAACGCGGCCTGATTCAGCGCAACACCGCCGGCGATCCGGTGCGTGCCATCGGCTGCTGCGTCGATGTATCCGAAATCAAACGGCTGACCGACATCCTCACCGAGACTCAGCGGATCGCGCAGATCGGCGGCTGGGAGTACAGCTACCACACCAACGAGCTGACCTGGACGGATGAGACGTTTCGCATCTACGAGACGACGCCTTCCCAGTTTCAGGTGACGTGGGCGTCGATGATGGCGCGTTGCTGTGCTGAGTCGGGGCAGCGATTCTTTGCCGCTTGCGCGCAGGCCGAGGGCGCCGGTGGCCACTTCGATATCGAAATCGAGATCAACACGCTGAAAGAGCAGCGAATCTGGGTGCGCATCATCGGGCATCTGGAGATGCTGGATGGCCGTCCGCTGCGCTCCTATGGATCGGTGCAAAACATCCAGGCGCAGAAGTTGGCGCAGATTGCCTTGGAGAACAGCACCGGTTGGCTGATGTTGTCCATGAACATGGCGCACATGCATGCCTGGCGCTGGGATCGCGGCAAAGACAGTTTCGAGTTCGCGACGTTGGCCGGCCAGGATCTGCATCTGCCGCAGAGGTATCCGGGCATGGAGACGATGCTCGAGCGGGTGCATCCCAATGACAGGGTGCGGGTGAAGCGCGCGGTCGATGCGGCATTTTCGGTGCAAGTCGAAGTGCGCGAAGAATTTCAGCTGCGCGGCAGCAACGGCAATTACCGGTCCTACGCCATCACCGCGCAGCCTTTGTTCGACGGCAGCCAGGAACCGCGGGGGCTGGTGGGTGTCATCCAAGATGTCACCTCGCAGCGTGAATCCGAGCGGCGTCTGCGGCGCTCCGAGGAATTGCTGCGGGTGACGACCACCAATACGGCGGACACGTTGATCCTGTTGGACACCGCGTTGCGGGTGCGCTTCATCAACAAGGAAGTCAACGGATTGAGCATCGAGCGAATCATCGGTACCGATCTCGCGGCACTCTTGCCGGACAATGCGCGCGTCGCCGTGCTGAGCAAACTGCAGGACATTCTCGAAACCCATGAGACGGTCACCTACCAATTCGAGGCGATCATCGACGGGCGGCCCTGCTACTTCGAGAATCGCGCGGTTCTGGTGCGCGACGATGGCATCGGCACCGGCATTTCGATTTCCATGCGCGACATCACCGAGCGCAAGCGCCTGGAGCAGGAGATCCTGGATGTTTCGGCGCGCGAACGCCAGAGCATAGGCCGTGATTTGCATGATGGGCTGGGCCAGGAATTGACCGGCGTGGCTTTGATGCTGCGCGGCCTGGCGACGCGCATTCAAGTCCGTTTTCCTGAGGCCGTGGACACCGTCAACGAGGTGGTCGGCCTCGTGAACCAGTCCATCGACACCGCGCGAGGCCTTGCGCATGGCCTGCTGCCGGTACGCAACGAAACGGGTGGGCTGATTACCGCACTGCGTACCATGGCGGCGCGCAGCCGCGATACCTATGGGCTCCAGGTGAATTTTCGTGCCGAAACTCCGCAGGAATTCTCTTTGAGCCAGACCGCCAGCAGTCATCTGTATCGCATTGCGCAAGAAGCGCTCACCAACGCGGCGCGTCACGGCCATGCCACGCTGGTGGACGTGACTTTGGCTGCAACGCACACCAGCTTTTCGCTGCACATCACCGACAATGGCGAAGGCTTCATCCGAACCCCTACGGGCTCGACAGGGATGGGACTAAAGATAATGAAGTACCGCGCCGACATGATCGGCGCCACATTCGAGATCCATGCAAACGAACCTCGTGGCACCATGGTTCAAATCATCGGGGATTGCCTGCAAGCAGAGTAGGGTATAGTAGGGACCGCCATTTAAAGGAGCTATCATGATGGCAGCCACCAGCGCATGGATCAGATCGTCGATATCTCAGCCGCAGCATTCAGGCATCCATACCGGTAAACGTCGAGTGCGGCGCGTGCTGATCGTGGATGATCATCCCATCGTCCGGCAGGGCCTGTGCCGCATCATGGAGAACGAAGAGGACTTGGTGGTCTGCGGTGAAGCGGAGACTGCGCGCGATGCGCGCGTCGCGATCAAAGAACTTTCTCCCGATGTGATGATCGCCGACATCAGCCTGAAGCAAAGCGATGGCATCGAGTTGGTCCGCGATGTGCGGGCACATCATCCACAGCTGCCCATTCTGGTGCTGTCGATGCACGATGAAACCATCTACGCCGAGCGCATGCTGTCGGCTGGGGCGAATGGCTACATCATGAAACAGGCGGCGAGCGAGCAGTTCCTGATCTCGCTGCGGCGCGTGCTCGACGGTGGCATCTATGTGTCCGAGGCCGTCGGCAACCATATGATCCAGAAGTTCGCCGCGGGCGGATCCTACATCTCGTCCAATCCCATCGATCGCTTGAGCAACCGCGAGCTGCAGATCCTGCACATGATCGGCAAGGGCATGAGCACGCGTGAGACTGCCGCGTCATTGAACTTAAGCATCAAGACGGTCGAATCCCATCGGCAGCGCATCAAGCGCAAGTTGAACCTGCAAACCGGCACCCAGCTGGTGCAGTACGCGGTGAATTGGTTCACCGGCCGTGAAGGCGCCGCCGGGCTCACCGTTCCGCAGGGAAGCCGCGGCGCGTAAGGCAAGGTTTTGCGGCCTGACGACATGCGCCGATAGCGACGCGAATCGCAAATCGCGCCGACCCCTTGCGCTATGCTCGGTGCATGAGTGGTAGCGCCGAAATTCCCAACAAAGGCGACGCACTGAGTCAAGTCGCCGCCCGGGAAGCCGATATCTCCAAGCAATGGAGCCGGGCTTATGGGGTCGTATCAACGTGTCTGACATGGAATCTGTGACGTCGATCACAGCCGAGGCATCACCGGCCATTCTGCTGGCCGAGGATGATCCGGTCACCCGTATGCTCATGACCCGCTTCCTCAAGAATGCGGGCTATGAAGTCGACGCGGTGGCCAACGGTTCCGAAGCGCTGGACAAAATGACCAAGCGCTACTACCCGATGCTGATCACCGACTGGGAAATGCCCGAAATGGACGGCATCGCCCTGTGCAAGGCCGTGCGCAATATGCAGCTGGACGGCTATGTGTATGCGCTGCTGCTGACGTCGCGCGATGCGAAGGAACATATCATCGCCGGTCTCGAAGCCGGCGCGGATGACTACCTGGTCAAGCCGGTGCATGAGCCCGAATTGATTGCGCGCTTGAATGCGGGCCGGCGGATACTCGCCTTGGAGCATTCGCTGCGTGTGGCCAACCAGCGCAATCGCATCCTGTCGATCACCGATGCATTGACCGGGGCGTACAACCGCCGCTATCTGATGGAACAATTGCCGCGGGAAGTGGAGCGGTGCCGCCGCTATGCCTATCCTTTGTCGGTGCTGATGTGCGACCTGGACCACTTCAAGCAGGTCAACGACGAGCGCGGCCATGCTGCCGGCGATGATGTCCTGCAGCAGTTCGCCGCGCGCGCGCAGAAGTCGATCCGTTCCAACAGCGACTGGATCGCGCGCTACGGCGGCGAAGAATTCTTGATCGTGCTGCCCGAGACGGCCTACGCCGATGGTCTGTTCGTGGCCAACAAGATCCGCAATATCATCTGCGCCACGCCGTTTGCGACGCGCTCGGGCGAGGTCCCGGTGACCGCCAGTTTCGGCGTCGCGTCCACGGGACCGAGCGGTCCGGACTTGAGCCTCAAGGTTGAGATCATCATCCGAACGGCGGATGAGTCGTTATATAAAGCCAAGACCCAGGGGCGCAATCGCGCGATCGGTGAAGAGATCATCGTCTCGCCGGGATTGATGCTGCAGCACGGGATAGCGGTCGGCTAACCGACTTTCAGCAGCTCCGCATTCACGGCGGCGAGTTTCTCGGTCAGTTCCTGGACGAGATTCCCCAACGGCGGCACGGATTCGGCGGACGCCGCGCGCTCCAAGGTCGAGGCGACCTTGCTCAAACTGGTGGCATGAATATTGGCGCTGGCGCCTTTCAAGGCGTGGGCGCGCTTGCGCACGGTGTCGAAATCCTCGATGCGCAGTGCCTCGATGATTTCGGCCAGGCACTGATCGCCGCTGCTGACGAAGGTCTCGGCCAGTTCGCGTTCGAACTCGGTGTCGCCGCCGGTCACGGCACGCAGGGCTTCGCGGTCGATGGCGGGGGAGGGCGCCACGGCCTTCAGATAACGGCTCAAGGTATCGATGATCTGGCCGGGTTCGATCGGTTTGCCCAGGTGCGCGTCCATGCCGGCGGCCAAGCAAAGCTCGCGATCTTCGCTCATGACGTTGGCGGTGAGGGCGATGATGGGCAGACGCTTGAGGCCGCCGACGCGTTCCATTTCGCGGATGCGCCGGGTGGCGGTGAAGCCGTCCATCATGGGCATCTGGCAATCCATCAGCACGGCATCGAAGCGCGTGGTGACGATGCGCTCCAGGGCTTCGGCACCGTTGTTGGCGATGGTCACTTCGGCAGCGAGCTTTTGCAGCATGCGTTGCGCGACCCGTTGATTCACCGGATTGTCTTCCACCAACAGGATCTTGCTGCCCTCGAAGGTGGGCGTGGCAGCGGGCGCTTTGAGCAAAGCGGCGTGCGGCGTTTTACCGGTGAGCACCTGATCGACCAGGGTGGCGAGCGCGGCGGCGCGAACCGGCTTCAGGCCAATGGCGTTCGGCCGCAGGCTTCGTTGCACGGTGTCGTGCTCGGCACCGAACAGCGACAGCATAATCAAAGGCAACTTCAGGAAGCGGGAGTCGGTGCGCAACGCGGCCAGCAGGTCCATTCCGCCGCGCATGGGCATGTATTCGTCGGCGAGCACCAAGTCGAACCTCTGATCCTGGCTGAGCAGCGTGAGTGCGTCATCGACGCTGCCCACCGCAGCGGTGTCGAAACCGAACAGGGCGAGCTTCTTGGCCAAACTTTCGCGGCTGACTGCCAGGTCATCGACGATGAGTATGCGCCGCCCCTGGCCGATCAGCTGGCGCTCCGGTTGCGACTTGGCCTGCTCGACCTGCAGGCGTACCCAGAAGGTGGAACCCTTGCCTTGCTCGCTGCGCACGCCGGCTTCACCGCCCATGAGTTCGGCCAGTCGTTTGACGATGGACAAACCCAATCCGGTACCGCCGTAGTAGCGCGTGGTGGAGGCGTCGATTTGCGAGAAGGATTTGAACAGCCGGTCGAGCTTATCGGCAGGGATGCCGATGCCGGTATCGGAGATTTCGATGATCAGCGCGAGGCGTCCATCCGCCGCCGGCTCGCTCCAGGCGTGCAGGGCAATGTAGCCCTCGTGCGTGAATTTCACCGCGTTGCCGATGAGGTTCAGGATGATCTGCCGCAAGCGCCCGGGATCCGCGCACACCATCAGCGGCACCGAGGATTCTGCGGTGACCACCAATTCGATACCCTTCGCCGCTGTGGGGAGCGCGGTGGCGGCGACCGTCTCATACAGCAGATGGATGAGATCGAATTCCACGTTCTCCAGTTCCAACCGGTCGGCCTCGATCTTGGACAGATCCAGCACATCGTTGATCAACGACAGCAGAGCGTTTGCGCTGCTGCGGATGATGTCGAGGTACTCGCGTTGCGTGCCGTCCAGAGGTGTTTCAGACAGGATCTGCGCCATGCCGATCACCCCGTTCATGGGGGTGCGAATTTCGTGGCTCAAATTCGCCAGGAAACTGCTCTTGGCGCGGTTGGCTGCCTCTGCGGCCAGCTTGGCTTCCACTGTCGCCTGCTCGGCCAACTTTCGATCCGTGATGACCTCCATGGCACCGGCGACGCGCACGGGAGTGCCGTCCGCGGCACGCTCGGCCTGGCCATGGGAGCGGACCCATTCGTAGTGCCCGGCCTTGTGCCGCACCCGAAATTCGACGTCGTACACAACGCCGTGATTCAGATGTGCCGTGAAACTCTGGTTCACCGGCTCCGCGTCGTCTGGGTGCATCAGGGCCTGGAAGCGTTCACGGGAATTGGTGAGTTCCTCGGACGTGTAGCCCAGCAGTTCACCGAAATTCAGGCCATACCAACTCGTGCCGGTCACCAGGTCGATTTCCCAGAGGCCATCCTGCATGCCGCGCAGCGCGCGCTCCAGGCGGCTTTCAGTGGAACCCAAGGCAGCCTTGATGTGCTTCAAATCGGTGATGTCGACCAGCGCGCCGGCGATGCGTTCGATCTCGCCGGCTTTGTCGCGTGTGACCCGCGCCTTTTCGGCAATCCAGCGCACCTGGTTCTCCTCGAGCAATATCCGGTACTCGCAGAGATAGGAAGGATCGGCCGGCGTGGTGTTCAACGGTGCGCTGCGCACGATGGCGAAATCGTCCGGGTGCACCTTGGCCAGCACTTCGTTCCAGTTCTGCATGTCGGTGCTGGCCGGAATGCCCAACAGCGCATGAAAGTTGTCCGAGCAGATGCGGCCATTGCGCTTCAAGTCGAAATCGAAGGTCGCCACGCCGGCCGCTGCCTGGGCGATGTTGAGCGACTCGGTGGCGTACAGCAGCTTGTCTTCGAGGTGCTTGCGCTCGGTGACATCGGTGATGGTGCCGATGGCGCGCGAGTCGTAACCATCGGCCGCGAGCAGGATCTGACCGCGGCCGGCCAGCCATCGCGTGTCGCCGCTGGCGAGCAGGGTGCGATACTCCAATTGGTAGCCGTTGCCCGTGGCCACGGCGGCGCTCAAGACATCGACCACGTTCTCCAGATCTTCGGGATGGATCGAGGCCAGCCATTCATCGCGCGACAAGGTCATGTCACGGCAGTCCAGGCCGATCAATTCGAAGAACAAGGAGGTGCCCTGGATCTTGCCGGTCACCAGATTGAGTTCGAAAACGCCAAAGCCGCCCGCTTCCTGGGCAAATTCCAAAAACTCGGACGAACGGCGCCAGGCGGTCTCGGTCTCATCCAACGGATGGCGTTCCGTATCCTGGCGATCCGATCGTTGCCGTAGCTGAGTGAGTAATTTGTTGCGGACGGACCAGCTGCGCATGCGATGGTGAGCCTATGGGCCTCAAAGCCTTATCTTAAGGTATCGGCCGAACCGGGCACCGCTTGAGCTATGATCGACCTCTCAATCCAGAGTGAAAAACATGCGAAGATCCAAGGTTTTCGGGGTCATCGTCGCGGTTCTCGTGGCGATCATCGCCGCGGCGCTGCTCTGCATCCGGCTGTTCGTCGACCCGAACAACTTCAAGGATCGCATCGCGGCCGCTGTGAAACAGTCGACAGGCCGCGAGCTCAAATTGGACGGCGACATCAAGCTGTCGGTGTTTCCCTGGATCGCGCTGGAGCTGGGGCCGGCTTCGCTCGGCAATCCGCCGGGCTTCGGTGATCAGCCATTCCTGTCCTTTGCCAAGGCGGCGGTGCGCGTGAAACTGTTGCCGCTGCTGCAAAAGCGGCTGGAGATCGCGCGGGTGGAGGTCGATGGGCTGGATGTGCATCTGATGAAGAACCCGGCGGGGAGGGGCAATTGGCAGAGTCCGGAAGAGGAAACGCCCAAGCCGCAGGCCGCGGGCCAGGGCAGCTCGACGCGCGTCGAATCGCTGTCGAACGTCAAGGTTCAACGGGGCCGGGTAAGCTATCAGGACATGGTGATCGACAATTTCGATTTGGAGACCGGCTCGGTGGCCGGCGGCCGCGATGTTCCGGTGAACATCAGCTTCGACCTGAAGACCGGTACCCCGCCCAGTGAAGCCACGGTCACGGCCAAGTTCAACTTGGGGGAGACAGACGGCGCGCTGCGCTTCGCCGCGATGAACTTGAGCGGCACCTTGAGCCGACCCGGCGAGGGCCGGCCCACCCACTGGGACCTGACCGTTCCGGCGCTGGCGGTGGATCTCGACAAGCAGACCGTGGGAGCGCCCGCCTTCACCCTGAGCTACGCCAACTTGCACGTGAGCGGCGGCGTCGATGTCACCCAGCTGTCCGATGATGTGCATGCCACGGGCTCGGTCACCGTGGCGCCGGTGGTACTGCATGAGTTCGCGCCGCGTCTGGGTCTAAACTTGCCGAAGACGCGCGATCCCAAAGCGCTGTCCGAACTGTCGGGCAGCTTTGCGTTCAGTTACGATGCCGCCGGCGCGGCGCTCGACCCGCTGCAGTTGAAGCTCGATGACACGAATTTGAAAGGCAACCTCAAGGTGTCGATGGGCGAGACCACGGCGGTGAAGTTCGAATTGGGCGCGGATAAAATCGATCTGGATCGCTATCGCGCGCCTGACGGTGAACCCGCCGCGCCCGCGCCGAAAACCGATGCGGGAAAGCCGGCCGAGAAGGCCCGATTGTTCGCGGCCGATGGCCTGTTCACTTTGGGGGAAGCCAAAGTGGCCGGCATGGATCTGACCTTGCTGCGCGTGGCGGTGGCATCGCATGACGGCGTGACGCGCCTCAATCCCATCACCGCGGCGCTCGACGGCGGGCAATTCGCGGGCGATGTCACCCTGGATCAACGCGGCGCGGTGCCGGCCTTGAGTCTGGACGAACACCTCACCGGCGTCGATCTGGCCCGCTTGCTGGCCAACACGGGTGAGAAGGGGCGGGCATCGGGACGCGCCAATGTCGTCATGAAAATCCTGGCGCATGGCACGAGTTCGGATGCGGTGATGAAGACCATGGATGGACACGTCGACGCCAACATCACCGATGGCGCGCTCGAGGGCGTGGATTTGGCGTATGAGTTGGGCACGGCGCAGGCGCTGATCGACCGTCAATCGCCGGCGCCACCGGCCAATACCAAGCGCACCCGGTTCGATGCATTCAAGGTGACGGCCGACATCGTCAGCGGCGTCGCAACCACCAAGGACCTGACCATTTCCTCGCCGGTGCTCAAGGTGGTGGGGGCGGGCAGCATCAACCTGCCCACCCAGGGTTTGAACCTGAACATGACGGCGAGCATTTTGAAGGCGCCGACCACCACGATGGTGGACATCCCGTTGAAGATCACCGGCACCTATGCCGATCCCACCGTGCGCCCGGACGTGGAGGCCCTGGCCAAGAGCCAGGTGAAACAGAAGCTGCAGGATGTGCTGAAGAAAAACGGGTTGCAGGGCCTGTTCAAGTGATGTTGAGCGGCGAGCAGTTCGCGCAGCGTTTGCTGGCGTGGTTCGACGTGTATGGGCGTCATGCATTGCCCTGGCAGAAGGACATGACGCCGTATCGGGTGTGGGTGTCCGAGGTGATGCTGCAGCAGACGCAGGTGGCCACGGTCATCCCCTACTACGAGCGTTTCATGGCGAGGTTTCCCGACGTGCAGTCGCTGGCCGAGGCCACGCAGGATGAAGTGCTGCACCTGTGGACGGGCTTAGGGTATTACGCACGCGCGCGCAATCTACAGGCGTGCGCAAAGGTGGTGGTGGCAGAGCACGGGGGAGAGTTTCCGGACCGCCTCGAAGACATGATGGACCTCCCTGGTATTGGGCGTTCCACGGCGGGCGCGATCCTGGCGATTTCCCGCGGTCAGCGTCAATCCATCTTGGATGGCAATGTGAAGCGGGTGTTGGCGCGCGTGTTCGGTATCGGCGGCGATCCCAGTTCCGCCGCGGTGCTGGCGCAGCTGTGGGCGCAGTCCGAAGTCTGCACACCTGTTGAGGAGGTGGGTGCCTACACGCAGGCCATCATGGATTTGGGCGCCACCGTCTGCACGCGTGCGCGACCGGCTTGCACCGTGTGCCCGATGAATACGGTGTGCATCGCCGCGCTGCAAGGACGCCAGGCGGAATTGCCCGGCGCCAAGCCGAAGAAAGCGCGTCCGTCGCGTCAGGCCACATTGCTGATCGCACAGCGGGGCTTCAGCGCCTCGTCTGCGGTGCTGGTGGAACGGCGTCCCGCGACCGGATTGTGGGGCGGCCTTTGGTCGCCACCGCAGTTCGAGAGTGAGAGCGAAGCGATCGCTTGGTGTACCCGCAAAATCGGCGAGCCGCGGGTGGATGTCGCCACGCTGGCACCCATCGATCATGCTTTCACGCATTTCGATCTGCGCCTGAACCCCTTGCGGGTGCGCTGCGAAATGAGTTCACAGGTACGGGAAGACGGCGATCTGCTGTGGTATCGGCTGGAATCCCCGCCGCGCATCGGATTGCCGCAGCCCATCGCGCGGCTGTTCGAGCGTCTGCGCAGGGGCCGGTCCGAGTCATGATCGGGGAAGATGCCGATGGGGGACGCCGGCACGGCGACATGACTCGGACAGGCTCGTCACGAGCGATGGGGTAGAATCAGGCATGGCACGTCAGGTTCACTGTTTAGTTCTCAAGCGCGAGGCCGAAGGCCTCGACTATCAACCGTATCCGGGCGAGTTGGGCGTCCGCATCTACAACAACATTTCCAAGGAAGGCTGGGCGCAGTGGGTGGCGCATCAGACTATGCTGATCAACGAAAATCGGCTCACCACCATCGAACCGAAGGCGCGGGCGTTCCTGGTGGCGGAAATGGAGAAATTTCTGTTCGGCAGCGGATCGGCCAAACCGAAGGATTTCGTGCCGAAGTAGACATTCCGACCCTGCAGATCTGCGATGAATGTCGCTGCGCTTTTCCCGCGCATGCGCCATGGTGCGACTTCTCGTCCAAGGAATGGGTATGGGTCGACACACCTTAGTAATCGTCATCGCCGTGGCGGCGGGCTGGCTCCTGTATGGATTCGTGACGCGTCCGGCTGGGCCGCAGACGGCCGCCGTCGCAGCGACACCGCGCCCCTTGGTGCGGCCGGAGTCGCTGGGAGACCCCGGGCGGGAAAAAGAACAGGCCTGGCAGAAGTTCTACCCCGCCTCGGAAGCCTGTGAGCATCCCCCCACGTGGCGAGACCAGGTCGAGTGCACCAATCAATTCGTGCAGGCGAAGAAGCAGTTCGAGCTGTGGTGGAACGCTCAGAAGGCGTCGGCGACGGCGCGGGTGGAATAGCGCGGCGGACTTTGAGCGGCGTCGCGAATTCGAGCGAGGCCGTAAGCTCGTTGATGGGGATAAAAGACACCGGCCGGATCGCCAACCGCGGCAGAGCGGATTTCGAGAGACTCCCATCGAGCGTAATCAATTGATTCTTAAGCAGTAGTTGACTGCTCGCTTCGAGGCCTGTTTAATACGCGTCCCCTCAAAGCGGCCAGGTAGCTCAGTTGGTAGAGCAGCGGACTGAAAATCCGCGTGTCGGGGGTTCAATTCCCTCCCTGGCCACCAATTAACTGCATGATTTAATTGACTATTATAGCAATTTAACGCCCCAGAATCAATACGGTTTCGGTCAGAACACGGTCAATGAATCACGCCGACGAGTTGGCGCAGACGCCGGAATCATATTGAGCGCAACTTGGCGGCGCGCAGCTTGTCAGCGATCGCGCGTCGTTAGGAGCGTGGCCACCGTCCGAGCGAGGTGCTCGAGCACCGCTTCGTTCGGCAACGTGACCGTGAGCTGGGGCCGGCCCTGCCCGTCACGCTCCAGGCACTCCCCGAGACTAGCTTTGAGCTCGCTCGCCATTTGCGCCGCGCCGTTCGTCGGCTCGTGCTGCGGAATCATCTCGCCAAGCAAGGTGAACGCCGCGGCGAGGAGCTGGCCGCCGGCCTCCGCCACACGCGCCCGACGCGCGAGGCGCTCCGCCTCTTGCTCTTGTCGCCGCTTCTCCGTCTCGTCGACCGCCGCGTGGGGATTCGCACCGAGGAGCACTTCGAGGCGCCGCTTCAGCTCCTCCATGCCGGATGCGAGTGCAACCTCTTTCGCATCGGATTCCATATCGAGCGCCGCAAGCGCCAGATCGTGTTTGGCGGAGAGCGTCGCCAACAGCTTCTCCTCTATCGTCCCCTCCGTTACGAGCAGGTAGACCTGCACGGGGTTCTTCTGCCCCATCCGATGAGCGCGGGCGATCCGTTGCTCCAATACGGCCGGATTCCAGGGCAGATCGACATTGATCACGGTATTCGCTGCCTGGAGGTTGAGCCCCGTCGAGCCTGCGTTCGTCGTGAGGAACATCCGGCATGCCGGATCGCGCTGGAATTGGTGCACCAATTCCTGGCGCTTCTTCTGCGGAACGGATCCATCGAGCCGAACGTAGTCGAGTTTGAACCGTTCGATCTGTCGTTCGATCAACGTGAGCATCGTCGTCCATTCGGAGAAGAGCACGATCTTGCGCGATTGCTCGGCGGCGAGTTCCTCGAGCAGCTCTTCGAGCCGCTCGAGCTTGCTGGAGTAGCCAGGAGCGCGCTTGTCGACGAGATAGGTGCTGTCCGCGTTCATGCGCGCCATGAGCAGCGCTTTGCGCAAGCGCAGGAAATCCATTTCCGAGATGTAGGGCTTACGCACGACGGCGCTGACGATCATCATCTGTGCGCCGTCGATTTCCAGCTGCTCAGCCGTGGCCGCAATGCGCACGATCTCGGTCGTGCGCGGTGGTAGATCCTTCATCACTGTGGCGCGCGTGCGACGCAGCAGAATCGGTTTCAAGTTCTCCCGCAGGCTATCGAGATGCTTGTAGCCGAGGACTTTGCCTTTTTCGTCCGTGACGCGATGGCGGTTGAAGAACCGGAACGCGGGACCGAGCCGCCTGGCATCGATGAACTCCGCGACGGAGAAAAGATCGTCGAGTCGATTCTCGAGCGGCGTGCCGGAGAGCACGAGCGCAAAGGGTGAACGCAGGCTCTTCATGGTCTGGGTCGTCTTCGCCTCCCAGTTCTTGATACGCTGGCCCTCGTCCAGAACGATCAAGTCCCACCTTGCGCGCTCGATCGCGAGGATGTCACGCAGCACCTGCTCATAATTGCAGACGGTAAAGAAGCACCCGTTCTCGTACTGCGAGACCCGTTGTGCGGCGCCGCCGAGCACGATCTGACAGTCGCGTTCCGAAAAGCGCAAGATCTCGCTGCGCCACTGCGACTTGACCGACGCGGGGCAGACGATCAGGACCTTGCGGATGTCCGCCTCGCGCGCGAGCAGCTCCGCCATGCCGATGGCCTGAATGGTCTTGCCGAGGCCCATGTCATCGGCGAGGATCGCGCGCCCGGCCGCCGCCGCAAAGGCAATTCCGTCAAGTTGATAAGGCAGCAGTTCCACTTTCAGCAGCGACTTCCGTAGCGGGTGGGCTTTGGGATCGCGCCGGATGGCGGCAACGGTGGCGGCGATGCGGTGCTGTGTGAGCTGAGTGTGGAGGTACTCTTCCGCATCGGGATACACCGTCACGGTATGGCCCTGTGCCTCGAGTCGCCGGATGCGTCCGAGCAAGTCGTGCAGATCGGTGATGGCCTTATCTCGGATCGGGCGCACGAGGGCGGCGGCCTTCTCCTCGAGTCGATCCGGCAGCAGCAGGCGCAACTCGAGGGCCGTACCGTAGGAAAGATGCACGGCGATGCCGCGTTGCCGATACGGTTTCTTGCGCACGGGGTCCGGGAAGCGCCGGCGGACCTTTTCGAGCGTGTGGAGGATGTGCTTGCAGGTACCCAGCGTGTTCTTGCGGAAATCCGGGCACGAGCAGTACGAGTCACCCGGTCGCCATCCTCTGAGCGCGACCCGGTAGGACTTGCCGGACGCGGCGTTCGTGACCGTGTAGTCCGTCCAGATCTCTTGCGGGGCGACGGAGACCAGCCGCATCTTCTCGGTGCGCGCGCGCTCCTCGCGCTCCGCAAGAGCCTGCGTAATCAGCGCCTCCTCAGGCAAACTTTCGATCGGAGGGCGCTCAGGCGGCGCTTCGGCGAGGCGCAGCGCGAGCTTCTCCTCGAGGATAAGCGAGAAAGCGGCGCCCACGTGTTCGCACGGCACGTTGCAGGCGCTGCAGCGCCATTCGAGACGACCGCGGACAGCGGGATTCAGGGCGAGCGTTACCGTGGCTGCCTCCACGGCGAGCCGAAACCGATCCCGATCGAATTCGACCTGCGTAGTGATGTCGATGTCGTGCTTACCGCCGGCGGCGATGAGGTCGGCGCCCATTGGGCCGAGCAACTTCGTGGCCTGAAGGAAACTCAGACGCGAGAGCTTGTCGAAGAGAGTCAGCTCGGAACCCGGTTTAGTAGTGGACGTAAAAAATCGCGCGCGGGTAGCCATAGCGATGCTTACCGCCCCAGCAGAAATTCGATGGCGCTGCGCGTTTCCGGACTCAAACCCGCGAATTCATCCGCCGTGAGCAAGCCGGCCGCCGGCATCCGCGCCAGCATCGTGAGAGCATTGGAGCGCTTTAAATCATCGAATGTGCCAGCTATATCGCGGTCGCGCAGTTCGATGATCTTGAAGATATCGAGGTAGCGCCGGTGAGCGCTCTGGGCGCTGCTATGCGTCACGCGCTCGATCTCGGCAAGCACGTTGTAGCAGTAGCGCTCGAGCGCGAGTGAATGCACGCGCCTCAGTGCTTTCCAGTCGGCCTTCGCAATGGTGTGTGGCATGGCGGCGCAGATTCACAAGCGCGTAATGTAGTAGCCGGTGATGCGGTGAGGATCCGATGCACTGATAGTGAGGGTGTATGCGCTCATGGTAATGATTATCCGCACGTAGGCAGTGAAGGGGCAAGGGTATCCCGTGCGCAGCCGTCGTTCAGTCTTGACATCCTCGTTTTAAAATGGATTCCCCTGAAACCAGATATCGCGGCCATCACGGCGGCCAGAATGGTGTTGGGGGAAATAGATCGCCTCGTGGATGACCGAGCGGATTTCGCCTTTGAGACAACCTTAAGCGGGCTCAACTATGTGCGCCGGCTCGAGGCTTGGAAGCGTGGCGGCTACCGCGTCGACATCGTGTATCTTGAGCTTGGTTCGTCTCGATTGGCGATGAGGCGAGTCGCCGCGAGAGTGCGTCAAGGTGGCCACAATGTTCCGCAGGCTGACGCTCTTCGCAGGTTCGTTAGAGGCTGGGAGAACTTTCAGCGTATCTACCGTCCGTTGGCCGGCAGCTGGCGGTGTACGACAATTCGGGACGCGCGCCGCGACTATTGGAGACAAGTCGATGAAGCCGAAAACGCGATCGAAGCCTACACGGCCGCCGAGCTTTGCCGCTGGCGTGGGGCGTGCTTTGCGCCGCGCCGCAAAAGACGCGCAGAAAACAGCGCGAATGTACGGCACGCCGATTTACGTTTGGGAAAAGGGCGAAGTTGTCGCGAAAAAGCCGTAAGACTTTTTGGGCAAGCAGCATCGACTCTGCATCAGCGATGCGAGGCTCGGCTCACTGTCGCGAGGACAGACTAGCGGCGTCCGGAAGCGTCAGTATGGCGAGTAATTCCTCGTGGTGGAGCGGAGTACACATGCATCGTCGATGGCGCTGAGCGGAGAGCGCCTCTCTTAGAGTCTGTCTCGAGTTCTTTCGGCCCTGCCTGCCCAATTCCTCCACTGCGATTTCGCTGACACATCGCGTTCGCTGTCGACTCAATTCAGGTCAATCAGAATCGAGAATTCTCGAGGTAGCTTCTCGATCGTCCTAGCCATGTTGATAGATATCTTCTATACACGATAATTACAGTTATCATGACTAGACGGTTTTTTATTTCCTTTGAAAATCGGTGTATAAGGTGAAAATGACCCAGTGGCGCTCTGAATTCAGGCCCATGCCGATCGCCCCGCAACCGGTGCTTCACGGCCCGTTGGCGGACTTGCTCGAGTGGCAGGCGATGGCGCAGGGCGCTTACTCGGCCAATACGCTGCGCGCCCAGAAGTCGGACGGGGCGATATTCCAGGCGTACTGCGAATCGGTGGGCGAGCCGTTTCTGCCGGCGAATCCCCACACCGTGCGCGAATTTATCGGTGCCCAAGTGAAGGCCGGCAAGAAGCCTGCGACGATAGAGCGCTACATCGCGACGATCTCGCGGGTGCATACCGCCGCCCATCTACAC
>CAZZWM010000087.1:0-17579 GCA_964657945.1 uncultured Steroidobacteraceae bacterium
TGGTGGGCGGTACAGGGATTGAACCTGTGACCCCTGCCGTGTGAAAGCAGTGCTCTACCGCTGAGCTAACCGCCCCGCCACGGTTAGTATAGCGAGTAGGGCGCCTCAGCACACGTTTGGCGTTGCAGGTTCGGCCGCACCGGCGAGTTTTTCGGCAGGCCCGAGCACCGCCAAACCGATCAGGTCGCGCCTGAACACCGAACTGTCCGGCAAGGAATGCAGCGTGTGCTCGATACGATCGCCGCGCAGACGTTCCAAACGAAACCAGCGATTGGAAGGTGGCGCGCTTCCCCAGCCGGTGAATTCCCTGGGGGCAATTTCCGCCAAAAATCGCGCGTCGACTCTTCCCCTAAAGTAGTTGCCCCAGATCGGATCGTCTGGGTTGCCCGCGCAGTAGCACCACGAGCCGAAATCCACGGGAACCCACACGTCGGGGGCAAGCCTTACTTCAGCCCATGAATGTGGTCCGACGTTGGCCGGATGAAGCAGGTAGCCGGACATCAATCGCGCCGGGATGCCGCACGCCCGGCACAGGGCGATCAGCAAGGAAGAGCCGAGCGTGCAATCGGCCACCGACATACGCAATAGGCTGCCGAGCGGGTCGCTGCCGTCGAGTTGTTCGCGGTGCACGTCACCGAAGCGCAGATTCGCCATCATCCAGCGCCAGGCTCGATGCACGAAATCGCGCGCCGTTGCCGCGCCGCGCGCCAGTTCCTTGGCGAGCGCAGTGGCGCTCGCGCTGGGCGCGATCAATCCCTCCCGATCGCGCAACCAAAGCTGCTCAGCCGGCGCCACCGGCGATCCGAGCGGCGCGGCGGGGACCATGGGATCGTGTAGTTCGCCGGCGACGAAATCCACCTCCATTTCAGCAATCACCGGACTGCGATCGGCGGGCGCAGCAACACGCAATTCCAGCCGTCCGGGTGTCTCGCGCATGTCAAGAATGGCTCCGGCGGGCTCCAGCAGGCGCAATCGCGCGGCTCCTCGCTGCGCACCCCGCAGTGGCAGTGGCAAGCGCAGGATGACCGGCTGGGATTTGGAAACGGAATACGAATGCCACTCTCGTCGCATGGAGAAGCGATAAATGTGTGGACTGGGAGAAAGTGAGGTGGCATTTCGATGCGTGGTGCTTTGCCAATCCGGCCACGCATCATCCGCGGGATCGCCGACGCGTGATTTGATGCGGTTGTTGGCGGCGTAAGGATCGAGCAGCAGACCCTTGGGGCCTGCGCTGCTTGGCAGTCCGTTCGACAGCAGGCGCTCGAGCGTTCGTTCAGCGCGGCCCCGCGCAGCGACCCGCTCGCCCGAACGTGCTTCGAAAAGCCAGCACTGCACGAGGATTTGCTCGATGACCTCATCGGCGGTGGCGGCGAATATCGGACTCACGCCGGATTGCACCCTAAGGTCGCTGTGGATCGCGGCTACTTCTTGAAGCGGGCAAGGGCGGTCGCGATCGCTCCAGGACCTCGCAAGCCTTTCTTGGCCATCCACATCATCACCCCCGGACCACCACGGGCAACCAGCGCGAGCCAGCCCCGCTTGCTGAGCTTCAGCAGGCCGCTGCGCAGCGTGACATTGATTCGAAGGTCCGGGTGCTTGGTGGCGATGTGCTCGAAAAATTTTACGCCCAATTCGCCCAGATCGGAATCGGTGCGCGAAACAATGGCTGCGGTGGCTTGCGGCGGAATTCGTAGCTCAAAGTCCGGGTC
Source organism: uncultured Steroidobacteraceae bacterium (assembly GCA_964657945.1). Classification (GTDB taxonomy): domain Bacteria; phylum Pseudomonadota; class Gammaproteobacteria; order Steroidobacterales; family Steroidobacteraceae; genus Bog-1198. Next base: position 1,710 of record CAZZWM010000087.1, read on the forward strand.
CACGGCTCGACCCGGTTCGAACGATATGCCGTTGGTGGTATCCTTGCAAATACGCCAGTCACCGTCGACATCGGTAAATGTAATCGCCACCTCTGCGCCGCTCTTCAATATCGAGGCAGCAACGTGACACGCCGCACTGGTTGCCAGAAAGTGCCGTAGGGCTGCGCTCGACCCGCGTTCAGCAGAGGCGGCCGATGCCTCGCTTTTCGGATCATCCACGCGCCTATGCTCTGGGGACACGTTTGATAAATCTGTCATGGCTCAAGCACGCCATGCCAGGCAGATCAATGAGGGAGCGGCATGCCCCCGAGGCTGCCGCCGCGACATGCGCAAAGGGGATGCTTCCCGATTGGGCGGGCACAAAACTGAGTCGTAATTCTCGAATTTGCACAACGTTTGCTGCTCCCCCGCCGGCAACAGCCATTGTGCATCAACTACAATGTGCAATTGAGAATTTCATTAAAATGACCTGGCTACTGTCGCTAAACCCAGTTTAAGTTAAAACGCTGGGTCGACGCGATGCTTTTCTGTTAGAGACGCTCATTTTTTAATTCCGGTCCTTATGAGTTCAATCAAGCCATTAGCGAGTGACCGATTCGGCGATGCTGAGCGACTGCAGAGGCTGCAGGACATGCTGCTTCTGCGCTCCTTCGAGGCGCTGCTGCTGCGCCAGCCAAATCCGGGTTTCCAGCTGCTTTCCAAGGGTGAGGAAGCGGTGGCGGTTGGGCTGTGCGCATCGCTCGAACACACCGATCAGCTGTTGACCAGCGGCCGCAGCATCGGCCTGGCGTTGGCCCGCGGTGTGCCGCCGGGCGGCCTGTTGGCGGAACTGGTCGGTAAAGATGGCGGTCCCAACCGCGGGCGTGCGGGACGTGCGCATGTCTCGATGCCTTCCATCGGCCTCTTCGGTGCTCACGGCGTCGTGGCCGGCAACCTGTCGGTGGCCGCCGGCGTGGCGTTGGCACAGCAATTTCTGAAGACCGGGGCGGTCACTTGCTGCGTGTTTGGCGACGGCGCGTGCGGTGCCGGCGCGCTTCACGAAACCTTCAACGTTGCCGCCCTTTGGCAGTTGCCGCTGCTGTTCGTGTGCAACAACAATGGCTTCGCCGTGTCCACCGCGGTCCGCGACGGAGTGTCCACAGCGGCCCTGGTCGATCTTGCGGCACCATTTCGGATTCCGGCCGCCGTGGTTGACGGCACCGACGTCGATGCCGTGACGCAAGCCGCGCGCGACAGTGTGGCGCAGATCCGCGCCCGGGGAGGACCGCGATTCCTGGAGATTCGCTGTGTCCGGATGGGCGCGCATTCGACGGCCACCCGTGAAGAGCGCTCGCCGGCTTCAGTCGCGGCCTTCGATCAGGCCGATCCGCTGCTGCTCTATGAGCGACGTCTGCGCAGCGAGAAGGTCTTGGGTGACGCCGGCTGGGCCCGCATTCAGTCGGAGGTCGGCGCCGCCATTGACGCGGCTGAGCGATTTGTCGAAGCCGCCTCCTGGCCGAATGCCGAGGAGGCCTTGCTCGATGCCTAAGCTTTTTTTTCGCGAGGCGATTGCACGCGCGCTGCAGGAGGAAATGCTGCGCGATCCGCGGGTCGTATTGATGGGGCAGGACATTGCGGAACATGGCGGCTCCTATGCCGAGACGCGAGGCTTGTACAAGCAATTCGGCGCCAGCCGCGTTCGCAATACGCCGGTTGCCGAAGCGGTTACCGTGGGACTTGCGGCGGGCGCAGCGGCGGCCGGCCTTCGGCCCATGGCCTTCATCACCTATGTCGATTTTTTGATGTTGGGGCTGGACCCATTGGTCAACTACGCGGCCAAGCTGCATTACAAGAGTGCCGGGCAGCTCGCGGCGCCGATGGTCGTGAAAGCGACCGCCGGTGCAAAGGGCCAGGGTCCCACTCATGCGCAATCGCTGGATTCGTGGTTGATGAATGTTCCGGGCTTGACCGTATTGGCACCCTCAACCGCCGGTGATGCCTATGGTTTGTTGAAAACTGCGCTGCGCGCACCCGGACCGGTGGTCTACATCGATCATAAGCGTCTTTTCCCCCTGGGCGGCGTCGTGCCCGAGAACGAGGAACTGATTCCCATGGGAAGCGCGGCAGTGCGCCGGCCAGGACGTCACGTGACCATCGTCGCGCATTCCTATATGAGTGTGGTGTCGATGGAGGCCGCCAAAATGCTTTCGGCCGCGGGTATCGAGGCGGAGATCATTGATCTTCGATCTCTGTGGCCAATAGACTGGGATACCCTCGCGAGCTCGTGCCAAACCACGGGTCATGCATTGTTCGTCGAAGAGGGACAGGAAGTCTGTGGCGTTGGATCTGAATTGGCATTTGGCCTGCAAGAGCGCGTGCCTGGATTGCGTGTCGCACGTTTGGGCGCGCGGCGGGCTCCCGTATCCGCGAGTCCCGTACTGGAGGCGCATCTGATTCCCGATGCCCAACGAATCACACAATCGGCGCAGGCGCTGCTCGCCCGGCACAGGATGATTTGAATGGCACGGAGGTTCTTGTGATTCGAAAGTTGGTAATTCCTCCCGAGCTCGGCGAGTCGATCGAAGTTCGACTGCTCGAGTGGGTCAAGCCCGAAGGTGAATGGGTCGCCGCAGGCGATGCGCTGCTGGAATTCGAAACCGACAAGGCCATCGTCTTGGTGACGGCGGTTCAGGCGGGCTGTCTGCGCAAGTGCCTGTTTGCCGCCGGTGATTGGATGAAGCCCGGCGACATCGCGGCGTTGCTGAGCGATGAAGCGGGCGAAGCGCTACCGGCGGACGTGACATCGGCCCAAGACTTGATGTTGGTGACGTTCGATGTCACCTAACCGATCGTGATTGCCGCGAGCCGTACCTCCTCAGATGGCAGCCGACCCCAATAACTCGATTTTGATCCTGGACGGGGATGCCGAATCGCGTCTGCTCATCGACGCCGAGGCTGCCGTGCAGGCGATTTTCGCCGATCAAGACATTCGCGTGGCACGTGCGTGGTCGACGCGGCCGGACTGGCTCGACGCCGGCGGGGTCGAGCTGCCGCGCGCGCTTGTCGGCAGCGGCGCGCTTCGCGGCGCCGACGCGGCTGCGCTGCTGAGAGAGCCGCACCGCCTCATCATTCTTTCAACCTTGCCGGCGGTGCTGTTTCCCACGTTGCGACATCGAGACGGCGGTGCCTTCATCGCGCCGCGAGGGCTGCGCGCCACCTGGTCCACCGACCAGGCGACCCGCATCGCCGCGGAGTGCACGGAGGAGCCACCGATGTTGCCGGTGGATGCAGCGGCGGCGCTGGAAGTGCTGATAGAACGATTGCATGGGCGCGGTGCGGCGGTCGTTCTGTGTACCACCTTTCGCCACGTCAGACGCTCGCCCGAGGTTCCCGGGCTGGCCGAAATGGCTGCGTTGCGCGAGATCATCCGGCGAATGAATCTGGAGGTGGCGCGTTTGTCGCTACGTACCGGTTGCTACGTTCTGGACCTCGATCGTCCGTTGGCCCACGAGGGTGGGGCGATGTTGGATGCGGATTGCTTTGGTGGCGAGGGGCGCGCAGCGGAGCTTGCCCTCGATGAATTCGTCGCCGTTGTGTTGGATGCCATTCCCGATGCGGTTGTGCCCCAGGAGTTTTCGTGATCTTGTCGCTGGTCATGCCGCGTATCGGTGCCCAGGTGCAGCAGGCGTCGGTTCACAAGATCATCGCAAATCCCGGTGATGAGTTGCGTCCGGGTACGCCGTTGCTGGAGATCCGGGTCGATATTGGATCGGCCAAGGCACAGGACTGCCCGCCGCTGTCCTTCTTCCGCATCATTGCAACCGAGCGCGCTCATTTGCGAACTGTCGAAGTCGCTCCGGGCGGCTTGCTCGCCGTAGGTGCGCCGCTCGGACTGGCTTCGACCGATCGCACCGAAAGCCTCGACGCCGCGCCGACCCGCGCCCTGCGCCTCACCTCGGTGGCCATCCAAATAGACCCCCTTTCGCGATAGCCCGGCCGATGGATATCAGCGTCATCATCATCACCAAGGACGAGCAACCGCGTTTACGCCTTGCGTTGCTCGCACTCGGGCGCCAGAGTGTCGAGTGGGGCAGAAACGCCGAGATTGTACTGGTCGATGACGGCTCGGAACCGGCGGTGGGTGCGCAAGACATTCCGGCGAGCGGCCCGCAGCCCACGCTCATTCGCCACAATGCCAGCCGAGGCCGGTCGCACTCTCGAAACGTAGGCGCCGCCAGCGCGCGGGGCAGGCGGCTGCTGTTCCTGGACGGTGATGTATTGCTGTCTCCCGACGCCGTCCAATTGCATGCCCGTCTGGATGACGACGAGCTGGGCCGAGGCGAACAGCGCCACCTGCGCGGCACACGATTCTTCCGCGATCCGCGAAACGGCGACCCGTGGCCGGGCAAGGAGGCGCGCGTTCGCAGCATGGGCAATCTCGCATCGTACCTGGTGACGGAGGAAATGGTCGAGAAGGCCGCCTATGCGAAGCTTCTGGAGCGTTCGGAGCCTGCGATCTACCCCGGTGCCGCGGCTCGCAAGCTTTATGATTTGGAAATGACCGCGTTGCGTGCTCAATCCATCCCGAATGCTCAATGGATCGCGGCCTCCGGGCACAATTTCTCGATACCGGCCCAGGCGTTTCGCACGGCCGGTGGCTTTGCCACCGATATTTCCATCAATGAGCATCGGGAATTGGCGTTGCGGCTGTGCCGCGCCAACGCTCGTTTGCGGGTGGTCGAAGGGGCGGTGTCGCTTCACCTCACCCACCGCGAGGGCTACAGAAATCCATTGACCGGTGAAGATGGCTGGGAACAGGCCTTCGCGCGGCGCCATCCGCTGGAAACCCAGATCATGATGCGGCTGTGGCGGACCTTGGCGGACGATGCCACACTGGATCCGGCCGAGCGGGTGACGACCCTGGAGCACGCCGACCGGTTGCTGGCGGCCATGTCGGCGTCCCCACAGGCTTGCAAGGCGACATGACTGAACGCCGACTGCTGAGAGTCTTCGCGAAAGGCAACGTTGACGTGCGTGACTCTCTGCTATGGTCGCGCGTCGACGGGGTGGTGCAGTGGAATGGAATCAACGAAATCATTCGAGCGCGGTATCCGCACGCGTTGGCGAAGATCAAGCATGAAACCTGCACGCGGCTCGATCTGATTCCGCTGCCGGGCGAGATCGCGCGGCAGCCCCCCGATGAAGTCGCGATGCGACTGCCGTCCGGCAGTCATCCAATTGCTCGTCAGCATCGAACGGCGATGTTCGATGCGCCCGCCGATGTGGTCGTCCTGTCGCTGCAATCGGCGGCGACCAATGCATTGGTGCGTCATCGACGCGATGGTTGGCTGCTGCTACCCGACAATCTGGAGTCCTGGCCCGCGGAGCATCGGGAGTATCTGGCCAGCGAATGCGAGTACGCCGGCTTGGCGGACTTCGAGACCACTTTTGAGCGGTTGGGCAAATTGGTGCTGGCCATCGAGGATAAATTGGGTGCGCAGGTTCTGGTCTATAACCTCTCCCCGTGGACCCCCGGTGAGAGGACGCACTGTTGGATAGGTGCCGAAGAATCGATCGGCTTGCGGGTGCAACGATTCAACCTCGGTCTTGCCGCTCTGTCGGCGCAGCTCGGCTTCTCGGTGGTCGACGTCGATCGCATCGTGGCCGCAGTGGGCTACGAGCGGCTCAAAATCGATCTGTTTCATCTCACGGCGGAAGGTTGGCGCCTGGTTGCCGAAGAGGTCGTACGAATTCTGGACGAACGCGGTTGCTTCGATGCGGGCACGCATGACTGAGTTGAGCCTTCCCCCCTTGTCGGTGAGCCCGCGACGCTTGGGCCGGTCGGGATTCAATTGGCTGCACCCGTCGAAGGAACCGGCGACTGCGCGCCAGCCTATTGCCTCGTGCTATCTGCGAATCACCGAGGGCGCCGCGAGCGATCAGCCGCTGCCGTTGCGGGACGAACAGAACGATCTTCAAGTGGTGCTTGCACCGCGCGAGGCCTGCACTCTGAGTTATCGCGAGGAGTTATTCAAAGGCGGCTATCAAGCCGTGGTCGAAGGGGGCGATTGGCAGGCGGGTGAGTGCATCGCCGATTCCGATCTGCCAAAGGGCGGCGGTGTCCTGCAGTCCTTGGTGCTTGCGGGTCGACGGGGCTTCGAGAACGGCGAGGGCCGCGGCAACCTGCTTGCCGGCTGGCACGAGCGGGTACGCGGCTTCTGGGAAGGCGAGGGTACGGGCCGATTCGGCACCGTGCTGGCGTTGGGAACTTGCGAGCAGACGGCGATCTTCCGCGGCGATGATCTGGCTTTTCTGTCCTGGTTTGCGCGTGCCCCGGGACCTGCGCAAATCATCTCCATCTCCGACGACCGCTGCGTGCATTCGTCGGCGGTGGTGCTGCAACACCTGCGCCGAACTCCGGCCGAAGCAGCCGCAATCGCCGACGCCGTGTACGCTTGGATCGGCGAGCATATGGGCCGCGCCGACCCTGGATCATTCCCGGCATTTCAACCGCAGTCGGCCCGGGGCACGCTGCACGGCCGCTGGCCCATTGCCCAGGACGTTCTATATGCCATGCATCTGCTGGCAGAAGCGGTCGGCACATCGCCCATTTTGGAGCGCAGCGAAGTCATCACCCGGCAGGGAGTCGTGGAACTGCCGCCGCCCGACGCGGTTGCCATGACGCTGGGAAGCGAATTCGCCCCCCATTTTCGCCACCGCCGCACCGGCTGGGTGATCGCCATCCATGGATTTCGCTTTGGGCCGTTCGTGGGTCCGGCATTCACTGAATGGCTGCGCCGCGATTTCGAGCCATTGAATCGTTCTGTCGCTGACTCCCAGCGCGACCTGGCGGCCTTGGCGGACGAGGTGAAGTCGCGCGTCGGCACGCGGCTGCTGGTGCAAAATCTGGTCGCGTCCAGCGTGGGCGAGCGGGTGTCCAACTATTCCTGGCTGGGTGACGCCTTCGAGTCGAGCGTCAGTGTGCTCGGCAACGAGGCGAACCTGATGCTGTCGGATCTTGCCCGCCGCAGTGCAGTTGTGATGATCGACTCGGATGCGCTCGCCGCGGAACTCGGCGTGAATCAGGTTCCCGATCGGTTTCACGCATCGCGCGAGCTCATCGAAGCACAGCGAAGCGAGGTGCACCGGGCGCTGCGCGAATGCCGAATTCCCGGGTTTTGACTATGCACAGTAATTTTCGTATCAATCTGAGGCGCGGCATCCCGCCCCGTATGGAGTTTTGATCGATATGGCCGCTCCCACGTGCCGCTTCTGCAAACACACCCTCGAGCACATTTTCGTCGATCTCGGGATGTCACCGCTTTGCCAGACTCACATCACGGCTGAGCAATTGAATGCCATGGAAGCGTTTTATCCATTGCGCGTCTATGTATGCAGCCACTGCCTGCTGGTGCAGTTGGAGGAGTTCGTAGCTCCCGCCGACATTTTCTCTGCCGACTATGCGTATTTCTCCTCGTATTCGGACAGCTGGGTGGAGCATGCGCGCAGGTATTGCGTCGAGGTTTGCGGCCGCTTCCAATTGGGGGCCGGCAGCAATGTGATGGAAATCGCCAGCAACGATGGCTACCTACTGCAGCACTTCGTCGCCCGCGGCATCCCGGTTCTCGGCATCGAGCCGACGGAAAATACGGCGCAAGCTGCGATCGCGCGCGGTGTGCGCACCATTTCCCGCTTCTTTGGACTGGCCTCCGCGGCTGAAATTCGCGAGCGCTTCGGTTCCCCGAATCTGCTGCTGGGGAACAACGTCTTGGCCCATGTCCCGGACATCAATGACTTCGTCGCTGGCATGCAGCTGCTGCTGCGGCACGATGGCGTGATCACCATGGAATTCCCCCATCTGATGCAGCTCATGGAGCTGAATCAGTTCGACACCATCTACCACGAGCACTTCAGCTACCTATCGTTCACCACGGTGACCAAGATTTTTGCCGCCCACGGGCTGACGATGTTCGACGTAGAGCAGCTGCCGACGCACGGCGGGTCTCTGCGAATCTATGCGCGGCATGCGGCGGATTCATCCAAGCCGGTTGGCGCACGGGTTGCGGAACTGCTTGGCTTGGAGGCGAGCAAAGGCTACGACCGATTCGAGCGCTATTCCTCGTTCGAGAGCCAGGTGCGCGAGGTCAAACGAGGCTTGCTGGCGTTCTTGATCGATGCCCGCAAGCGCGGCAAGAAGGTGGTCGGCTATGGCGCTCCGGGGAAGGGCAACACGCTGCTGAATTATTGCGGTATCCGCACCGACTTTCTGGATTTCACCGTTGATCGAAACCCGTACAAACAGGGAAAATTCACGCCCGGTACACATATTCCGATCTTGAAACCCGAGCGGCTGCTCGAGGCGCGCCCAGACTACGTACTCATCCTGCCCTGGAACCTCAAGGACGAAATCACGCAGTCGCTCGCGGCAGTCAGGGCCTGGGGCGGTAAATTCGTCGTTCCGATTCCCAGCGTGCAGATACTGGACTGAACCGTCGGGGTCAAGTGTGAATACAATGCATCTATGCGAGAGTTGTCCCGTAAGATATTAACAACCATGTCGAGTCGGAGAGGGTGATGCGCGTTTTCGTTACCGGTGTCAACGGCTATATCGGCGCGGTATTGACGCCGTTCCTGATGAAACAAGGGATCGACATCCGCGGGCTTGACGTTGGTTACTATCGCGACGGCTGGCTGTTCAGTGACAATGATGGGATGCCGGCACAACCGTATACCATCAATAAAGATCTTCGCGATATCACGACCGCTGATCTGGAAGGATGCGATGCCGTAGTCCATCTCGCAGAACTGTCGAATGATCCTTTGGGCGCCAACAATCCGCGCATCACGCATCAAATCAATCACGCAGGATCGGTTGCCCTGGCGGTTGCCGCGCGCAAAGTGGGAATTCGACGGTTCGTTTACGCCTCATCCTGCAGCGTTTATGGAGCCGGGAGCGGTGACTTCGTTGATGAGAGCGTTGCCCCAAATCCGCAAACCGCTTACGCAGAGTGCAAAGTGCTGGTGGAGCGAGATGTGGGAGCCATGGCAGGCACGGACTTTTGCCCGGTATTCCTGCGAAATGCAACCGCCTATGGTCCGTCACCGCGAATGCGGTTCGATATAGTCTTGAACGACTTGTCGGCGATGGCCTTCACGACCAGACGCATTGCGATGCTGAGCGACGGTAGCCCCTGGCGGCCGGTGGTACACATTGCCGATATTTGTGAGGCCGTGTTTCGCTCGTTGCTGGCGCCGGATGAGGCCGTGCGCGGCAAGATATTCAACGTTGGGCAGAACTCCGAGAACTACCAGGTGCGCGAGCTGGCGCAGATCGTGGCGGCAGAGTTCTCCGGTTGTGAGCTCAGCGTGGGCCCGGGCGGTGGCGACAATCGCAGCTACAGGGTCAGTTTCGACCGAATCCACAATGAACTGCCGGGATTTTCCTGCCGTTATACGGCCAAAGACGGCGCCAAACAGCTGCACGCCCTATTCGACAGGATCCAAATGTCCCCCGAGGCATTCCAATTCCGCGCCTTCACCCGCTTGAAGCAGTTGAAGTATCTGCAGCAGACGGGGCAGATCGACGAGGAATTCCGATGGCGTTGAGATGCTGTTCGCGCCCTTGCCGATAACGGGCGCCGTCCTCGCGAAAATCGAGGCGCACCGTGATGAGCGGGGCTTTTTCGCACGAACGTTTTGTTCGCGCGAATTCGCCGTCCACGGATTGCCGCAATCCTTCGTGCAGGCCAGCGTTTCCTACAATGAGCTGCGCGGCACGCTGCGCGGCATGCATTTCCAGTGGCCGCTTTCACGTGAAGACAAGCTCGTGCGATGTGTCCGCGGCGCTGTGGTCGACGTGCTGCTCGATTTGCGTCCGGATTCAAGCACCTATCTGCAGCACTGCGTCGTGGAACTAGACGACCAGATGCGCAACGCCGTATTCATTCCTCACGGGGTTGCGCATGGCTTTCAAACGCTGGCGGATGATACCGAAGTGCTTTACCAAATGACCGACTTCTTTGCGCCGGACTTGAGTTCCGGCGTGCGTTGGAATGACCCCGCATTCGGCATTCGCTGGCCCCAACTGCCGACCAGGATCAGCGGACGTGATGCCGACTATCCTGACTTCGACCGCCGACACTACGAGGCCGAGTTTGCAGATCGTCAACGGGTGCCCGTCACTTCATGAAAGGCTCCATCGGACTCAAACTGTATGAAAAGGCAGCCGAGGTCTATCCCATCTGCCGCAGCATCACCGGCGATGGAGTGCGCAAGACTCTGCACCTGCTCGGCCAGAGCATTCCGATCCAAATCACCGAAGTGCCGACCGGCACGCGGGTATTCGATTGGCAGGTGCCGCTGGAATGGAATATCGATGACGCCGCGGTCACCGGGCCCGATGGCCGGCGCGTCATCGATTTCTCGCGCCACAATTTGCATATCGTCAGCTACTCGGAGCCAGTGAGCCAAATGCTGCCGCTTGGCGAGCTGGCGCCGCGGTTGCACAGCGATCCTGAACATCCGCTATGGATTCCCTATCGCACCAGTTACTACCGGCGGAATTGGGGTTTCTGTCTGGCGTATGCCGAGCGCGCGCAACTCCCGGAAGGAAACTACCACGTCGACATCAGGTCCTCCCTGCAGCCAGGTGCCTTGACCTATGGCGAGGTGAAGCTGCCTGGGCGTTCGCGTGACGAGGTCGTGCTGTTCACGCACGTGTGCCATCCCTCCCTCGCGAACGACAATGCGGCCGGCATGTCGATTGCCGCGGCGCTCGCGGGTTGGCTGGCGGAGGAGCGACGTCGGTTTACCTATCGAATCGTGTTCGCGCCGGGGACGATTGGATCCCTGTGCTGGCTCAAGCGCAACGAGTCGCGGCTCGGACGTATCCGACACGGTTTGGTCCTGGCACTGCTGGGCGATTCGGGTTCGCTGACTTACAAGAGAAGCCGGCAGGGTAACGCCGCGATCGATGTGGTCGCCGAGTATGCATTGTCGGGCGTCGTGGGCGGTGCTCGCATGATCGATTTCTCCCCGTATGGGTACGACGAACGGCAGCTGTGTTCGCCGGGATTCAACCTGCCTTTCGGCAGGCTCACACGGTCGGTCAACGGAGGCTACCCCCAGTACCATAGTTCGGCCGATGATCTCTCACTGATCCGACCGGAGTCTCTGGAGCACAGCTACGAGGCCTGCCGACGGATCATTTCGGTTCTGGAGGGCGATGCGCAGTACGTCAATCTCAGTCCGAAAGGCGAGCCGCAACTCGGCAAGCGCGGACTGTACGGCTCCGTGGGCGGCCGCAGCCCGGCGGAACGTGAACACGCGCTCCTGTGGATACTGAATCAGTCGGATGGCACGCAGTCGCTCATGGATATCGCAAAGCGTTCGGGGATCGATTTCGATATAGTCCGGAAGGCGGCCACTGAATTGGAGGGTGCGAAGCTTTTGGCGCTGCCGCGGGCGAAGAGAAAAATCAGAATCGCGCGGCGCAAACGAGTAGGGAAAAAGCAATGAAACGTGCCCGTGGTTCTATGTACTCACCCGGTGGCTAATCACTGTTTTTGGATACGATGGCGTTGCCTGGCTGGCGAGAGACAGGCACAGCAGATAGGCTACTGCGAGGGATACTGATTCAGGAGCGTCGATGGTTTCGCAAGCGCTGCGGCGAGGTGATCTGGTTGAACTCAGGAGCCCGGCAGAAATTTTGGCGACCCTGGATGGCAACGGGAGCATGGGCGAGCTGCCGTTTATGCCGGAGATGCTTGCTTACTTCGGCAAACGCCTCTCGGTCGATAGAATCGCCGACAAGCTGTGCGAATATACCAAATACCTCGGCAGCCGGAAGCTGCCGGATGCCGTGCTGCTCGCCAATGAGCGGTGCAACGGTTCCGGCCACGGCGGCTGCCAGGCCAGATGTCGCTTTTTCTGGAAGAATGCCTGGCTGCACAAGGTACCCGCGGATGCCCCGCCTCCCGTGCCACCCGCGGAACGTGATCTGCAGGCGCTCTCCGATCTAGTCCTCGCTGCCGTTCAACACACGGTTGGCAACGGAGAGGAAACGGAGCAGCGCTGGCGTTGCCAAATGACGAAGCTATACGACGCGACAGAACCCGTCGGCTTGTGGAATCCGAAGTCGTACATAGGTCAGTACACCAACGGCAATGTGAGTCTCGCGGACTGCGTGCGCATCACGGCGCGCGCGGCGATTGAAGAACCATTGGGCAAGCTTGGGTTGACGCGCAAAGTGTTCATGCAGGGCACAGCCACGGGACCCATAGCCGACAGGCTTGACCTGCAACCCGGCGAATGGGTTCAGGTACGCAGCAAGGAAGAGATCCTTGCAACCCTCACGCCCAGCGGCCGCAATCGCGGCATGTTTTTCGATCGGGAAATGGCACCCTATTGCGGTGGCACGTTCCGCGTCGAGCAACGGATCACCCGCATCATCGACGACATCAAGTTCCTCGGCCGCATGATAGAACTTCGCACAGACGCGGTAACTCTGGAAGGCGTGGCATGCTCCGGCGAAATCAGTCCGATGCGTTGGTTCTGCCCACGACAAATCATGCCCTACTGGCGTGAATGCTGGCTCAAGCGTGTGGATCCGCCGCGACGGAGTTGACAGTATTTTCGGCATCGAAATTCCGAGCCACCCAGGCATAGCTTAATCGTGCCATCAGGTTTTGTATCGTGACCGAATGTATACGTCGGTGATCTCGGCCGTGGGAGGCATCAAAAGGGCGGCAAGCGCTAAGGCAGCCACGTCCTCCGGCTGCAAGAGCCGGTCCGGTCGATATTCCACGCCGTTCTCCTGATGCAGACGCTCCTGGCGCGGTGTCGCGGTGGTTCCCGGAAAGAGACTGGTAACCCGCACACCGATGTCGTTGAGTTCATCGCGCAGTCCATCAGTGAATGCCCTCATCGCGTGCTGGCTCGCGGCAAAATAGACGCGTCCTTTTATATTCTGTGCCTTGATGACAGTGGAATTGACGACCAAGACATGCCCACCGGCAGCGGCAAGCATCGGCGCGAGGCATCTTGCCAGAGCAGCTGGCCCGATCACGTTAGGGCCCATCATGTCCGCAAATGTGGTCTCAGGCAGGTCAGCGATGCTGCCCGATATGTAGCCACCGGAAGACAGCACGAGGATATCGAGACCACCGAGCAGTTCCGTCGCTTGTGTCGCCAGCTTCACCGCCGAAGCCGGCGTGGATAGCTCGCCGGTCACGGTCAACGCTCCAATTCGGCTCGCGATTGCGTTCAGCTTTGTCGGTTCTCTGGCCGCCAGGACTACGCGGGCTCCGGCTGCCGCGAGGCTCGTACCGATTGCGCGACCTATACCGGAACTTCCTCCGGTGACCAACGCTCGCTTGCCGATTAGTCCGGATGCACCTTCCACAGGCATCTAGTCCATGCCGAACAGCTGTAGCGTCGCGGCCGGGCGTGTGCGCTGCGCAGGATCCAGAATATGTTCCATAGACTCAATAGACAAGACACGATGCTTGAGGTTAACACGGAGCATGTCCTGGATCTTCTTGGTTAGATGAGCTTTGTAGATTTCGCGGCCAGCTTGTCATCGAACAGCAGTATTGCGTCGTCGGGCGGCGCGCCCGTCATCTGTCGTACCAATTCTTCCGTGAACCCTTCTTCAGAGGCGACCGACACGAATTCGCGCAGCATTGTGCCCGTGCAATGGACATCCACCATCGATGCGCCCGCACCAGAGTTTACATCGCGGCGATCGATAGTCCTGAAATCCACGCTGTAGCGCGCGACCCCGGAAGTGTTCTCGACGGAAGCGTGCAACTGAGCACCGGAAAACAGCAGCACCTGACCCGGACTGGGCAGGATAATGAGTTCTTCACCGGCAACATGGTCACGTGCGCCGGGCCTTGACCTTGTGTCCTTGCTAATCTGGCTGGCAGCGGTCAAGCGATCACGATTGGCCTGATAGGAATCGAAACCGGCCGAATCATTGTCGACGGGTCTGGCAAAGGACTTCAAGTCGAACTTCATCCCATTCTGGTACGTCAGGCCCGACACCGGGAACCACCAATTGATCTGCTGCGGCGGTGCCGCGTACCAAGTATCGCGATGCCACGGAAAGGCATAAGCGATGCCGGTCGTAAGATGCTCCCTGGGGTAGGACGTCCGGGGCTTCGGCACATCATACATGGTCTCGGCCGGATCAAACCCCGCGGCGGTTACTATGGCTTTGAGAAGCGCCTTCGAATGTGGATGGTGGATGAACTTCGGTTTCCAGACGCCCAGGATACGTGCGAGCTCAGCCGGCGTGTGATGCGAGTGGGCTTCACGCGGCTCATGCGGCGCGAACAACCCTGTGAGCTGCTCCTGCGCGAAGGCGGCGAATTCCGTGACCGCCGGAAGCTTCGTCAGGAGGATTAAGTCACCTCGATAGATGAGGCTTCGCAGCTCATGGTTCGAAACTTGCGGGTCAATGTGTACTACGCCCATTATTTCCTCGAAGGATTTGCAGGTTGGTCGAAAATACTTGGATAATTGGACCTGTTCAACAGAAAAGAAGGTATCAACGATGGCTCCCGCCGTCACGGTTCTTACCCCCGTCTACAATGGCGAGCGGTATCTTGGCGAATGCATCGAGAGCGTGCGCGCACAGACCCTGACCGACTGGGAGTACGTGATCGTGGACAACTGCAGTACTGACCGTTCGACTGAGGTCGCCGAGCACTACGCCGGCATCGACAGCCGAATCCGCCTCATCCGTTGCAAGGAATTCGTCAACGTACATCGGAGCTTCTCCCGCACGACAGAGTTCATGGACCCCCGCAGTCGATACTGCAAATTTGTTTGTGCGGATGACTGGCTTCATCCGGAATGCCTCGAACGAATGACGGCGGTTGCGGATAAGTATCCTTCAGTGGGCCTGGTAAGCGCCTACCGGCAGGATGGCGACCGTGTCGATGCGAGCGCGCTGCTGCCAGTCACGGAGGACTTCATGTCCGGCCGCGAAGCGGTGCGCCGAGCGATACTGGATGGTATCTATGTAACCGGTTCACAGACTACCGTGATGTTTGCTGCCGAAATCGTGCGGGGCCGGAAACCTTTCTTAGATCAAGCAATGTGGCACTCCGATACGGACGCCGCCCTGAAAACCTTGCTGAGTGCAGACCTAGGTTTTGTGCACCAAGTCCTTACCTTCACCCGCGTGCATCCTGGCACGCTCACCGAGTCGTTCGTGCATCGCCTCAACACCCCCGCGGCGCTGTTCGTCGAGGTTCTGATCCGTTACGGCCGAGAGGTACTGACGAAAGACGAATACCGGCGCGCGATACGTGCGCGCGTGCTGAATTACTGGTGGTTCCTGTTCAAACAGGGGATGAAGCTTTCGCGCCGCAAGGACAAGACCTTTCAAGCATTTCACAACGGCGAGATTTCGCGCATGCTCGCGGAGCTTCCGGGCGATGACCGAGAAACGCGGTTGCTGCTGAAATCTATGCACGCCTTGCTTTCGGATCGCACCGGCACTTTCTCGCATTCCTAGATGCGCGCTGCGATCGCTCGGTCATCCAGTATTTCCGAATCGAAATTTCAGATATGAGATTTTGGTTCGTCGTGCGTACTGAGTGGGTGGAAGTACGAGGATTACCCCACGGTAGATCCGTGACATAATCCTGCGCATGTCCCCGGACGAGGTGTTGTAACGTGCAATTCTGGGAATTTATCTCACCCTGCGCTAATCATCATACTTCGATGACTGCTGAAAGATGCGATGACACAGAGCCTCGATGTTAGATCTAGTTCTCAAATCCGGCCCGGGCGTGAGGCGGGTGCTGTGCCTTGGCGCGCACTGTGACGATATCGAGATCGGGTGCGGTGGAACGCTCCTCACGCTGCAGCAGCGTCCGA
>CAZZWM010000088.1:0-17516 GCA_964657945.1 uncultured Steroidobacteraceae bacterium
GGACCATCCGTTGCCTGACGGGAACTGGCCGCTCGTTCCCCCCTCGCCAATTCCCTACTTCGAGGGCATCAGCCAAGCGCCGAGCGAGATGACGCGGGAGGACATGGACAAGGTCCGCGATGATTTCGTGCGCGCAACGCGATTCGGACTGCAGGCGGGCTTCGACATGCTCGAGCTGCACATGGCACACGGTTACCTGCTGGCATCGTTTCTCTCGCCTCTGACCAATATCCGCACCGACCTCTACGGTGGCGGCATCGAGAATCGCCTGCGATTTCCGCTCGAGGTCTTGCAGTCGGTACGGGCGCAATGGCCCTCAGACAGACCGATGTCGGTGCGCATTTCGGCAACCGATTGGATGGAGGGAGGCCTCAGCGACGAGGACGCGCTGACGATGGTGCGCGCTTTTCGAAGCGCGGGCCTCGACCTGATCGACGTGTCGACCGGCCAAACGGTGCCGGATCAGAAGCCCGTTTACGGGCGAATGTGGCAAACCCCGTTCGCCGACAAGATTCGCAACGAGCTTGGCATCGCCACCATGGCCGTCGGGAACATCTACGAGCCGGACCACGTCAACTCCATCATCGCCTCCGGCCGGGCGGATTTGTGTGCGATCGCGCGCCCCCACCTGGCGAACCCGGCCTGGACTTTGGAAGCCGCCGCCCGGCAAGGCTTTCGCTCGCAGTGGTGGCCGAAGCAATACCTCTCCGCAAAAGCGCAACTGGAGAGAAACCTGCAACGCGCAGCGCAGCCCGGGGACTCAGGGTGACTGCGCCCTTGGAAACCTCGCGCCTCGCCGGCCGACATGCCGTGGTCACCGGCGCAGGCCGAGGAATCGGTACCGCCATCGCCGCGGCGTTGGCCGCGGACGGCGTGCGCGTGTCGCTTCTTGGACGTGATGCCGGCAATCTGCAGCGGGTATCCGACAGCTTGAGCGGCCAGGAGCGGGCTTTTCCGATCGTGGCCGACATCAGCGATAGCGCGTCGGTTCGCAATGCTTTCGCGGCCGCGCGCAGCCATTTCGGCGCCGTACACCTGCTGATCAACAATGCCGGACAAGCCGCGAGCGCCAAATTCACCGATACGGACGAGGCCCTGTGGGATCGCTTGATCGCAGTCAATCTGACGGGCACCTATTTGGCCGCGCGCCAGGCGGTGCCTGACATGCTGGCGGAAGGATTCGGCCGGATTGTGAATATCGCGAGTACCTCGGGGTTGCGCGGCGCCCCTTATATTTCGGCCTATGCCAGCTCCAAGCACGCCGTCATCGGCCTGACGCGCTCGCTCGCTCTGGAGTACGCGAACCGCCACATCACGGTCAATGCGGTCTGCCCGGGCTTCGTCGATACGGACATCGTGAAGGAGGCCATCGCCAACATCAGGACCCAGACAGGTCGTAGCGACAGCGAGGCGCTTGCGGCGCTGGTCGCTTCCAACCCGCAGCGCCGGCTCATCGAGCCGCGGGAGGTTGCGGACACCGTGATGTGGTTGTGCCGGCCCGGATCCGAGAGTGTCACGGGCCAGAGTATCGTTTTAGCCGGCGGCGAAGTGACGTAAGGGATCAACGATGGCAAAAGAGAAACAAATACTGAAGCTCGTCGAGTCAGACGCCGACGCCGAAACGCGTGTCCATCAGGATCATCATCTGTCGGTGCGCCTATGGCTTCGCATGCTCGCCTGTACGAATCGCATCGAAAATGTCGTGCGGCAGAATTTGCAGGCGAAGTTCGAGACGACCCTGCCGCGCTTCGACCTGATGGCGCAGCTCGAGCGCGCGCCGCGGGGGCTGAAGATGAGTGAACTGTCCCAACGCATGATGGTGACCGGCGGCAACGTCACCGGCATCACCGATGGCCTCGAGAAGGACGGGCTCGTGATGCGCGAAGTTGACCCGACGGACAGGCGTGTGTTTTACGTCAAGCTCTCTGCCGAAGGTCAACGTCAATTCCGCCGCATGGCAGCCGAACACGAGCAGTGGGTGATCGAGCTTTTCGAAGGCATCAGCGTCAAGAACAAGAAGATGTTGGCCGAGTTGCTCGGCGAGCTGAAGCGGACAATCCGCACATGAGCGGCTTCGTGCCTGAACCGAAACACTTTCAGTGGCGCACGGAGGGGCGCGTGGGTGTGATCACCCTGAACCGCCCCGAGCGCAAGAATCCGCTCACCTTCGAATCCTACGCGGAGCTGCGCGACCTGTTCCGCGATTTGGCGGGCGTTGATGCGGTACGGGCCATCGTTCTGTGCGGCGCGGGCGGCAATTTCTGCTCCGGCGGCGACGTACACGAAATCATAGGGCCGTTGACTCAGCGGGACGCCGAGGGTCTGCTCGAATTCACCCGCATGACGGGCGACCTGGTGAAAGCCATGCGCCATTGTCCTCAGCCCATCGTGGCCGCGGTCGACGGAGTCTGTGCCGGCGCCGGCGCCATTCTCGCGATGGCCTCGGATTTCCGGTTGGGTACGCCGCGGGCGAAAACGGCCTTCCTGTTCGCGCGGGTGGGCTTGGCCGGCTGCGACATGGGCGCCTGCACGATTCTGCCGCGAATCATCGGCCAGGGACGCGCATCCGAGCTGCTGTTCACCGGCCGCTCCATGTCCGCGCAAGAGGCGGCCGCGTGGGGCTTCTTCAATCGCCTGCTCTCCCCGGATCAGGTGTTGAGCGAATCGTTGCAGCTCGCCGCGGATATCGCCTCCGGTCCGACGTTCGCACATGCCATGACGAAAAAGATGCTGCACGCCGAATGGAATTTATCCGTCGATGCGGCAATCGATGCGGAGGCCGAGGCTCAGGCGATCTGCATGCAGACAGAGGATTTTCGACGTGCCTATCGGGCATTCGCCGCGAAACAGAAGCCAGAGTTCCAAGGCCATTGACGCCCCTCATGCGCATCCGCAGCTTTCTTGATTGGCCGTTCTTCGAACCCCGGCATCGTGAACTCGCCGAGCAGCTCGACGCGTGGGCCGCGAGTCGCCTGGCGCGCCACTCGGTCGCGGAAGACCGAGCGTCGGTCGATGCCGCATGCCGGGCGCTGGTGCGCGAGCTCGGCGCTGCCGGCTGGACCGGATATTCCGTTCCCTATGCCGCGCAGCACGAAGTCTCGCCATTGCGGGCGGATCCGCAATTCGATATTCGCGCGCTGGCGCTGATCCGCGAGACACTGGCGTGGTACGACGGAATCGCTGATTTTGCCTTCGCGATGCAGGGGCTCGGCAGCGGCGCCATCTCCATTGCCGGTTCAGCGCAACAGCAGGAGCGGTATCTGCCGCGCGTCGCGACCGGGGAGGCGATCGCCGCCTTCGCATTGTCGGAGCCGCAAGCGGGATCCGATGTCGCCGCCATTCAATGCAGCGCCCGCCTCGATGGCGACTCTTACGTGCTGGACGGCGAAAAGACCTGGATATCGAACGGTGGTATCGCGGACTTTTATTGCGTCTTCGCCCGGACGCGGCCGGCGGAACGGCGGACCGATGGTTCCGTGACCGCCCGCGGCATCAGCGCCTTCATCGTCGATCGGGACTCCCCGGGGTTTGAGATCAAAAGCCGCATCGACGTCATCGCGCCGCACCCGCTCGCCACCCTTGCCTTCTCGGGCTGCCGGATTCCGGCGACGAATCGCCTCGGCGCCGAAGGGGATGGATTCAAGCTGGCGATGCGCACGCTGGATGTATTTCGCACCTCCGTCGCCGGCGCAGCGTTGGGCTTCGCGCAACGCGCGCTCGATGAGTCGCTACAATATTCGCAAAGCCGCCCGATGTTCGGAAAGACGCTGGCGGATTTGCAGCTGACTCAGGCCGCGCTGGCCGACATGGCGACCGAAATCGATGGCGCGCGCTTGCAGACGTATCGGGCCGCATGGCTCCGTGATCGCGGCGGTCAGGTCACCCAGGAAGTGGCGATGGCGAAGATGGCAGCCACCGAGTCCGCGCAGCGCACGATCGACCGTGCGGTGCAGATCTTCGGGGGGCGCGGCGTCGTGCAGGGCGAGATCCCCGAGCGTCTGTATCGCGATATCCGCGCGCTGCGCATCTATGAGGGCGCCACCGAAGTCCAAAAGCTGATTATCGCGCGCGAGTTGCTCAAAGGGGCGCAAGTGAGTAAAGCACATGAGTGAGATGGTCCACCAAATTCTACAACCCGTACAATGGCCTCGCCCGCGCGGCTATAGCAATGGCATCATCGCCGCCGGGCGGCAGATTTTTCTCTCCGGCCAGATCGGTTGGGATGCGCAAGGCCACTTTGCGAGCCAGCGTCTGGCCGACCAGGTGCGGCAAACGCTCGAGAACATCTGCACGGTGCTCGCGCAGGCAGCGGCGGGCCCGCAACACATCGTTCGCCTGACTTGGTACCTGACGAGCCGCGACGAATATTACGCAGAGCTCGCGGAGATCGGCGCCGCGTATCGCGCGGTGATGGGGACGAATTTTCCTGCGATGAGCGTCCTCCAGGTCGTTGCTTTGATGGAAGCGCGGGCGAAGGTTGAAATCGAAGCTACCGCGGTTGTGCCCAGCTCCATCGCCGTGCCGGAGGTGTCTGCTGCTCAGCGATAGCCGCTCAAGGCATCAGCCAATGCGGTCTCGAGCCTCGCAATGCCCTCAGTGGTCGTCAGATTACCCGGCGATAAGCGCAAAGCAGAACCCCGGACATCCGCGTAGGATCCTCTCGCCCGCAGCGCGTCCAAAAGTGTCTGCACATGCACTTGGTTGGGCAGGCGCAGCATGATGCTGCCGCCGCGCTCGTCAGCGTTTGGCGGACTGAGCAGTTCCAGCTGCAGTTCCGCCGCCATCGAGATCAGGGATTGGCCAAGCGATCGATTGTTCGCGAGCAATGCGGCGGGATCCTGCGACGCGTGCCATTCGAGAGCCGGCAGGCTCGCCGCGCAAGCGACGATGGAGGGTGTGCCGTGATCGAAACGCCGTGCATCGGGTGCGTAGCGGAACCCTTCGAGGTTCCAGGAGAAGATGTCTTCCTGACTGAACCACCCGCGCAGCTCCGGGCGGCACTCCTTCAGCAACGGCTCTTTCACGTAAAGCACGCCGGCCCCGGCAACGCCGCAGAGCCATTTCAGCGATGAGGCAACGACGAAGTCCGCATCCGTGCGTACCACGCTGAAAGGAATGATGCCGACGCTCTGCGTGATATCCACGCCCACCAGGCTTCCGACGGCGTGACCATGGGCGATGAGTGCGTCCAGACTGCAGCGATGGGAAGCCGTGGATGTCACGTGCGTCAACAGTGCCACGGCCACATCCGTGGTCCATCGAGAAATGAAGTCCTCGTCGCGCACCCAGGCTTCGCCGGGGCGCAACGGCACGGTCTCCAAAATCCATCCGCGCCGCTGTGCCATGCCGGCCAGCAGAAAGTGCAGGCTGGGAAAACAATCAGCAGCGATCAACAGCCGCCGGCCTCGCAGAGCGGCATCCGGCAGCGAGCCGACAACGGAGTACAGCGCAGTGGTCACATTGTCGGTCGCCGTCATTGTCCCTGGTGGAGCATCGATGCAATACCTCCAGCGCTCGATGAAGCGCTGCTTCAAGCGCAGGGAAGCCGGCCACGCTTGATCATCGGCGGTTCCCCAGATTTGCGCGAACTCGGCCAGCGCGTTCGCGGTGAGGCGCGCCTTGTCGGGAAATATCCCGATGGAATGATAGAGAAAGTAGCCGCTCCCGGGTTCGACGTGCGCTTGCTGATTCATGTTGAAACGCACCTCGTGCGGCATTTGTTGTCGGTGCATAGGTTAAACGCTAAACTAATTTAGAGCTAAACTAATTGTATTCACTTGCGCGTGTCGAGGTGTTGATGAGCGCCAAAGCCGAGGCCTTCGATGGTTGGATACGCACGTCGTTCGTGGAACTCAATACCGAACTCGAGGAGCGCTATTTCGCACAACAGGACCGGTTGCAGATTGAGGGCTGCGGCGATGCTATCAAAGCCCGCCTGCGTGATGAAGGCCACGTACATGTCGCGGCGCTGCTGGCCGAGGGGAATACCGGGGAGGGATTCAAGGTTGCACTGGGCGTGTTGGGCAACGTGGGTCTGTATCTGGCCGCGTTGCGGCGCCATGAGCTTACCAATCCGGCACGCGAAGAGCGCTCGCCGTTTCCGGAGGCATCTTCGCTGGCTCTGCACGTCGGCGCATCTCTCGGAATGGCGCCGCGGTTTGCAACCAGCCATCTGTCGACTCATAACTTTGCGGTGGCCGGTACGCGTAAGAGCTTCACGTCGCTGACGGCGGAATTTTTCTTCATCGACGAGAACACCCGTGGCATCTTCGCCTTGCAGTCGGCCGCGGCCGCATTGCGGCGCGTGGTGCACATCGGGGTGTCGAGTCCCGTGGCCGACGTGCTGTTCGAAACGGCACGCCGGGCGCTGGAGGATGTTCTCGTCTTCAATGAGCGTTTGTATCGGCAATTGGATGTCGAGCGGTTCTTCTATTGTGTGCGACCCTACTACAAACCTTACCGGGTCGGCCGCCAGGAGTATCGAGGCGCCAATGCGGGCGATTTCTCCGGCATCAATGAGATCGATTTGTTGCTGGGCCTGTGCCGTGCGAACGACCCCTACTACGCCCAGCTTCTCGTGGACAAGATGCTGTTCATGCTTCCCGCCGATCAGGCACGGTTGCGTGAGACGATGACGTACACGAGCCTGCTCGATGAATTCCTCTGCCTCGCGTCAGAACACGCGGATAAACCGTGGTTCCAAAGGAACGCCCGCGCCTTTTTACAGGTGTGTGAGCTCTTCGGGCGAACAGCCGCTCAGCACCACGACGAACTCGTGAAGCGATTCATCGAGAAGCCCTCCGAGCGGCTCGATTCGAGCAGGCTCGACGGCCTTACGGCGAGCGGACCGCCGCTGCCAGTTCTGCTGCGATCGCTCCAGGCATTGCGCGACATGAGAATGGCCGCCGATCGCCCCGGCGTGGCGACACGCCATGCAGACTTTCTGCGCCTGCGTGTTGCGGCGGGTGCGAACGGAGCTCCCGCCTAGCGCATGAGTCCCGTGCGTGAGAGCTGGGGACCGCGCTACCCTTGCAATATAAATTATTTTTGATTATAAATAATCCATCTCAGATATTTGATCACGAATCAGGGATTGTCATGCCCCCTCCGACGAACCACGGACTGGTGCGCATCGCACGCGAGACGGTGCAGGATCGCGTCTATGTCGCGCTGCGGGATAAATTGATGCGGGGCGGCTTCGAGCCGGGCCAAAAGCTCAGAATTGCCGAGTTGGCGGCGGCATTTGGGACCAGCGCCATGCCGGTCCGCGATGCCCTCAACCGATTGACCGCGGAGCGTGCGCTCGAGACTTTACCGAACCGCACCGTGCGCGTTCCGGCCTTGTCCAAAGACGCTTTGCAGGACTTGCGGGAGACCCGCTTCGCGATCGAGGGGCTGGCGATTGCGCGGGCCGCATCGAACATGAACGTGGAATGCCGGGCGACGTTGACGCGGCTCATCGAGGCCCAAGCAGAAACGGATTCGGAGCATATCTCCGAGGAAAGCGCGGAGCAGAACCGCGCGTTCCACTTCGCCATCTATCGCCAGTCGGGATCCGCCGTTCTCATGCCCATCATCGAAAGTCTGTGGCTGCAATTCGGGCCGTACTTGCGCGAGGCATCTGAGCGCTTCGACGGCGGCGACGGGCGTGGGACGAACTTCCACCTCGACATTCTCGATGCGCTCTCGCGCGGCGACGGCGTGGCGGCACGCACGGCGCTCGAAGCGGATATTGGCCGCGCTTTCGACCTCGTGATGAGCGACGAGTCGCTGTGGCGCACCCGGGGAGGGCTCGCGTGACGGAGGGGTTCGAACTCTATGACCTGCATGTCGAGGTGATCGGACCGCCGGACCGCAAAGTCTATTGTGGGGCACAGCTCGGGGATTATTTCGAGCTGCACGGAGAAATGCTGAAACTGCCTCCGGGCCAAGGTTTTTCGATCTATTCGCTGGCCGCGTTGCTGCCCTTGCTGCCTGCGAAACAGCGCGTCACCGATCCGAATGATTGGATGTCGAGCGATGCCGAGGTCGCCTGTCCCGATCCAAATTGTCCGACGCGCTTTCGAATCACCCGCACTGGGCGCCGCAGCTTCACCCGTTCCGAGGTGACCGCGACCCCGCTCGGCGGCGAGAACCGGGCATGATTCCGCGGATTGCGCTGCGCGAGGATTACTCGATATCCCGCATCATCAAGGGTGGCTGGCACCTCGCCGGCGATCACGGCGAAGTGAACTCCGCCGAAGCGCAACGGGACATGGCAAGCTTCGTCGACGCCGGCATCACCACCTTCGATTGCGCGGACATCTACACCGGCGTCGAGCAGATGATCGGTGAATTCCGCCGAAACTACCCGGCGCATGCAGAGCGCGTACAAATCCATACCAAGTTCGTCCCCGATCTGTCCGATTTGCGCACCATCGGCCGTGCGCAGATCGAAGCCATCATCGACCGTTCGCTCGTGCGGTTGCGGGTGGAACGGCTGGATCTGGTGCAATTTCATTGGTGGGACTTCGCGGTTCCGCGCTACGTCGAAACGGCCGTGGAACTCGAGCGGTTGCGGCGCGCCGGCAAGATAGCGCATTTGGGCGCCACGAATTTCGACACGCCGCGGCTCGAGGAACTCATCGACGCCGGCATACCCATCGTCTCGAACCAAATTCAATATTCGCTGGTGGACGACCGTCCGAATCGCGGGATGGTCGCCTACTGCGCATCGGAGCACATCTCCCTGTTGTGCTACGGCACGGTATGCGGCGGCTTTTTCTCCGAGCGCTGGCTCGGAACTCCTTCCCCCGGCGCGGATCTCGCCAACCGATCGTTGGCGAAGTACCGGTTGATCATCGAGGATTTCGGCGGTTGGCCGCTGTTTCAAGAACTGCTGACAGTGCTTGGCCGGATCGCGGCGGCACATGGCACCGACATTGCCTCGGTTGCCACCCGGGCGATGCTCGACCGGGATCAGGTGGCCGCGGCCTGCGTCGGTGCCGTCAACACCTCGCACCTCGCCGCTCACGCGAGGATCGGAAGCCTGCAACTGCGCCCGGAGGAACTGTCGATGATTGCCGAAGTAACTTCGCGGCGCCAAGGCCCGGGCGGCGATGTCTACGAATTGGAGCGCGATCGCGGCGGCGCGCACGGCCGGATCATGAAATATGAATTGAACGCGCTGTCGTAGGCGGCGCGATCGTCTAAAAAATGAAATGGACCAAGGAGTTGAGCGCCGATATGGATTCGAATCGTCACTGACTGTCAAATAAAGGGGTGAGATATGAATAGGGAATACAGCGCCAAGCGCGCGCTCGCGGGTCTGGGATGTTGCATGGCCTTGGCCGGTACGGTGTGGGCACAAGTCGCACCGACTCAGGACTTGCAGGAAATCGTCGTGACCGCCGAAAAGCGCGAATCGACCGTCCAAAAGACGCCGATCAGCATGACCGCGATCAGCGGAGCGGACCTGCAAGCGGCGGGGCTATCGGATTTCACGTCGGTCGCTCAGGAAGTGCCGGGCCTCTCCTTCAAGACCTCGGGTCCCGGCCAGACCGAATTCGAGATGCGCGGCCTCACCTCCACCGGCGGCGAGTCACCGACCGTCGGCTTCTATCTGGACGATACAGTCTTGACCCCCGCCGCCATGGCGCAGAACGGCAAGGCGGTGATCGACCCAAGCCTGTTCGATCTGAACCGGGTCGAGGTGCTGCGAGGTCCCCAGGGTACTTTGTACGGCGCAGGTTCGATGGGCGGCACGATCAAGCTGGTGACCAACCAACCCGACCCGACCAAGTTCGACATCAATGCTGAATCCGTCGACTCGGGCACGGCCTCGGGCGGCGGGTTCAACCACACCGAGAATCTGATGTTGAACATCCCGCTGATGCAGGATGTCATTGCCTTGCGCCTGGTCGGCACGGACAAGTATGTCGACGGGTGGATCGATCGCAAGGTGGTGAGTCCCTTCCCGCCGGAGGTCAATGACAGCAACACCCGCGGGGACGTGGCTGGCGCGCCGGTCACGGCAGATCACCGCCACTCCAACTGGGAGCAATTGCAGGCCGGACGCGCCGCGCTGCTGATCCAGCCCAGCGATGCGTTGAGCATCACCTTCGGCTACATGCATCAGTCCCTCACCCAGGGCGCCTTGAATCTCATCGACAGTCCGCCGCTGACGGAAACGCATTATCAGCCGTTCGATGTGTCGGAGCCCTTCGAGGACAAGTTCGACCTCTACAGCCTGAACGTCAAGTACAGCTTCGATGCCTTTCAGCTGGTGTCCGCATCGGCCTACTGGGACCGCCAGCAGAACCAGACGCAGGACATCTCCGAGGCGATGCAGGATTACATCGGCGGTTTCTTCGGGCCGCCGGCCGCCTTTCCCTACGGTGCGTCACAAACCGCGCCTGCCAACGAGTGCGCGGAGCTTGGGCTGACGACATGCTATGGTTTTGGTGCCGCCTCGATCACCGAGGACGACTACACCCGCCAGTTCAGCGAGGAGTTGCGGCTGGCCTCCACGGGCAGCGGACCGCTGCAATGGCTCGTCGGCGGCTACTACAGCAGCTTCGGCGCGACCTCGCATGTCTTCTCCTTCTATCCTGTCGCGACCGACGGTTTCGACGCGGATTTCGGCACCACCAATCTCGCCGACAATCACCGCAAGGTCGACATCAACCAGTATGCGGCATTCGGCGAAGTGTCGTACCTGTTGCCGGACAACTTCAAAGCCAGCGTCGGCGCACGCTATTACAATTACCACAGCAATTCGGTGACGAGCGTCAGCGGCGTCTCGGCCAACGGCACCAGCAACCCACTCTATGGTCTTGCTCAGAACTCCGGCGTGACGCCGAAGTTCGATCTCGCCTACATCCCGGATGACAACACGACGCTGTACGGCACCGCCTCCAAGGGCTTCCGTCCGGGCGGTCCCAATTCACCCATTCCGGTTCCTCCCTGCCCGGGTGCCGCTCCCTCGCAATTCGGTCCGGACAGCGTGTGGAATTACGAACTCGGCGAGAAGCTGCGCTTCCTCGATTCGCGGTTCTCGGTCAATGGCGACATCTACTATGAGGACTGGACCGACGTTCAGCAGCAGGTGGCACCCGGCTGCGGCTTCAAGTTCACCGCCAACGCCGGCAAAGCCACGGTGTACGGTGCCGAGCTCGAAATCGCCGCAGTGCTCGTGCCGGGCCTCGTGCTATCCCAGAACCTGGGCTACACGCATGCCACGAATTCGACCACCTTGCCGGCCGCCGGCATCGTGTCCGGAGAGCGCCTGCTCGATGTGCCGGAAGTCACCGCCAACACGAGCTTGAGCTTCAAACAACCGCTGGCCGAGGGCCTGAACCTCGTCGGGCGCATCAACAACAGCTACATCTCTTCCATCCAGGACATCACCTTCGCGCGCAATATACTGCCGGCGTACGACTTGGTGGGCTTGAGAGCAGGAGTCGAGAAGGATCGCTGGACCGCGTACCTGTTCGTTGACAATCTCACCAATAAGGAAGCCTTGCTGGGTGACAACGGCGCGCTCTCGGCGAACGTCAACATTTTCAATCGGGTTGCCACGAACCAGCCCCGCACGATCGGAGTGGACTTGAACTTCAAGTACTGATGCCGCGGCATGTCCGAGTATCCCAACAGGCCATACGCCTGGACCGTCGTCGCCATTCTGATCGCGACGGCGGTCCTCTCGTATACCGACCGCCAGGTCTTGAGTCTGATCGTCGATCCCATACGCGGCGATCTCGGTATCAGCGACACGCAGATCAGCCTGCTGCTCGGCACGGCGTTCGCGGTGGTGTACGGAATTGCCGGTATTCCATTGGGTCTGCTGGCGGACCGCATCTCGCGGCGCAATCTCATACTGGCCGGTGTCCTCGTCTGGAGTCTGGGGACGATCGGCTGCGGTCTCGCTCATGATTTCGGCGAGATATTCGCGAGCCGCATCGTCGTGGGCTTGGGCGAGGCGGCACTGTCTCCCGCCGCGATATCGCTGATCAGCGACTATTTTCCGCCGGCGCGCCGCGGTACGGCGGTGGGATTTTTTCTCAGCGGCATTGCCATGGGCAACGGCGCGGCGATTCTCATCGGTGGCGGCGTCCTGCACCTCATCGAGTCGGGCGCACTGGCCGGCACGGCGCTCGCCGCACAGTCACCCTGGCGCATGGTGCTGCTGGTGATTGGCGGCCCGGGACTCTTGTGGGCGCTGGCGATCCTGATCATTCGCGAACCCGCGCGCCGCCTGGCCGAAGCGACCGTGGCGGCGGGCTCGGCCGCCGAGGGCAACGCCGGCAACAAGTGGGCATGGGCACGAGTCGCGCCCATCTATCTGGTGTTGGCCGCGGCCTCCTTCGTGGACAATGCCATGGGCGCATGGGCACCGACCTTGCTGATACGCGAGTTCGGCAAGGATCCCGCCCAGGTCGGCCTCGAATTGGGCTTGCTGCTCACGGCGGGATTCGGCGGAGGCGTGCTCATCGGCGGCGTCTTGTCGGACCGTGCCGGTGTCCGCGGTGGCTGGCCTCGCAAGCTGCAGGTCTGTGTATGCGCCGGCCTGTTGATTCTGCCCGTCACTCTGTTGATGAATTCGGCGACATTCGCATTCGTGCTCGCCGGCGTGCCGCTGTACTTCGCTCTGTCGGGCATCGTCACCGCGGTCGGTTTCTCCGCCATCCTCGACGTGATGCCCAACCGCTCCCGTGGACTCGCCATGTCGGTGAGCTTCTTTCTGAATGTGGCGCTCGGTGCCGGTCTCGGGCCCACGGCGGTGGCCCTCGCCGCCGGCCATGTCTTTGGCGCGAAATCCGGTTTGGGACCGCCCATCGTTCTGACCGCGGTGGGCGGCTATCTCGTCGCGCTGATTGCGCTCGGCGCCGCCTTGACCGTTTTGAGGCCGCGCGCCGCGGTTGCCGCGTAAAACGCCGTGCCGCAGAAAATGCCTGCTCGAGCCGGACCTCGACCACTGAAGCCGAGACTCATGCCGCCGCGTGAGCACGGCTTCCCGTTTTACAGGTTTCGAGGATATGATCAGATGAGCCCACAGGCTGCGGTGTTCAAAAAAATTGACGATGGGGATTCTTCAATGAAGGGCTCAACGATATCGAAATTTTTATTTTGTAGCGTTATCTTCGCGGCTGCGGGGAGTTCCTTGTCCAATTCTTTCCCCAATGCGCAGTTGCCCGATGCAGCGCAACTTCCGGTCATCGTGATCCTCAAGGATCAACTGCCAAGCACCCCCGCGTCGCGGGACTCGATGGGTCCGCGTACGTCGGCCATCGCCACTGCACAATCGGGGGTACTCAGTCTGTTGCAGCGTACCGGCCCGCACACCGTGCACTCGTTCCAGACCATCAATGCGTTTGCCGCCAAGGTGACACCGAGTGAGGCGACGGCTCTGGCAAATCATCCCGATGTGCAGGCCGTGGTTCCGGATGCCGCGATCCGCGCGCCGCGTCTGCAGAACGATATCGCCGGTGGCACGCATTCGTTTGGCACTGCGCCGACCGCCGATGGCCTGTGCAATACGCTGGAGCCCGAAGCATTGCAACTCACTCATACTGCCTATCTGGACACCTCGGTGCCGCAAGCGCAGGAAGTCGTGGACGGCAACGGGGAAAAGGTGACTGGAAAGGGCGTCAAGGTCGCTTGGATCGCGGATGGCCTGGATATCCACAACCCCAGCTTCATACGCCCGGACGGCTCGTCCGTGTTCATCGATTATGAGGATTTTTCGGGGGATCCGGCCGGTACGCCCACCGTCGGAGTCGAGGCCTTCCTCGACGCCAGCTCCATCGCTGCGCAAGACATGCCGAACGCCAAGGTCCTGGAATACGACATCAGCAAATACGTCGCGCCCGCTCATCCTCTGCCTTCACCGTGCAATATTCGCATCCGCGGCATGGCACCCGGAGTCTCGCTCGTGGGACTCAAAGTCGAACCGTACGCAGGCTTTAGCACGGCGTCGAATTTCGTCCAAGCCATCGAGTGGGCCGTCGTCCACGACAAAGTCGATGTCATCAGCGAATCTTTCGGCAACAACACTTTCCCGGACAATGCCAATGATCCAGTCGCTCTCGCCGACGCGGCGGCCGTGGCGGCCGGAGTGACCGTGACGGTGGCCAGCGGCGACGCGGGTTACGCCGGCACCATCTGCTCACCGGCGAGTTCCTTGGAAATCATTTCGGTCGGCGCCAGCACGCAATACCGCTCGTTTGTGCAGACGACCTACGGCGCGCAAGCGCTCCTCAAGTCCCAGCACTGGGTGAGCGACAACATTTCATCGTCCAGTTCGGGTGGCTTTGCGCAGAGCACGGGCCGAATGGTCGACATCGTTGCGCCGGGCGACCTGGGCTGGACCCCCTGCTCGCCCGACGAAGCGCTTTATACCGGTTGCATCAACTCCAATAACGGCGATGGACCGACACCGATCCAGCTAACCGGCGGCACCAGCGAATCAGCCCCGTTGACCGCTGGAGAAGCGGCGCTTGTGATCCAAGCCTACCGCAGTACTCATCATGGCAAGAGCCCGTCGCCGGCCTTGGTCAAGCGGATCATCATGAGTACCGCCAGGGACATCTCCGCCCCGGCTTTCGAGCAAGGAGCGGGTCTCATCGATGCCCTGGCGGCGGTAAACGTCGCCTTGGCGCTGGCGGATGGGGACGGCACGCCGACGCGGCGCGCCGAAGGCCTGATCGCGAGTTCCACGAGTTCCATCAGCATCGCGGAGCCGAATTCTCCAGAGAGCTTTGCTTTGACCCTCACGAACACGGGTACATCCAAGCAGCGCTTGACGCCAGCGTTCGAGACGCTGGGGACACCAGTCGCCGGCGCGACGATGAGTGTCTTCCTCGATGCCAGTACCGCCCCAACGTTCCCGAACGTGACAGGCGCGCCGCGCTCCTACGTCACCCGCACGTTCACAGTCCCTCAGGGCACCGCGCATTTGGATGCGTCGATTGCCTGGCAAGAGACGCCCACGGCACAGCTCGTCGTTTATTTGTCGCTCATCGATCCCTCGGGTCGTCAAGCGGCCTATTCGTATCCACAAGGTTTCGGGCAGGGCTATGGTCACCTCGATGTGGTGAAGCCGGCGGGAGGAACTTGGACGGCGGTGCTCTTTACACGTCCGACGGGAACGGCCGCGTCCTATTCGGGGCCCGTCCAGTTCACGTGGGCCGTCGAGAACTACACCCAGATCGGTGCGGTCCATCCCTCTGCGCTCGACTTATCGCCGGGGCAGTCGGCCTCCCTCTCCGTTGATTACCTCATGCCCGCGAAATCCGGCGATCTGGCAGCAGCGATTCGTTTCGACGGGTCTACGGTGGCCAGCGGCACGTCGCTGCCGGAGATTCCGGTCACGCTCCGGACGCTGATTCCTATCGGTCCCTCAGGCGGATCGTTCAGCGGCATACTCACGGGCGGAAACGGTCGCGCGGCGGCGAACCCTACTCAGACGTATGAGTTCGATGTGGCTGCCGCGGAGCCGACCATGAGCCTGAACCTGGAGACGGCCGACAACGGCTACCTGCTCGAGGGAGTGCTCGTCGATCCCAACGGAATGCAGATGAGCATGCAGCCGAACGCCGATGTCTTCGGCAATCAGCAATATGGCATGACATTGACTCACTACCAGCCACAGCCCGGACGCTGGAGATTCACGCTGCTGACGAACTACACCTCATCGGGCAACGAAACCTCCTCGCCCTTTACGGGACGCATTTCCTTCAGCAAGTCAGGCGGCATCACCGTGAGCGGTCTGCCCGACGATCCGCGCTCAATGGTTTCCGCGAGCGGTAAACCGGTGACGGCGAAGATATCGGTGACGAATACCGGCAGCGTGACCGCCGCCTACTTTGCCGACTTGCGGCTGCGCGCGCCTGATCTTGAGCAGTTGCCCCCCTATGCGTGCACCGGCACCAATACACTGCCCAATCAGTGTGGTCAGTTCGTGCTCCCGCCCGAGGTTGAGACGATCCGATTCCTCTCGATCGCGGCAGCGCCGATTGAAATGGATGCCTACAACGATGTAGGCATCAACCTCGGCCTCACGGCAAGTCCAGATATTTACGCCGTACGCCTGGCACCGCAGATCGTGATGGCATCGTTGACGAAACCGGAGATACCCTGGGGGCCGTGGTATACGTTCCCCTCGCTCACGGGTCTTTTCGGATCCGCCGGTGCGCCAACCACTCCGGTGACGACCGCGGCCTTTGCCTACATGAAGCCATTCGATACATCCGCCTCCGCCAGCACGGGCGATGAGTGGGCCGATGTGGTGCTGGGCACCAACACCTACAACCCGTTGATACTCGCGCCAGGAGCGAGTGGAACCATTACGGTGACCCTGTCACCCGATGCATCGCAGGTCGGAAAAACCGTGTATGGCTATCTGTACTTAGATACGTACAACCCCAACTCGTACACCGGGGACGAGGTCGTGCGCGCGCCCTACTCGTACACTGTTTCTCAATAGCTCGTTGGTGACGGAACCTATGATGGCCATGCACATTTTCGCACCATCTCGAGGATGACTGCGGATTGCGCCAAAAACTCTGCGACCCTATCCCGGGATACAACCGAATGCTCGGGCGCATTCGTGCATCGTGTTCACGTGCAAGGCGACAACCTTGGGCAAGGGCTGCTGATAACCGCCCGCCAGGTTCCACACAATCGGCGTCTGGCTGGTCCGGGCCGCTTCGAAGACGATGCGATCCCGCTCGATCATCTGTTCCGTCGACAGCACACCGCCCAAAGGGTCATCGACATGCACATCGGCGCCGGCTTGATAGAGCACGAGATCATAGGCTTCGAAGCGGGCCACCGTTTCTCGCAGGCGTTGCAGGTATGCACGATCGTCCGAGGGCTGATGGTACCAACGGCCAAAGGTCACGTGGTTGACAGCAGCCTTCACCGCGAGACGCTTCAGGATTTGGTCGGTGCCGTCGCCAAAATGCATGTCGCAATCCAGGATCATGACCCGCTGCACTGCGCCCTCCGCAAGCAGTTTCTGCGCCGTGATCACCAGACCATTGAACGTGCAATAGCCGCCCGCCGAATCATAATCCGCGTGGTGAAAGCCGCTCACCGGCGCACAGGCACAGCCGGCCGACAGCGCCAGGCGGGCGGCCCCCAGCATCGCACCGGTGGTGTAGGCCAGCGAGCTTGCCACCTCAAGGGAGGTAGTGCCAAATCCGTTCGGCAGCATGCCGCTTAACACGCCGCGCACGTACGCTGGATCATGCGCAAGGCACAAGTCGAGCTCTGACGCCGGCAGGACATCGTGCACAGCGATTGGCAACGCCGCCTGATGCCAGGCGGCGAGCACGTGCCGGGCCTTGCCCGCGCTCGGACTGAAAGAGTCCGTCTCAGCCAACATGCGTTCAGAATAGAAAACGGGGATGTGCTCCAAAGGGATCCTCCTTGCCGCCATACCCAAGCCATCTGGGCTGACGGCGGCGCCCCTTCCCGACATTTGATCGCTATCAGTTCATCTTCATGCCGGGCATGGCCGCATGATCCATGTT
>CAZZWM010000089.1:0-17415 GCA_964657945.1 uncultured Steroidobacteraceae bacterium
ATTCCCGCTCGCGCCACCCCCGCTTGCGCCACAACATTTCTCCGTGGATGACGCCTGGGGGCCGTCGGCGGCCGATCGTGAGGCCTGCCGCGAGGAGTTACGGAAGCTCCGCAACGAGGGCATCTTTACGCCTCCCAGCGTTCAGGGCACGCTTTCCGTGCCGGGCCATCTTGGCGGCATGAACTGGAGTGGCTACGCCTTCGATCCGCAACGCAGTCTGCTGATCGTAAATACCAATAAGTTGATGGCGCGCGTGCGCTTGATTCCCCGGTACGGCCGTGCAAGGCTGCGTGGTTCATAACAAATGACCCATAGTCGGACCTAGCGAATGAGCACGAAATACGAACTCAAGAATCTGACCACCGGAAAGACCAGCACGTTGGACGCGATGTCGGGGACGCTGGGGCCCGACGTACTCAACATCTCCACGCTCAACAAGGACCAAGGCGTCTTCACCTTCGACCCCGGCTTCATGGCCACGGCGAGCACCGAAAGCAAGATCACCTATATAGACGGCGACGCCGGCGTGCTGCTGTATCGCGGCTACCCGGTGGACCAGCTGGCCGAAAGATCCAGTTTCATCGAAGTGGCCGCGCTCCTCATCAACGGCGTACTGCCGACGAAAGCGGAGTTGGAGTCGTTCGAGAGCTCGATCACGCGTCACACCATGATCAACGAGCGCCTGCTGCGCTTCTTCTACGGCTTCCACCACAACGCGCACCCGATGGCCATGGTCTCGGCCGTGGTCGCATCGATGGCCGCCTTCTATCACGACACCACGCATATCGACGATGCGCGGCACCGCGAGATTTTTGCGCATCGGATCATCGCCAAGCTGCCCACCATCGCAGCTGCCGCTTACAAACACACGCTCGGCCAGCCTTTCGTCTACCCGCGCAACGATCTCGACTACTGCGCCAACATGCTCAACATGTTCTTTGCGGTGCCGTGCGAACCTTACGCGGTCGACCCGGTTGCCGCCGAAGCGCTCGATCTGCTGTTCATCCTGCACGCAGATCACGAGCAGAACGCATCGACCTCGACCGTGCGTCTGGCGGGCAGCACCGGCGCGAACCCGTACGCAGCGATTTCCGCGGGCGTGTCGGCCTTGTGGGGTCCGGCGCATGGCGGGGCCAATGAGGCGGTGCTCGACATGCTCGACGGCATCGGAACGTCGGCCAACATCGACAAGTTCCTGGCCAAGGTGAAGGACAAGAACAGCAACGTGCGCTTGATGGGCTTCGGCCATCGCGTCTACAAGAATTTCGACCCGCGCGCCAAGATCATCCGCGACATGTGCTACAAGGTTCTCGAGAAGCTCGGCCGCCAGGACAACCCGTTGTTCGACCTTGCGCTCAAACTGGAAGAGATCGCACTGAAAGACGAATATTTCGTGGCGCGCAAGCTCTATCCCAACGTGGATTTCTATTCGGGCATCATTTACAGCGCCCTGGGGATACCACGTTCCATGTTCACGGTGATGTTTGCGATCGCGCGCACCGCGGGCTGGGTGGCGCACTGGCAGGAAATGGTGTCGGATCCGCAGATGAAAATCGGCCGGCCGCGCCAGCTGTACACCGGTCCGGTTCAGCGAGACTACCAGCCGATCGACAAGCGCTGATCGAATGCAGCCGCTGGCGCACGGATGGTTATGCATCGGCGTTTTGCTGCTGGGAGCGGCCTGCGGCGACGGCGCCAACGCGGCCGCGGGCGACAATTCGGCCGCAAGCTTCACGCCCGAAACCAACCGCTGTCCTGAACGCGCCGAACCCGTTGCCCTCGGCAGCGTGCAGTGGAATGGCTGGGGCAAGGATCTCGACAACACGCGCTACCAACCTGAACCGGCCATCCGCGCCAGCGACGTCGAGAAGCTGGCGCCGAAATGGTCCTACGGATACCAGGGCGGCACCGAGTTCGGCCAGCCGGCCATCGTGGACGGCCGGCTGTTCGTCGCCGGCTCCGCCGGGCGCGTGTACGCCCTGGATGCCAAGACCGGCTGCACTTACTGGACTTTCGACGCGCCGACCGGCAGCCGCTCAGGTTTGATCGTCGGGGAACTGGGCGTGTCGAAACGCGCTCAGCTGCCGAAGAAGTTGAAGCGCACCTTGGCGCACTTGGATGTCATCAAGGCGCCGAGTGCGGTGTTCTTCGGTGACGACGCCGGCAACGTCTATGCCTTGGATGCGCAGAAAGGCACGCTGCTATGGAAGGTGCAGGCCGACAATCACCCGGCCGCGCGCATCGTGGGCGGCCCGGTGGTGTACAACGATCGCCTTTTTGTGACTGTGGGATCGATCGAGGAGAAGCTCGCTGCCGTGCCGAACTACGCCTGCTGTACTTTCCGCGGCAGCGTGGTGGCGTTGGAACTCGCCACGGGCCGGATCGTCTGGAAAAGCTATACCGTGCTCGAGGAGCCGCAGCCGACGCGCAAGGGCAGCAACGGCGTGCAGGAGTATGCGCCGGCGGGCGCCGCGATATACTCCTCGCCGACCATCGATCCGAAGCGCAACGCGCTGTACGTCGCAACCGGTGCCTCGACCACCAGCCTGGAGCAATCGCTCACCGATGCAGTTGCCGCCTTCAACCTGCGCGACGGCAAATTGCGCTGGGTGAAGCAACTGTCTCGCACCGGTGAACTGCCGCTGAGCAGCTTCATGGCCTCGCCGGTGCTGCGCACCCTGGCCGCAGGCAATGACGTGATCCTGGCGGGCCAGAAATCCGGCGTGCTGTACGCCTTGGATCCGGATCACGGCGGCGAAATTCTCTGGCAGACGCGCGCCGGCAACGATGCGGCCGCGCCCACCGCGGGCGGCATCGGTTGGGGATTTGCCGCCGACTATAAGAATGCCTACGTGGCAATCTCCGGCCTCCTGGCGCAGCCGGCCAACATCAGCGGCAGCCTCACGGCAATCGACATCAAGACCGGCACGCCCCGCTGGCGCACCGCCAGCCCGCAGCCGGCATGCCCGCTCGGCGAGACACAGTGTTCGCATGCGCAATCGCAGGCCGTCACCGTGATGCCAGGAGCCGCGTTCTCCGGATCCATGGATGGCCACCTGCGCGCGTACTCCACCATCAACGGCAAGGTTCTTTGGGATTTCGACACCGCCAAGGCCTATCAAACGCTGAACGGCATCGCGGCGAGCGGCGGCCCTCTGGATCATGGCGGCGCCACCGTCGTCAACGGCATTGTATACATCAACTCCGGCAATGCACTGCTGGCGTTTTCAGTGGAAGGAAAATAGGACGTAACCGCATATATGGAATTCACCAAACGCTTCGCGATCTTCGGACTGCTGCTCATCACCTGCGTCGCCAACGGCGCGCGCTCGAGCGACCCTGATTCGGCGCCGTCGCTGCAAAACTCCGTGGTGAAGATTTTTACCACCACGCGCTATCCCGATCCGCTGAAGCCATGGACCAAGCAGGCGCCGAGCGAAATTTCCGGATCCGGCGTCGTGATCGAAGGCAGGCGGATTCTCACCAACGCGCATGTCGTGCTGTACGCCAGCCAGGTGCAGGTCCAGGCCAATGCGGCCGGCGACAAGATCCTGGCCACGGTCGAGGCCATCGCGCCGGGCATCGATCTGGCGGTACTCAAATTGGACGATCCCAGTTTCTTCGACACGCATCCGGCCGTGGCGCGCGCCAGCAAATTGCCGCAAATCAAGGATCCGGTGCTCACCTACGGTTTTCCGACGGGCGGTTCGTCGCTGTCCATCACCAAGGGCATCGTCTCGCGCATCGAATTCGCGCTGTACAACTATCCGACCTTTGGTCTGCGCATCCAGATCGATGCGGCCATCAATCCGGGCAACAGCGGCGGCCCCGCCATCGCGGGCGACAAAATGATCGGCCTGGCCTTCAGCCACCTGGTGACCGGCGAGACGCAGAACATCGGCTATGTCATTCCGAACGAAGAGATCGAACTGTTCCTGAACGACATCGCCGACGGCCACTACGACGGCAAGGCGAACATCTACGACGATCTGCAAACCTTCGAGAATCCGGCCCTGCGCGATTTTCTCAAGCTGGATAAGAAGGTCGAGGGCATGGTGGTGCACCGCCCTGAGAAGGACGATGCGTCTTATCCGCTGAAGGAATGGGACGTGATCACCCGCATCGGCGACACGCCCATCGACAACCAGGGCATGGTGAAGATCGACAAGGAGCTGCGCGTCAATTTTCAATACATGATCCAGCGCACGGTGAAGAACGACAAGCTGCCGCTCACCGTGGTGCGCGCCGGCAAGACCATCAACGTGCAGTTGCCGGTCTCGCCGAATCACCCCACTCTGGCCATCGATCTGAAAGGCGACTACCCGTCGTATTTCGTCTACGGTCCGGTGGTGTTCTCGTCGCTCACCCGCAATTTCCTGAACGTTTTCGAGAACAATGCCAACCTGCTGCGGGCGCTGGCGTTCACGAAGAGCCCTCTGGTGCTTCGCGCCCACGATGCGCCGACGCCGGAGCTCGAGGAACTGGTCATCGTCTCCTCGCCGTTCTTTCCCAACAAACTGGCCATCGGCTACGGCAATCCGACCGGCTCGGTGGTGTACTCGGTCAACGGCACGCCGATCAAGAGCCTGAAGCATCTGGTTGCGGTGCTGCGCGATCTGAAGGACCCCTTCGTCATTTTCGAGTTCGGCGCCAAGGGCGGCGAGTCTCTGGTATTCCCGCGCGAAGCGCTGCTGGCCGCTACTGATGACATCCTGAACGAAGGCGGCGTGCGCACGCAGGGTTCTGCCGATGTCATGGAAGTGTGGAAGGGAAAGGCCGCGAACTAGTTTAGTTAGCGCCCACCAACTCCGACACCTCGCGGGTGTCCGCCCGCTTCATCGGCCGCCCGTCGACCGGCGAGTACGGCGATTGCCGGATGCCGTCGATGGGAAACACCGTCGCATCGACCGTGCGGCCGTCGGCATCGAAGCGCAGGGCCGGGTAATTGACGCTGCGCTCGGCATCCATCTTCACCCGTCGTTCATAGAATTCATGCGGCACGCCGATGTCCATGAGGCGAATCGCCACCGCTTCCGAGGAGTCCGCGAACAAATGCAGATTGATGTCGCTGTAATTGGTGGCGGTGCCGGTAAGCACCGAGCCCACCAGCCGTGGCTGGAATTCGGCCAGCATGCGCATGGTGTCCAGCGCGATCCGGCGTTGCTCCCTCAGGGTGTGATCGTGGGTGTCGCGCCCGAACAAGCGCTGATGGGCGCGCAGGGCATCCTCGATCTCGATGTTCTTGGGCAGCACCGCGACATCTTGGACCCCGAGACGGTCGGCGGCCTTGCGTTTGGCCTGCAGGAAGTCCTCGATGCCGTGCTCGGCCATGATCCTCGCGGCTTCTTGCGCGAGGGCGCGCCGCAAATCCCCGCTACGCTGCGAAAACTTCTTAGGCATGGGTTCCTAGAATAACGGTTTATCGCCATCCGTCATCGGGTTGGTTTGATTCGGTCCTTCGTAGACTTCGGACTTCGGCACTTCACCGTCGATGAATTTTTCCATGATGAACCGCGGGTTGTCTGAACTTGCGGCCAGTCCGGTGTCGGGCGAGATGCGCGCGCTGACGATGCCGTCGGGCATGGGAACGGGATGCCGCGCCGCGCCGGCCAGCGCTTCATGCATGAAGTAGGTCCAGGCGGGGATCGCCGTTCGTCCGCCCTGCTCGCCTTCGCCGAGAGAGCGATCGGAATCGAAGCCCACCCAGACCGAGGTCACAATGTCGGCGTTGAAGCCGTTGAACCAGGTGTCATGGGCATCGTTGCTGGTGCCGGTCTTGCCGGCGATGTCATCGCGGTTCAGAGTCCGCGCCCGCTGGCCGGTGCCGCGTCGGATGACATCCGCCATCATGTCAGCGAGCAGATACGCCACTTGTGGCCGGATGATTTGCGGCGCCAGATTCTTCTGTTGAATCAAGCTCTTGCCATCGTGGGCGGCCTCGTCGATCTGACTGGCGCGAGAGTTCGGCGCTGCGACCGACCGCGGCAGGGGGGCGTCGCTGGCCCGGCCGCACTGGGGGCAGGCGATCATGGGGTCGGCTTGGGACAGGATCTTGCCGCCGGCATCCTCCACCCTGTCTATATAGTAGGAGTTCACCTTGAAGCCGCCGTTGGCAAAGGCCGAATAGCCGATCGCCACCTGCAGCGGGCTCAACTCAGCCGTCCCTAAGGCCATGGTCAGATCGTCCGGCAACTGCGATTTGTCGAAGCCGAAGCGGGTGACGTAATTGCGGGTGTAGTCGCCGCCGATGGCCCGCATCAGGCGTACCGAGACCAGGTTCTTCGAGAACACCAGGGCATCGCGCAGGCGTACCGGACCTGCGAACTTGCCTTCGAACTCCTTGGGCCTCCAAGCTTGATCCTTGCCTTCCTCATCGATAACCACGGGTGCATCCACGACGACACTGGCGGGCGTGAAGCCTTTGTCGAAGGCGGCGGCATAGACGAAGGGCTTGAAGCCCGACCCCGGCTGGCGGCGAGCCTGGGTGACCCGGTTGAATTTGCTCTGATTGAAGTCGAATCCCCCGACCAAGGCGACCACGGCGCCGTCGCGGGGGTCCACAGACACGAGGGCGCTCTGTGCCTGGGGCACTTGCACGAACAGCAACGATTCGGGGGTGCGGCCCACCGTATAGACGATGTCGCCGCGGGCCAAAATGTCGGAAGCCTGGGTCGGTGGACGATCGACCTTTTCTTCAGGCAGCTCGCGCCGAGCCCAAGAGAGCTTCTCCCACGGCAGGGTGACGAATCCCAAGTCTCTGACATAGATACGGGCGCTCTTGGTCTCGACCTTGTCGACCAGGGCGGGACGCAAACCGCCGATCACCGGGTAGTCGCCGAGCTCTGCGTCGATTTCGCCAGGCGTGGTTGCCTTGGTCATGTCGATCTTGGCAGTTGCGCCGCGAAAGCCGTGGCGCCGGTCGTACTCGAGCAATCCGGTGCGCAGCGCCACGGTGGCGGCCGCCTCCAGCCGCGAATCGATGGTGGTGTAGACCTTGTAGCCGGCGGTGTAGACATCGTCGCCGTACTTGGCCTGCATTTCGTTACGGACCATTTCCGCCACATAGGGCGCGTCGACCTCGATGGTCGGCAGGTGCAGACGCGACTCCATCGGGCTGTTCTTGGCCGCTTCGTAGTCGCTCTGCGTGATGTAGCCGAGATCGAGCATGCGCCCCAAAACGTGGGCCCGCCGCGTTTTCGCCGCTTCGGCGCTGGCAACCGGGTTGACGGTCGACGGCGATGTCGGAATGCCGGCCAATGTCGCTGTTTCCGCGAGGGTCAGCTGATCCAGGGTCTTGCCGAAATAGACCTCTGCTGCGGCGCCCACACCGTAGGCGCGCTGTCCCAAGAAAATCTTGTTCACGTACAGGGAAAAGATCTGCTCCTTGGTGAATTCTGTCTCCATGAGCAGCGATATATAGATCTCGCTCATCTTGCGCTTCATATCGCGCTTCGGGCTCAAGAACACGCCGCGCGCCACCTGCATGGTGATGGTGCTGGCGCCCTGGCGGATGCCGCCGGCCTTCAGGTTGGCGACCCCGGCCCGCATGATGCCCTGCCAGTCCACGCCGTGGTGGCGGAAGAAGCGGTCATCTTCGGTGGCCAGGAAGGCCTGGATCAGCAGGGGCGGCAGCTGGTCGTAGCGAACCGGTATTCGGCGCTGCTCGCCGATGGACTGGATCAGCTTGCCGTCCCGCGAGTAGATACGCAGGGGAACCTGCAGCTGGACGTCCTTCAAGGAGGCCACATCGGGCAGCGCGGGTCGCAAGTAGACATAAGCGCATACGTTTGCGAACGCAATAAGCGCTATTAAGCCAACCAGAACTGCGCAAATGCGGGATATGAGAACTAGATAACGTTTGATCACAGGAAACCGTTCTAACTTATTGCTCCGGCGAAACTGCGCAAGCATCTTACCGCCGGTTACGTGGGCATACTCATCGAAAGATGAGGACGCAAAGCCTCCGGTCCTTGAGACAACTCGGGGAAAGCGGGGTTGCCAGACCAAACTTTAACCAATTCGCCGAGGGCAAGGCCCTTAAGCGCAGAGGTCTGAACGGATGACTCGACGCTCGACGCCGCAGCTACGAAATTGTCGTACGTCTCAGTTTGCCGACAAGGCTTCACAGACCTTAGCGGACCGTGAGCGGTTTCTCGTTCCATTTAACAGTTTCTTGCTAAGTTTGCGTGGGCTAAGTTACTCTCGGGCGCCGGTTTCGACCTCCAAGGTATT
Source organism: uncultured Steroidobacteraceae bacterium (assembly GCA_964657945.1). Taxonomy (GTDB): domain Bacteria; phylum Pseudomonadota; class Gammaproteobacteria; order Steroidobacterales; family Steroidobacteraceae; genus Bog-1198. The sequence goes on from CAZZWM010000089.1 coordinate 8,233, forward strand.
GAGCAAAAAGGGAAAAAATCTGTGTGGTCGTTAGGTAAAAGATATCGTCCGCTTTTGGGACTTGACATAACCACCTCGTCGGTGAAGCTCATTGAGCTCACGATGTCGGGTGGCCAGTATCGCGTTGAGTCTTACGCGGCGGAGCCGACTCCGCACAATGCCATCAACGAAAAAGCGATCGTCGACGCGGAAGCGGTCGGCGAGGCAATCCGACGCGCGGTCAAGCGCTCCGGGGCCAAGAGCCGACTGGCTGCCATTGCCATCAGCGGCGACGCAGCGATCACCAAGGTGATCCAGATGCCCAAGAATCTGGGTGAGAACGAATTGGAAGGCCAGGTCGAAATGCAGGCCGACCAGTACATTCCGTTCCCCATGGAAGAAGTCAGCTACGACTACCAGGTCGTGGGACCTTCCGAAAAAGATCCCGACATGCTCGACGTGTTGTTGGTCGCCACGCGCACCGAAAACGTCGAACAGCGCCAGGCTGCCGTGCAGGCATCCGGACTGACGGCGCACATCGTCGATGTGGAAGCCTTTGCGCTGGAAAACGCCTGCGCCTTGATGCGCCATCAAATGCCGGACGGCGGCATGGACCGCACCGTGGCGGTGGTGGACTTCGGCGCCAGCAGCACCACCTTCAGCGTGTTGCGCGACATGAAAGTCGTTTACACGCGCGACTTCGCCTTCGGCGGCCAGCAGCTGACCGAGGAAATCATGCGCACCTACGGATTGAGCATGGAAGAGGCCGGCCGCGCCAAGAAAGAAGGCGGCTTGCCCAGCAACTATCAGCCTGAGGTGCTGGATCCCTTCATCGACGACATGACCCAGCAGGTCAGCCGTTCATTGCAGTTCTACCTGGCCTCCGGCAGCGGGCGCGCACAGCCCGATCAGATCCTGATCTGCGGGGGCTGCGCCAACATTCCGGGCGTGGCGGACGTGATCTCCAGCCGTGTCGGCGTTCCCGCGGATCGCGGCGACCCGCTCGGCAACATGAAGGTTTCTTCCAAGGCGAAAGCCCAGGCTGTGGCGCGCGACGCCACGGCATTACTCACAGCCTGCGGCCTCGCGCTGCGCAGTTTCGATTAAAGAGCAACCATGCCGCGTATCAATCTACTCCCCTGGCGCGAACAAGAACGCAAGGTTCGACGCCGCGAATTCGCCGTAGCGATCGGCGGCGCCGCGATTGCCGCGATCATTTTCGTTGGCGGCGGCAAACTGCTGTACGCCAGCTGGACCGATGCGCAGAACGCGAAGAACAATCTTCTGAAGAAGGAAATCCAGAAGCTCGACTCGCAAATTGCGGATATCCAAAATCTCGAACAACAAAAGGCACGGCTGGTTGCCCGCATGGAGATCATCGAGCGCCTGCAGCGCAAGCGTCCCGAGATCGTGCATTTGTTCGACGAGATGGTGAAGACCGTGCCCGACGGCATCTATCTCACCTCCATCAAGCAAACCGGCAAGAAGCTCGAGATTCACGGCATCGCCCAATCGAGCACTCGCGTGTCGACGTTCCTGCGCAACGTCGATTCATCCACGTGGATGGACAACCCGGTGCTGCAGGTGGTCGAGGCTGCGCCGACCTCGCCGACCGGCGGCTACAGCTTCACCCTGACCAGCGACGTGGTGGGTGTGGACCTGGATAACGGCGGCGAAACAACGGTCAAGAAGGTGGCCGCGAAATGAACTTCATCGAACAACTTCGAACGCTCGATCCGCGCGACGTCGGCCGTTGGCCGATGCCGGTGCGCGGTTTCTTCATAGCGCTGGCATTTGCCGTGCTCGCCGCGGCCGGCTGGTGGTTCTTCATCTGGGATGACGATCGGCCGGTGCTGCAGAAGGCCGAAGCCACCGAATTGGAACTGCGCTCGCAATTCGAAGCGAAGCAGCAGCGTGCGGCCAATCTCGATGCCTACAAGGCCCAGCTGGCGGAAATGGAACGCAGCTTCGGCGCCATGCTGCGGCAGTTGCCGGGCAAGACGGAGGTCGGGAATCTTTTGGTGGACATCTCCCAGACCGGCCTGGCTTCCGGTCTGCAGGAAAAGCTGTTTCAGCCGGCCGGCGAGAAAAGCAATGGTTTCTACGCCGAGCTGCCCATCCATATCCGACTTGTCGGCAGCTACCATGAATTCGGCAGCTTCGTCAGCGGAATCGCCGCGCTGCCGCGCATCGTGACGCTGCACGACATCCAGATCACTCCGGTCGATGCCTCCAAGGGTGGTTACGACAATTTGATCATGGATGTCACCGCCAAAACCTATCGCTATATCGAGGATGAGGGCGGGGCGAAAGCACCCAAGAAGAGCGGAGGCGCCACGTGAAGAATACAACCGGCATTTGCGTGCTTGGCGCGCTGCTGTCCGCGTCCGTTCTGAGCGGTTGCTCGGGCGGTCAGTCGGATCTGCAAAAGTGGATCGAAACCACCAAGAAGAAGCCCGGCGGCCGCATTCAACCGCTTCCGGAAGTGAAGCCGTACGAGACCTATGTGTACGCCGCGAACAACATGCGTTCGCCTTTCCAGCCTCAGGGACCCGGCAGCGCCAGCGGCGCGGCCAGCCTGCGGCCCAGCTCGCGCCGCAATCGTGAATTTCTGGAAGGCTTCTCGCTCGACACATTGAAGATGGTCGGCACCTTCAAGGTGGGCAGCAGCTTCTACGGGCTGGTGCAATCCAAAGACGGCCTCGTCCACAAGGTTCAGCCCGGCAATTACCTCGGGCAAAACGACGGCAAGGTGACAGAAATTACAGGCGCAAAAATCAGCCTGGTCGAAATCATTCCGGATGGTCTCGGCGGTTATATCGAGCGACCGGCCTCATTGGCGTTGGCAGATTGAGGCCACAGGGAGAAAGACAGCATGATTAGCAAGCAAATACGAACGGTGGCGATGGGTGCGGCGATGTTCGCACTGGCCGCCGTTACCTTCACGGCGCGCGCGGCCGATCCGGTCAAACTGACTTCGATCGACGTGCAGACCTTGTCCAGTTCGCAGGTGCAGCTCAAGTTGCACATGGACGGCGCCGCTCCGGAGCCGCTGCCCTTCACCATCGATAAGCCGGCGCGCATCGCCTTCGATTTGCCGAACACCACGCTGGCGCTCGCCTCGCGGCGCATCGACGTGCGTTCCGGCGGCGTCGACACCGTGCTCGCCGCGGAAGCCAACGGCCGCACGCGGCTGGTCGTGAATGTCGATACGCTGCTGCCTTACACCACCCGGGTCGATGGAAACGATATCTTCGTAACCCTCGGCCAGCAGCCCGGCGCCGAGGTCGGCAAGCAGGCCGCCGCGCGCGCCGCCGCAGCATCGCCCGCCGCCGCCACCGAGCGCGCCATCCGCACCATCGACTTCCGCCGCGGTTCCGACGGCACCGGCCGCGTGATCGTGCAGCTCACCGATCCGCGCACTCCGGTCAATGTCCGCCAGGAAGGCAATCAAATTGTGGTCGACTTCGCCGGCACGTTGATGCCCAAGAACCTGATGCGCCGCTATGACGTGATGGACTTCGCCACGCCGGTGCAGACGGTCGATGCCGTGCGCGTGGAGGGAAGCTCGCGCCTGGTGATCAGCGCGCAGGGCGACTTCGAACAGCTGGCCTATCAATCGGACAATCAGTACACCATCGAAATCAAGCCGTCGCTGAAGCGCAGCGCGCAGGAAGAGAAGAAGGAGTACACGGGCGAGCGCCTGACCTTGAATTTCCAGGACATCGACGTGCGCTCCGTGCTGCAGCTGCTGGCCGATACCAGCGGCCAGAACATCGTCGTCAGCGACTCGGTCACGGGCAACCTGACCCTACGCCTGCAGAACGTGCCTTGGGATCAGGCCCTGGACATCGTGTTGCGCACCAAGGGCTTGGACAAGCGCCGCCAGGACAATGTCATCATCATCGGACCGACCGAAGAGCTCGCCACGCGCGAGAAGGCCGAGCTCGCCGCGCACAAAGAAGTGCAGGAGCTTTCTCCGACGCACACCGAATTCATGCAGGTCAACTATGCCAAGGTTGCCGATCTGCAGAAGCTGATCAAGAACACCAGCGCCAAAGATTCGATGCTGTCGCCGCGCGGCAGTCTGTCGATCGATGAGCGCACCAACACCCTGTTGGTGCAGGACACCTCGGACAAGCTGGCGGATATCCGCCGCCTGGTGCAGACCTTGGACGTGCCCGTCAAGCAGGTGCTGATCGAAGCGCGCATCGTCATCGTCAGCGACACCTTCGAACGCGACCTGGGTGCGCGGTTGGGCATCACCGGCTTCACCACCGCCGGCGCCAACAGCCTGATCTCCGTCAGCGGAACCAATGTCGGCACCGACACCATGACGAGTTCGGTGTTGCCGTCCGCCACGGGAACCGCCCCGACCGGAAACGTGCAGTTGCCGACGCTGGACAACCGCTATCAAGTGAACCTGCCGGCCGCCAATACCAACGGCAGCATTGCCCTGTCGGTGCTCGGCGGCAAGCATTTGCTGGACTTGGAACTGTCGGCCGCTCAGAACGAAGGCAAGAGCGAGACCGTCTCCTCGCCGCGCGTGATCACGGCCAATCAGAAGCAAGCCACCATCATGCAGGGTGTGGAAATTCCTTATCAGGAGTCCGCTTCCAGCGGCGCCACCACCACGCAGTTCAAGAACGCGGTGCTGTCGCTGAAGGTCACACCGTTGATCACGCCGGATAACCGGGTGATCCTCGATCTCGACGTCTCCGACGACTCGGTCGGCCAGCAGGTCACCAGCGCCACCGGCGGCAGCGTGCCCTCGATCGACACGCGCGAAATCATCACGCAGGTGTTGGTGAACGACGGTCAGACCGTGGTGCTCGGCGGCATTCTCGACACCACCAAGACCCGGTCTGCCAACAAGGTGCCTTTCTTCGCCGACATCCCGGTGTTGGGCCACCTGTTCCAGAGCACCACCAATATCAACAACAAGACCGAGTTGCTGATCTTCATCACGCCGAAAATCCTGCGTGAAGGATCAAACCTCTACTAAGAGGCTGGATTCGAGTTTTGACCGATATCAAGGGGCGTCCATTGGACGCCCCTTTTTGCTGCTCCGGATTCGTTGCCCCGGATCGTTGCCCCGGACGAAACAGCCAGGGTCGACTATCATCGGTCATGCATGCTGGGCAAGCGGAACATATTTCTCATCGGTCCCATGGGATCGGGCAAGTCAGCGGTGGGACGCCATCTGGCGCGGCTGTTTCGCTTCACGTTTCACGACAGCGACGCGGACATCGAGGCGAAGACCGGCGTGGACATTGCCTTCATTTTCGAGAAGGAGGGGGAGGCCGGTTTCCGAACACGAGAGCGCGAATCCATCGACCGCTTGAGCCGCCTGGAATCCATCGTGCTGGCCACGGGCGGCGGCGCCATCATCCACCCGGACAACCGCCGGGCGTTGGCCGAGCGGGGGACGGTGGTCTACCTGGCGACGTCCATCGATCAGCAGATCGAGCGCACGCGCCATGCGCGGCATCGGCCGCTGCTGAACGACACCGACCCGGAGCTGAAACTGCGGGAATTGATGCAACGACGCGCCGCCCTGTACGCGGAGATCGCCGATTTGACTGTATCCACGGATGGTAGGCGGGTGCAGCTGGTGGCGGAAGAGATACATCATGAGCTGCGAAACGCCCAGAAACCCTAAGTGTTCGTATAATCAGCTGTGCAAACGCTACGCGTAGATGTCGGTCATTCGAGTTACTCCATCGCCATCGGCGCGGGATTGCTCGGCGACCGCAATTTGTTCGACAACCAGATACCCGGCCACGATCTGATGATCGTGACCAATACCACCGTCGCCAAGCTGTATCTGGCGAAGCTCGTCAACATGCTCACCGAACGCCGCGTCGGTGAATGCATCCTGCCCGATGGCGAGCAGCACAAGACCCTGCAGACGGCAGGATGGGTGTTCGACGCCTTGGTGGGCAGCAAAATGAATCGCGATGTCACGGTGCTGGCCTTGGGTGGCGGCGTGGTGGGCGACATTGCCGGCTTCGCGGCCGCCTGCTATCAACGCGGCGTGGGCTATGTGCAGTTGCCGACGACCTTGCTGGCTCAGGTCGATTCGTCGGTGGGCGGCAAGACCGGGGTGAATCACAAGGTCGGCAAGAATCTGATCGGCGCCTTCTATCAGCCCAGAGCGGTGATTGCCGACACCGATGCGCTGAAGACGCTGCCGGATCGCGAGCTGAAATCGGGACTGGCTGAGGTCATCAAGTACGGCTGCGTCTGGGATCCGTTGTTGTTCGAATGGCTGGATAAGAAGATCGCGGCGCTGCTGGCACGCGAGCCGCAGGCGCTCACCTACGCCATCGCCCGCTCGTGCGAAATCAAGGCCAAGGTGGTGGCGCGCGATGAGCGCGAACACGATTTGCGCGCCATATTGAACTTCGGACATACCTTCGGCCATGCCATCGAAGCTGCGACCGGTTACGAGACTTATCTGCACGGTGAAGCGGTGGGCTTGGGGATGCTGCTGGCCGCCGATTTGTCTCAACGCCTCGGGTTGATCGATGCCGCCGTGAAAAACCGCATCCGCGATCTGTTGCAGCGCGCCGGCTTGCCTACCGAGGCGCCGCGTATCGGCGCGACGCGGGCGCTCGAACTCATGCAAATGGACAAGAAGGTGCAGGCAGGCGCATTGCGGCTGGTGTTGCTGGAGAAGTTGGGACGGGCCATCACCACGGCGAAATATTCGCGATCGGCGCTCGCCGCCACTCTGACCGAGAATTTCGGGTGACTTCCCTGGCAGCCTACGCCGCTCACGAGGAGCAGTCCCGAGGACGGCGATTCTCCGAACCTGCTCCCGAATACCGCTCGGAATATCAGCGCGACCGCGATCGCATCGTGCACTCGACCGGATTTCGACGTCTCGTATACAAGACCCAGGTGTTCGTCAATCACGAAGGCGACCTGTACAGAACCCGGCTGACCCATTCGCTCGAGGTCGCGCAGATCGCGCGCACCATCGCGCGCGCGCTGAAGTTGAACGAAGTTTTGTCCGAAGCTATTTGTCTGGCGCACGATCTGGGACATACTCCCTTCGGACATGCGGGTCAGGATGCCTTGAATGAATGCATGGCGGACTACGGCGGCTTCGAACACAACCTGCAATCGTTGCGGGTGGTCGATGAGCTCGAGGAACAGTACGCGGAATTCGACGGTCTCAATCTGACCTTCGAGTGCCGTGAAGGAATCCTCAAACACTGCTCGCACGCCAACGCGCTGGCGCTCGGCGAACTGGGCGAGCGCTTCATCAATCGGCATCAACCCGGACTGGAAGCACAACTCGCGAATTTCGCGGACGAAATCGCCTACAACAATCATGACGTGGAAGACGGCATTCGCGCCGGTCTGATCACGGTCGAGAAACTGCTGTCCGTGCCGCTGTTTCGCATGCATCACGCCGAAGTGCACGATAAATACCCGGCATTGACCGGCCGCCGATTGGTATACGAGGTATTGCGCCGCATGATCAATCACCTCGTGACCGACTTGATCGATGCTTCGGCGCAGCGGCTGGGAAGTTCCGGAGTCCGCTCCATCGCCGAAGTGCGCACTCATGCGCGCGGTCTGATCGGCTTCAGCGATGCAACGCGCGAATTGAACCACGGACTGAAAACATTTTTGCGGGAAGAAGTTTACAAACACTACAAGGTGCGTCGCATGACTTCCAAGGCGCGCCGCGTGGTGCAGGAGCTGTTCAATGCGTTTTTCAACGATCCGACGCTGATGCCTGACGAACACGAAGCCACGGGAATCCGTTTGGAAGGGGTGCAAGGCCCTAAAGGGCGGGCCCGCGCGGTGGCGGATTACATCGCGGGAATGACCGATCGTTATGCCATTCTCGAGCACAGCCGAATGTTCGATCCCAGGGCCCGCACTTGAGCGCGCCGGTACTCGAGAACGACCTGCTGCTGCGCGCCCTGTTGCGCGAACCCACCACGCGGCGGCCCATTTGGCTGATGCGCCAGGCCGGGCGTTATCTGCCTGAATATCGCGCCACCCGCGCCAAAGCCGGCGGATTTCTGCAGATGTGCACCACACCGGAGATCGCCTGCGAAATCACCCTGCAACCGGTGGACCGCTATCCGCTGGATGCGGCAATTCTGTTCTCCGATATCTTGACCATTCCGCATGCCATGAATCTGGGGCTGGAATTCGAAGCCGGCGAGGGACCGAAATTCGAACGGCCCGTGCGCCGCGCGGCGGACATCGACAGGCTCGGCATTCCGGATCCGGGCCGGGAGCTCAAGTATGTGGTCGATGCCGTCGCCAGCGTGCGGCGCGAGTTGCGCGGTCGGGTGCCCCTGATCGGATTCGCGGGCAGTCCTTGGACGGTGGCAACCTACATGGTCGAAGGCGGCGGCAGTAAAACCTTCGGTGTCATCAAACGCATGATGTACGAGGCGCCGCGCGAGTTGCACCGGCTGCTGGAGATTCTTGCCCGGTCCACCATCCTGTACCTGAACGCGCAGATCGCTGCGGGCGCGCAGGCCGTCATGGTATTCGATACTTGGGGCGGCGTGCTCACGCCGGCTCAGTATCGGGAGTTCTCGCTGAGTTACATGGCCCAGATAGTCGCGTCGCTCACGCGCGAGGCGGATGGCCGACGGGTGCCCAACATCGTATTCACCAAGGGCGGCGGGGCGTGGCTGGCTGAAATCGCCGCCATCGGTTGCGACGCCGCGGGCGTCGACTGGACCACTGACTTGACGACCGCGCGGGAGGCGGTTGGCGGCAGGATCGCCTTGCAGGGCAACTTGGATCCCTCGGCCCTGTACGCTGGTGCCGATGTATTGCGTGCCGAGGCGTTGCGCGTGCTGGATAGTTATGGACCGGGCAGCGGCCATGTCTTCAATCTGGGCCACGGCATCACTCCGGAGGTCGATCCCGAGCGTGTCGCGCTGCTGGTCGAGACCGTTCAGGCCTACAAAGTCAAGCAGTCCTAAGAGAGCCGCCATGAGCGTGCAAACTCAAAGGAGCGCTTTCTTCGATCCCGATGAGGGAGCAGGGCCGACCGACAGCTTAATATCCCCGGCCATCCATTGGCGCGTCAATGGGCGAATCCGGCGCGATTGCAGAGAAAGCGACCGCGATCATCGCGGCTGTCGCGGATCGCTACTTCGCTACGGGCGCTACGGGCGCTACCGGCCGGCTGATTGTCAGCAAGGCTGTCTCGAAGGG
>CAZZWM010000090.1:0-17014 GCA_964657945.1 uncultured Steroidobacteraceae bacterium
GTGCGCGGCCGCCGCGGCCGCCAGCGCGGCATCGATTTCATTGTTGAGCGCGTTGCGCTCGCTCACCAGCAACGCGCGTGAATGACCGCGGGGCAGATCGCGCGCCAGATGTACCGGGCCGAAGCGCACGCGCATCAGGCGGCTGACGATGACGCCGCGCGCCGCCCACCAATGGCGCACCAGCGCCGAGCGGGTCGCGCGCGCAGTGACGTCCAACCAGTGATTTTGGCCCTCGCCGAATTTTGCCTTGGCCTCGATGATGCTCATCGGCTCGCCTTCGCAGTCGGCAGCCGCGCGAAAATCCTCCACCAAAGCTTCAGTCAGAGGGCCTCGCATGCGCAGCACGTAATCGACCGTGAGCGCATGAACTCCGCGCGACACGCGATGCGCCCAGGCGCCGTCATCGGTGAGTATTTCCAGGCCGCCGTCCACCGGAGGCATGGGTTGGATGGCCAGCCAACGTCCCGATGCCTTGGGCAGGTTCAGGTGTTCGGCGGCGCGCGAGGTGGCCTCTTTCAGATCGAGACTGTCACCGGGCGAACGGTGGAACAACAGAACCCGCAGTTCGGTGTTGGCGGGCGCCCGCAACCGCACCGGACGTCCATCGAGGGTGATGCGATCGCGGGGGCCAAGCTTGTGCCCCAAGGCCGGCACTTCGCCGTTGATCTGCAGACGGCCTTCGCGGATCCAACGTTCGACTTCGCGGCGCGAACCGATGCCCGCCGCGGCCAGCAGCTTTTGCACCCGCTCGGTCGGGACCGCATCCTTCAGCGCCCCGCGCTTGGGTGAACCGCGGCGGTCCGCGGCGCGCCTGCCGGGAGGCTGCGCTCTCATCAACTGTTTTCGTCGCGCGCACCGCTGGCGACCAACCCGTGCGGACGCGGCTCGCCGCCATCGGAGGCGGAATCCTCGTCATCGTCCGCTGCCGCGTCGAACTCGAGGCGCTGCGCGCCATCGCCGCCGGGATCGGCGGATTCCAGCGCCGGCGGCGTCTCGTGCAGCACCTGCGGATCCGCGCCGGGCAAGGTGAGCTGCACCCGCAGGTCCTCGAGCTCCTTCAGCTGCGACAGCGTCGGCAGATCGTCCAGCTTCTTCAAGCTGAAATAATCGAGGAAATCGCGTGTGGTGCCGAGCAGTTCGGGTTTGCCCGGGACATCGCGATGGCCGACGACCCGGATCCAGCTGCGCTCCAGCAAGGTCTTGATGATGTGCGGGTTCACCGTGACGCCGCGGATCTGTTCGATTTCGCCGCGGGTGATGGGCTGCCGATAGGCGACCAGCGCCAGCGTCTCCAGCAATGCGCGCGAATACTTCGCCGGCCGCTCCTGCCAGAGCCGCGCGACGGGATCGGCCACCGCCGCCTTGATCTGAATGCGATAGCCGCTGGCAACCTCCAGCAACTCCAGTCCGCGCGACTCGTAATCGGCTGTCAGCGCCGCGATCGCCGCTTTGACTTCCTCGGCGTTCGAGCCGTCGCGCTCGTCGAACACGCCGACCAACTCGTCCATGGTCACGGGACGGCCGGCCGCCAGCAACGCCGCTTCCACCACATTTTTCACGTATTGATCGTTCATTCGGTTGTACTCGCAAGGTCATCGTTGGCGGCGCCATCGTCGGCAACGAGTTTCAAGTGGCGCGCGGGATTGCCCAGGCGCACGTGCAAGGGGGCGTAAGCCTCGGACTGAACCAGTTCGATCAGGCCTTCGCGCAACAGTTCCAGAATGGCCACGAAAGTCACGGTGACCCCGCGGCGCCCCTCCTCGGGGTTGAACAGCCGCACGAAGTCGACGAAGGAATGCGTGGTGAGCGAGGCCAGGACATCGGTCATGCGCTGCCGCACGGACAGCGGTTCGCGCTGCACATGGTGATGCGCGAACATGTCGCTGCGCGACAGCACGTCTTGGAACGCCACCAGCATTTCCTGCAGGGTGACCTGCGGTGGTATGCGCACCACCTTGCGGTCGACCAAATCCGCGGAAGCAACCCAGGTGTCGCGGTCCAGGCGCGGCATGCGGTCGATGCTCTCGGCGGCGCGTTTGAAGCGCTCGTATTCCTGCAGGCGACGCACCAGCTCGGCGCGCGGATCGGATTCCTCGGCGGGATCCTCGGATCGAACCCGCGGCAACAGCATGCGCGACTTGACTTCCGCCAAAGTGGCCGCCATCAGCAGATATTCCCCCGCCAGCTCCAATTGCAGCACCTGCATCAGTTCGATGTAGCGCATGTACTGGCGCGTGATCTCGGCGATGGGGATGTCGAGGATGTCCAGGTTCTGACGCCGGATCAGATACAGCAGCATGTCCAGCGGCCCCTCGAAGGCCTCGAGGAAGATCTCCAATGCCTGCGGCGGGATATACAGATCCCGCGGCATCTCGGTGATGGGTTGGCCCTCCACCACGGCAAAGGGCATTTCAGCCTGGGCAGGCGCCGATCCGGCGGCCGCGGCCTCCGCTCGCGTTGCCACGGCGGGGGTGCGCTGGGAATTCTGCACCAATGTGAGTTCTGGCTTCACCGGTAATTCATGCTCATGGCTTGTCGGACCGCGTCCATCGTGTCGCGAGCCACTGCCCGCGCCCGCTCTGCACCTTCGGCGATGATACCCCGGACCAGGTCCGGATTCTCCTCGAACTCCTGGGCCCGCTTGGCAATGCCGGAAACCTCTTCAACGACCTTCTCGATCAGCGGGGCCTTGCAATCCAGGCAACCGATGCCGGCGGTGCGGCAATTTTTCTGCACCCAATCCTGGGTTTCAGCGCTGGAATAAATCTTGTGCAAATCCCACACCGGGCATTTCTCCGGGTCGCCGGGATCCGAGCGCCGCACCCGCGCGGGGTCGGTTTGCATGGCCTTCAGCTTCTTCACGATGGAATCGGTGCTTTCGCGCAGACCGATGGTGTTGCCGTAGGACTTGGACATTTTTCGTCCATCCAAACCCGGCACCTTGGGCGTCGCCGTGAGCAGGGCCTCGGGCTCGGGCAGTATCGAAATTCCGGCGCCTTCCAAGAATCCGAACAGCCGGTCGCGGTCCGCGACGGTGAGCCGCGCATTGGATTCCACCATGGCGCGGGCCTTGGCCAGCGCTTCGGCATCACCCTTCTCCTGAAATTCCTTGCGCAGGCTGCGATACATCGCGGCATTGCGCGAGCCGAGGCTTTTGATCGCCTTCTCCACCTTCTGCTCGAACTCCGGCTCGCGGCCGTAGATGTGATTGAAGCGCCGCGCCACTTCGCGCGTGATCTCCACGTGCGCGACCTGGTCCTCGCCGACCGGCACATACTGCGCGCGATACAGGAGAATGTCGGCGCTTTGCAGCAGCGGATAACCGAGGAAGCCGTAGGTGCTCAAATCCCGCTCGGCCAGTTGCTCCTGCTGATCCTTATAGGACGGCACCCGCTCCAGCCAGCCCAGGGGCGTGATCATGGACAGCAGCAGGTGCAACTCGGCGTGCTCCGGCACCTTCGATTGGATGAACAGCGTGGCGACGCCGGGATTCAAACCGGCGGCCAGCCAATCGATCACCATGCTCCAGGTATTTTCCTCGAGCCCGGAGGTGTCTTCGTAACCGGTGGTGAGCGCGTGCCAATCGGCGATGAAGAAATAACACTCGTACTGGTACTGCAGCTCGATCCAGTTCTTCAGCGCGCCGTGGTAATTGCCCAGGTGCAGCTGGCCCGTCGGCCGCATGCCGGAGAGCACGCGTCGATTTTGCATGTTGCTGCTCATGTCGGCCTCGCGGAGAGCACGCTCATCACCTGACCGGCCGCCCAATAGGTGGGGATGAGCAACCAACCGAACAGCTTGAACACGGATAACCCCACGACGATGACCAGCCCCGCCGGCGCATATCTTTCCGACCCCCGATTCCACGGCGTCGGCAGAAATGCCGCCACTATGCGCCAGCCGTCGAGCGGCGGAATCGGCATCAAGTACACGATGGCCAACGACGCGTTCGACAGGATGCCCGCATAGGACATCAACAGCAGCCATTTTTCCACGGTGTCACCGCCGGTGCGAATGATCGAGCCCATCACTGCGCACCAAAACAGCGCCATCACGATGTTGGCGGCGGGTGCCGCCAGCGCGGTCAACACGGCCGCGCGGCGCGGATTCGGCAGCGCAGCCAGCACCACCGGGAGCGGCTTCGCCCAGCCGAAGATCGGCAGGTGCAACCCGAGGAATAGCGCCGGAATCAGCACCGTGCCGATGGGGTCGATGTGTCGCAGCGGGTTCAACCTCAGACGCCCGAGTAATTCGGCGGTGTGGTCCCCCAGCTGCCGGGCGGCCCAGCCGCGCGCCGCTTCGCGCCAGGTGATGGCCAAAAGCGTCGGGATTGCCCAGTAGGAAAACTCATACAGAAATCCACGTAAATCCAATGCTTACACTCGTTTCTTAAGAACGCTATGAGCTTCAGTGCTCAACGCCGTTCATTATACGGTGGCAGCCGGCGCAAAGGGCTTCACATCGCCCCGCCCCAGGCGCGCCACGATGGCGCGTTCCCCGGACATGTCGATGACGGAGGTGGGGATCAAACCGCAATTGCCGCCATCGAGCACCATGTCGACACTGTGCTGCAGCTTCTCATAGATTTCCTGCGCGTCGGTTCGCGGCAGGTCTTCGCCGGGCAACAGCAAGGTCGAACTCATCACCGGCTCGCCCAGTTCGCTCAGCAACAACGCCGTCACCGGGTGGTCGGGCACCCGTAAACCGATGGTGCCGCGGCGCTCGTGCTTGAGGCGTCGCGGGGTTTCCCGCGAGGCCTTGAGCAGGAAGGTGTAGGGACCCGGTGTATGGGCGCGCAGCAAACGGTACTGCCAATTCTCCACCAGCGCATACTTGCCGACTTCCGCCAGATCCCGGCAGACCAGCGTGAAATGATGATTGCGATCGGTCTGGCGAATTTCACGGATGCGTTCCAGCGCGGTCTTGTCGCCGATATGGCAACCCAGCGCATAGCAGGAATCGGTGGGATAGACGATGACGCCGCCCCCGCGCAGACACTGCACCGCCTGGCGTATGAAACGCAGTTGCGGGGAGACCGGATGCAGTTGCAGGTAGATGCTCATCTGTCGGTTATCATACCGCCATGACGCAACTGCTCGAGCTATCGCCGCTGATTCTGTTTCTGATTGCCTACAAACTGTGGGGGATCTACGCGGCCACGGGCACGCTGATGGCCGCTTGCGTGGCTTTGCTGATCGTGCACCGCCTGCGTACCGGAGAATTCAAGACCATGCACCTGGTGACGGCCGGGGTGGTCGTAAGCTTGGGCTCGCTGACACTGCTGCTGCACGATGCGCGCTTCATCCAATGGAAGCCCACCGTGCTGATGGGCCTTGCCGCCGGCGCATTTCTGATCAGCATGGTCGTCGGCAAGCAACCGCTGGTGCGGCGCATGTTCGAGGGCGTGTTCCCCGAGCCTTTGGAAGTGTCGCTGCGCGCCTGGATGCTGATCAACGCGCTGTGGGTCATCTGGTTTGGTGCGCTGGCGGCGCTCAATATCTATATCGCGCGCAATTTCGCCGAGAGCACCTGGGTGAATTTCAAGGTGTATGGCATCACGCCGGCCACCATGCTGTTCATGATTCCTCAGGTGCTGTGGCTGAGTGGCAAGACCAAGCCCGCGGTGAGCTTGGATGCCGCGGCCGCACCGCAGTCCGACCGCGAACAGCGATTGAGGACGCGGCTGCAGACCAGCTTTGCGCCCTCGCAATTGCTCATCGAGGATGAGAGCCACTTGCACGCGGGCCACGCCGGTGCGGCAGACGGCCACGGTCACTTTCGCGTGCGCATCGTCGCCGAAGCCTTCCGCGGCGTGCCGACCGTGGCGCGGCATCGCTTGGTGTACGCGGCCGTCGGCGATCTCATGCAAACCGACATCCATGCCTTGGCCATCGAGGCACTGTCCCCCGACTGAGCGGTTGGAGACTCGATTGCTGCTCTGCAGCATTTGGTGAGTCGCCCGTCCTGAGGCTAAACTGCCGCCCCCGGGCGCATAGGCCAGTTCGGCCAGAGCCGCCCTTTTTTTTTGCGCAGAGGATTCCAATGACTCAATTTTTCAGCTCGCCGTGGACCCGTTGGTCCGCTGTGGCAGCTTGCGCGGTGATGATCGCCGCTTGTGGAAAGGGACAGCAGGCGATGACGCCGGCGACCTCCGACAAACCCGCGGCTGCCGCTGCGCCGGCCGTTGCCACGGTGGATGGCACGCCGATCTCGCGCGCCGACTATGATTTCTACACCAAGCGCCTGCTGCAAGGGCGGCCGACCACCGAACTCACCGCCGATCAGAAGAATCAGATACTGGATGAGATGATCAGCATGCAGCTGATCGCATCGCAGGCGGTCAAGGACGGCTTGGAAAACGATGCAGACGTCGCCACCAGCTTGCGGGTGCTGCGGCTGCGGATTCTGGCCGACGCCGAGTCGCAGAAATACCTGAAGGACAAGGAGCCCACCGACGCCGAACTGCATGCCGAGTACGACACCGCGGTCGCAGGCTTGGACAAGACCGAGTACCACGCGCGCCATATCCTGGTTCCCACCAAGGAAGCCGCCGAAGCCGCGATCAAGAAGATCAAGGGCGGCGCGAAGTTCGAAGATGTCGCGAAGGCCGAATCCACCGACGGCTCCAAAGCCAGCGGCGGCGACCTGGGCTGGTTCACGCTCGCGCGCATGGCCAAGCCCTTCGGCGATGCCGTCAAGACATTGAAGAAAGGCGAGATCACTCAGACGCCGGTGCAAACCCAGTTCGGCTGGCACGTGATCAAACTCGAGGACACCCGCGAGTCGCCGCCGCCGCCGTTCGAGCAGGTCAAGCAGCAAGTCGCCCAGGGCGTCATGCAGAAGAAGCTGGCTGCCTACGTCGATGGCCTGAAGAAGACCGCCAAGATCGACAAGACGCTGTAAGCATAGCGCGAGGCGTGGCGGACTTGGGTCCGCTACGCCTTCAGCAGCTTCAGGAACTGCTTCTCGTCGAGCACCGTGACTCCGAGCTGTTCCGCCTTCTTGAGTTTGGATCCCGCCTCCGCGCCCGCGACCACATAGCTGGTCTTCTTCGACACACTGCCGCTGACTTTGCCGCCCCGTTCGACAATGGCCTGCGTGGCTTGCTCGCGCGACATGCCTTCCAAGGTCCCGGTCAGCACGAAGGTCTTCTCGCGCAGCGCGCTGCTTTCGTCCGGCGCCTGCAGCGGAGGCCACCGAATACCCGCCCTCAACAGCCGGTCCAGGAACTTGGAGTTCTGCGCATCGCCGAACCAGGCGGCAACATTCCTGGCCACCACCGGACCGATGTCCGGCACGCGTTGAATGCCGGACTCATCAGCCGCACGCAGCGCTTCGATATCTCGAAAATGCAGCGCCAACGCCAGCGCGGTGGATTCGCCGACGTCGCGGATCCCCAAGGCATACAGAAAACGCGGCAGCGTGGTGTGCTTCGCAGCCTGGATCGCGGCTTCGAGTTTCTGCGCCGACTTCTCTCCCATGCGCTCCAGGTCGGCCAGCTTCTCAGCCCGCAATTCGAACAGGTCCGCCGGCGTCTTGACCCAATCGTTCTCCACCAGCTGCTCGATGATCTTGTCGCCCAGACCCTGGATGTCCATGGCGCGGCGCGAGGCAAAGTGCTGCAGCTCGCCGCGACGCTGCGCTTTGCAAAAGCGGCCGCCGGTGCAACGCGCCACGGCTTGGTCCGCCTCGCGAACCACGGGCGAGCCGCACACCGGACAGTTCTTCGGCAAGGCCACCAGCGGCGGCGCATCCTGGGCGCGGCGTTCCATTTGTACGCGCGCGACTTCCGGAATCACATCGCCGGCGCGGCGCACCACCACGGTGTCCCCGACCCGCACATCCTTGCGCGCCAGCTCGTCCATGTTGTGCAGCGTGGCGTTGCTCACGGTCACGCCGCCCACGAACACCGGTTCGAGGCGTGCCACCGGCGTGAGGGCGCCGGTGCGGCCGACCTGGAACTCGATGCCGCGAACCTGGGTGAGGGCCTCTTCGGCGGGGAACTTGTGCGCGATCGCCCAGCGCGGCGCGCGCGACACGAATCCGAGTTGGCGCTGCAATTGCAAATCGTCCACCTTGTAGACCACACCGTCGATCTGGTAGGGAAGCGCGGCGCGCGCAATGCCGATTTCGCGGTAGTACTTAAGACAGCCGTCGATCCCTTCGACCACGCTCGACTGCGGGCAGATCTTGAAGCCGAAACCGCGCAGCTGCTGCAGCACTTCGCTGTGGCGGGGCGGCAGATTGCCGCCCTCCACGCTGCCGAGGCCGTAGATGAACAAATCCAGCGGCCGCGCCGCCGTCATCTTCGGATCCAGTTGGCGCAGGCTGCCGGCGGCGGCGTTGCGCGGATTCACCAGGCTCTTCTCGCCGCGCGCCACGGCTGCCTGGTTGAATTTATTGAACCCCGCGAGCGGCATGAAAACCTCGCCGCGCACTTCCAGCACCGGCGGCGGCTGGCCGCGCAGCTTCAGGGGCAGCGCTTTGATGGTGCGCAGGTTCTGGGTGATGTCCTCGCCGGTTGCGCCGTCCCCGCGGGTCGCGCCGAGGACGAACACGCCGGATTCGTAGCGCGCGCTGATGGCCAGCCCATCCAGCTTCGGCTCGGCGGAATAACGGATCGGCCCGGCGTCGTGCAATCGTTCATGAATGCGCCGGTCGAAATCGCGGATGTCATCGTCGCTGAAGGCATTGTCCAGCGACAGCATGGCGATGCGATGCGTGACGCTGCCGAAGGCGGCGCTCGGGGTTGCCCCCACCCGTTGCGTCGGTGAGTGCGGCGTCACCAATGCAGGGAACTGCTCCTCGAGGCCGCGCAGCTCGAGCATCAGCCTGTCGTATTCGGCGTCCGGCACCTCCGGATCATCCAGGGCGTGATAACGATGGTTGTAGCGCTCGAGCAGTTCCGACAACTCGGCGACGCGCAGCAAGGCCTTGCGTGGCGGGGCGGAGCCGTTCTGCGCGCCCATGGCTGCTCTAAGGACCGGGCAGCGATGCCTGGAATCGCGCAACGTCGTCGCGCAGGGCGGCTGCCCGCTGCGGTGACAACGGTACGCCTTTGGCGTCCTGCACCATGCCCGACAAATCCTGTGCCAGGCCCCGCGCGGCGGACAACAACTCATCCACGGTCAGAAGCGGCTCGACCGGGCCGGGCAGCACCGCGAACAGGGTAACGCCGCGAAACTCATCCGTTGCCATGTGCGCGACATCGAAGCTGCCGGGTTCAACCAGGCTGGCGACGCAGAAGAGGCTGCGGCCGTCGATGTGTTTGCGGTGAAACACCTGATAGCGACCGTAGGCCAATCCATGCGACTCGAGCGCCGCCAGCAAGGCTGTGCCCGGCCACGGGGCTTCGCCGGGCGCGCACACCCGGATGCTGACGATTTTCTGCTGCTCGCAGGAGTTCGGCACGCGCGTGGTCGCGACGGCGATTCGATCGCTGTTATCGGCCGGCAGCAATGTGGGCACTCGCGTGGCTGCGGACGCCGGCGCCGCTGCGGGAGGGGCTGAGTGTGGGACTGCGTGTGAGATTGGCGGTGTGATTTCCGGTACGGCCGTCTCGAGGACCTCCACGGGTTCCACGCTCGGCGTCGACACGGGCGGGTCCGATGCGCGCAGGGGCCGCAGCAAATCGGCCTGCACCATCATCGGGCCATCGAGCACCGGCACCTGATCGTACTGGGTGGTGTGGATGCTCAGGGGTTCGAACGGCGGCACGCCCCAATCGCGCGCGGGCGCCGCAGCTTGCTCGGCGGGCGCGGGCGTGGACTCGATTCCGACGACGGCCTCGATCACCGCTTCGCGCCGCGGCGGCTCCGATATGGAAGGTTCGCGCAGCTCCGACTTGCCTGGCGCCTGGGTGGACTTGCGCGCGCCCCACCACCAGATGCCGGCCAACAGCACCAGGCTCAGAGCCAGCAGTATCAGGCGCAGCTCGGTGGTCATTCGCAACCGCTACATCGCGGCCATGCGCACCGCTTCATCCACATCCACCGCCACCAGGCGCGAGACACCGGGTTCGTTCATGGTGACGCCCACCAATTGCGATGCCAGTTCCATGGTGGTCTTGTTGTGAGTGATGAAGATGAACTGCACGCTGCGCGACATCTCGCGCACGATGTCGCAGAAGCGGCCGACGTTGTTTTCATCGAGCGGCGCATCGACCTCGTCCAGCAGACAGAAGGGCGCGGGATTCAGATCGAAGATGGCAAACACCAGTGCGACCGCAGTCAGTGCCTTCTCCCCGCCCGACAGCTGGCTGATGGTGCTGTTGCGTTTGCCGGGGGGCCGGGCCATGACCGAGACACCGGCCACGGCGGATTCCTCGCCGGTCAGTTCCAGATAGGCATGACCGCCGCCGAATAGACGGGGAAACTTCTCCTTCAAGCCGGCATTCACCCGGTCGAAAGTGTCTTGAAACCGGGTGCGTGTTTCCCGATCGATCTTGCGCATGGCCGATTCCAGCGTCTCCAAGGCATCGGTCAAATCCTTGCACTGGCGGTCCAGATATTCCTTGCGCTCGGATTGTTCCTTGAACTCGCCTATGGCCGCCAGGTTCACCTGCCCCAGCCGTTCGATCCTGCCCCTGGTCTCCTCGAGCTGCGCTTCCCATGCTTCAACGCCGGCATCCGCCGGGATTTGCGCCATGAGCTGCGCCAGATCGAAGTTGGCCGCGGCAAACTGTTCTGCGAGGCTTTCGCGGCGGATTCGCACCTGCTGGGCCGCAAGCCGCGCGGCATCGAGAGCGCCGCGGGCTTGCTCCACGCGCTGCTCAACGGCTGCGCGCGCCGTATCGCGATCGCGCAGCACCGCATCCAGTTCGTCGCTGGCAATGCGCGCCGCTTGCAGTTCGCCGTCGATTTCAGCGCGCACCTGCAGCGCGCGCTCCAGCTGCTGTTGCGCTTCGGCCAGCGGCGCATCGCCGGCCGCCAGCTGTCCGGCGAGTTCGAGACGGCGGCTGTCCAAATCCTGCAGCTGCTTCTCGACCCGCGACAGGCTGGTGATCAGCGCGCCATGCGATGAGCGTTTGGATTCGACCTGCAGGGCAAGCTCGCGGGCATGCTGTTGCGCGGCGGCCGCAGACGCACGCGCCTCGGTGAGCTCGATGCGCATGCGTTCACGGCTGCGTTCCAGCTCCTGGCGCTGCGGCTCCAAGGCCGCCAGCACCTCGATCGCCGTCTCCATGCGCGCGCGCGAGGCGCGTAATTCGGCGTCGCTGCGCGTCAGTTCGGCGCGAACATCGGCCAGATCCGTCTCCAGGGCGGCCACCCGCCGGGCGGCATCGGCGGTGCGCGCCCGGGCCGAATCCAACTCGGCGCGCCGGTCCAGGTGTTCGCGATGCAGCCGATTGACGTCGGTTTGAAAACGCTCGCGGCGATCTTCGGTGTCACGCACCCGCTCGCGGGTCTGTTCCAAGCGATGTTCGAGCTCCTGGACCTCGCTCTCCAGTGAGCTTGCTTGCAGGCGAATCTGCCGCAGGCTCTCCTCGCGCTCGATCACGCCGGTGTGCGGGTCCGCATCCCGCGACACGCGCAGCCAATCCGCACCCATCCATATGCCGTCGCGCGTCACCACCGATTCACCGGCGCCGAGGCGGCGGCGCACCTGCAGCGCTTCGGCCAAGGTTTCCGCGGTATGCACGGCGGCCAGCATCGAGCCGAGCAGCGAAGCGCCCTGCACCTTTGCCTGCAGCGAGTCAGCCGCGCCGCTCACCGCGCGGCCGTCGGTGGTGCTGACCACCGCCAAATGGCCGCCGTCGAAACTGCTCAACAACTCGGTGACGCTGTCCAAGCCATCCACACAAACGGCTTCCAGATACGCACCCAGCACGGTTTCCACCGCACGGTCCCAGCCCTTGTCGACGCGCAGCTGCTGCGCCAGCCGTGGCTGGTGATCCAGTGATTTGGACTTCAGCCACTGTGTGACCTTGCCCGCAGCCTTGCCGAGCGCAGCCTGTTGCAGCGCTTCGGTGGAGACCAGACTGCCCTGCGTCTGCTGCAGACGCGAGCGCAGCTCGTTCAAACCTTGGGTCTGTTCGCGTTCGCGGTCGCGCGTGGCAGCGATCTCGGCGAGGATCTCCTGCAGCTCGGCGGCTGCCTTCTCCCCGGAGCTGCGCGCCAGTTCCGCCCGCTCCGCCAAGGTCTCCAGCGCCACGGCCGGCTGCAACTGCCGCAGCGTCTGGAGTTCATCCTGTTGGCGTTCCTGCTGTTGCAGCAGGCGCCGCTGTTGCGCCTCGAACTGCTCGATGCGCGCACGTTCGACCTGGGTCTCGCGCTGGCCCGAGGCCACGGCCTGCGAGTAGCCGTCCCAAGCTTGCTGCCAGGCCGCGAGCGCTTGTTCGCAGGCCTCGAGGCCTTTGGCCGCATCGCCCTCCTGCACGTGTGCCAGGTCGAGATTCGGCACGGCCACGTCCAGCTCCCCGGCAAGTTGCTGCAGCTGAACGCGGTCGCGCTCCACCACCCCGGTCAATTCGGCAGCCTGGCTGTCGACCTGTTCCAAGTCGGCGCGCTGCCGCTGCCGCAGTTCGCGCGTGTACTGAATGCCTTGTTCGATGCGCGTGACTTCGCCGCCGGCCTCGTAGTAGCGGGCCTGGATGGAGCTCAAGGCTTCGGACTTGGCGGTTTGTTCGACACGGATCCGCTCGATCTGTGCCTCGGACTCGCGCAAGTCCGCGACCGTGCCTTGCATCGCCACTTCGCAGCTGGAAGTCGCCGCATCGCGCACCTGGGCTTCCGCGTCCAGGCTCTGCAAGCGCAGCGCCAGCAATTCCGCCGACAGCTTGCGCTCCTCTTCCTTGAGCGTTTGGTAGCGCCGCGCAGTGGCGGCCTGGCGCTGCAGGTGACGAATCTGCTTCTCGACTTCCTCGCGCAGGTCATTCAGCCGATCGAGATTCTCGCGCGTGTGACCGATGCGATTCTCGGTCTCGCGGCGCCGCTCCTTGTAGCGCGATATGCCGGCGGCCTCTTCCAGGAACGAGCGCAGATCATCGGGCCGCGCTTCGATGACGCGCGAGATCATGCCTTGTTCGATGATGGCATAACTGCGCGTGCCCAGGCCGGTGCCGAGGAACAGCTGGGTGATGTCCTTGCGGCGCACCTTGGTGCCGTTGATGAAATAATCCGATGTGCCGTCGCGGCTCACGGCGCGGCGCAAAGCGACTTCGTTGTAGGTGGCGTACTCCCCGCCGATCTTGCCGTCGGAATTGTCGAACACCAATTCCACCGAGGCCGCTCCCAACGGCTTGCGCGACGAGGAACCGTTGAAAATCACGTCGGCCATCGATTCGCCGCGCAAGTGCTTGGCGGATATTTCGCCCATCACCCAACGCACCGCATCGATGATGTTGGACTTGCCGCAGCCGTTCGGACCCACGACGCCGGTCAAGCTGCTGGGAAATGTGACCGTGGTCGGATCGACGAATGACTTGAAGCCGGCAATCTTGAGTTTCGTTAGACGCATGGGTTTGATGACCTTGAAAATGGCGGCCGCGGGAGTCGCGGCCCGCCGGTTGGCGCGTAGTGTAAAGTAAACGTCACCATGAGCGCACCCAGCAACTCACTCGAGACATTCGCCAACCCCGCGCCGGAGCGCGACTACACCATCCGCATGACCATGCCGGAATTCAGCTGCTTGTGTCCGAAAACCGGCCAGCCGGATTTCGCCACCATCGAGCTGGAGTACGTGCCCAACGAGCGGTGCGTCGAGTTGAAATCCTTGAAGCTCTACATCTGGTCGTTCCGCGATCGCGGCGCTTTTCACGAGGCCGTGACCAACGAAATCCTGCAGGATCTGGTCAAGGCCACGGCGCCGCGCTTCATGCGTCTGCTGGCCAAATTCAACGTCCGCGGAGGCATTTACACCTCCGTGATGGCCGAACACCGGGCCGCCGGCTGGCTGCCCGCCGCCGCGGTGACCCTGCCCTAACGGCAAATCCCACGACCCAGGCTGGAATTCCCGGCCAATCAGGGGCTTAGAATGGGAAAATATGTTGTGCGGGCGGCCTGTACAGGCCTGATTGCGTCGGTATAATCGCGCGCTCTTTCGTTAGGAGGCGGAAACTTCAAATGCCCTCGAAGAAACCAAATAAAGCGGCTAAGCGGCCAGGCAAGGCGACATCCAAAAAAGCGACTCCGAAAGCAGCCGCTCCGAAGAAGGCGGCTCATCCGCCGACGAAAGCAAAGCCCATGGCCACATCGAAGGTAACAGTGAAACCAAGCAAATCAGCATCCAAACCCGTGGCCGCCAAGGAGGCGGTCGCAAAAACGCCGCGCTCCAAAGCCGCTGCGTCGCCCGCGCCAAAAGCCGCGCCGGCACCCACACCGGTCGCAAAAGCGGCACCGGCTCCGAAACCCGCGATTGCCCCAAAACCCGCGGCGACCCCGAAACCGGCTGCCGAGAAAGTGGCGCCGATCAAGTTCGATACGCGGCCGCTGGTCATGCCGCGCGCGCCGCAGACTGATGAAGACGCGGATGGCGAGGGTCAATCCGCCAGCCTGTTGGCCGGTCCGCGCAACGTAAAACCGTACATCGCCCGCCGCGGCGAGCAGTACATGAACAAGGAGCAGTTGGAGCACTTTGCCCGCATCCTGCAGACGTGGAAGCGCGACTTGATGGTTGAAGTCGATCGAACCGTGCTGCACATGAAGGACGAAGCCGCCAACTTCCCGGATCCGAACGACCGCGCCACCCAGGAAGAGGAGTTCAGCCTGGAACTGCGCACCCGGGATCGCGAGCGCAAATTGATACGTAAGATCGACGAAGCGCTGAAGCGTATCGAGGACGGTTCCTACGGCTACTGTTTGGAGACCGGCGAGGAAATCGGCATCAAGCGCCTGGAAGCGCGGCCGGTGGCCACGTTGTCGGTGGAAGCGCAGGAACGGCGCGAACGGCGGGAAAAGCAGTACGGCGATCGCGACGACCGCTACCGCTGAAAGCTATGTCGGTCGATTCGCCCCGACGCCGTCGGGCGAGTTGCACCTCGGTTCTTTATATGCGGCTGCCGCCGGTTTCCTGGACGCCAGGGCTCACGGCGGGCGCTGGCTGCTGCGCGTCGAGGATTTGGACAAGCCGCGCGAGGTGGCGGGCGCCACGGATGGCATCCTCAAGACGCTGGAAGGTTTCGGCTTCGAATGGGACGGCGAAGTGGTCCATCAGTCGAAGCGCCTGGACAGATACCGAGCGTCTCTGCGGGATCTGCAAGCGCGCGGACTGACTTTCGCCTGCACTTGCAGTCGTCAGCAGTTCGAAGACCATCGCTACCCGGGAACGTGTCGCGCCCATCCCGCGCGCGACGGTGTCGCGAGCGCCACGCGTCTCAAAGTCGATCCCGGCACCATCACCTTCGATGATCGCGTCCAGGGCACTTTCAGACAGGATGTGGGCGCAGCAGTCGGCGACGTGATCTTGCAGCGCCGCGACGGGATATTCGCCTATCTGATGGCGGTGGTGGTCGATGACGCCGCACAGGGCATAACCCATATCGTGCGCGGAGCGGATTTGCTCGACAACACTCCCCGTCAGATATATGTACAGGCCCAACTTGACCTGCCACGACCGAGCTATGCGCACGTACCCGTGTTGATGGAGGACGACGGCGCCAAACTTTCGAAGTCCCGGCGCAGTCTGCGTCTCGACCAAAGCGCTCCGCTGGAACAACTACTGTCGGTGTTTTCCCTGCTGGGACTCGATGTGCCGCCTTCGGGGGATTTTTGCGCAACTCGCGACGCCTGGAGGTGGGCGATCGCGCAATGGAGTGTCGATAAAGTCCCAAAACGCTTGAAATTGACCTTAAAGGGCTAGAAAACTCATGAAAACGAGCGGATGTTGCCTTGGCGCTGCATTGCGTTATTCTCTGACCTCATGGTTCAAGGAATGGTAAAAAGCGTTGCGGCACGAGCCGGCATTTTCCGGTAACGCGCCGATCAACACGAGCGAGGAGCCCAATGAGCGAACCGCGAGTGATCAAAAAATACCCCAATCGTCGCCTCTACGACACCGTCGAAAGCCGTTACATCACATTGGCTGATGTGCGGCGCTTGGTGGTGGAGAGAATCGACTTCGTCGTCGTCGACAAGAAAAACAATGCCGACATAACCCGAAGCATTTTGCTTCAAGTGATCGCCGAACAAGAACATCTGGCTGAACCCATCCTGAGTCAGGAATTGATGGTCAGCGTGATTCGGTCTTACGGCACCACCATGCAAGGTCAGGTGAGTCCGCTGCTGGAGACCAGTTTGCGGCAACTCTTGAGTCAGCAGCCGCCACCCATGCGCGAGCGTCTTAAAACGGTGGCGGGCGGCGAAGCTCCGCGCGTGCGCATCAGTTCGGATCTGCGCGAGAGTTGACGGGGAAAAATCGGACGGGTGTCGAATCAACGGCACCGCCCGATCCGGGTTTACGGCCGGCCTGGCCCCTCTGGGGGGGCCTCAGGCGGCGTCGACATTGCGCATCGACAGACGCACCCGCCCCTGCCGATCGACTTCCAATACCTTGACCCGCACCACATCGCCTTCCTTGAGCTTGTCGCCGACGCGCTCGACGCGCTCTTCGGAGATCTGCGAAATGTGCACCAAGCCATCGCGTCCCGGCAGGATGGTGACGAAGGCACCGAAGTCCATGAGACGCGCAACCTTGCCCTCGTAGATGCGGCCCACTTCGACGTCCGCCGTGATCAATTCGATGCGGCGTTGAGCCTCGCGGCCCGCGGCGCCCTGAACGGAGGCGATTTTGACCGTACCGTCGTTTTCGATGTCGATCGAGGTGCCGGTCTCCTCGGTGATCTGACGAATCACCGCGCCGCCCTTGCCGATCACGTCGCGGATCTTCTCCGGATCGATCTTCAAGGTGATGATGGTCGGCGCCCACTCGGACATGGTCTCGCGCGGCTTCGACAGCACCTTGTTCATCTCGCCGAGGATATGCAGGCGGCCATCGCGTGCCTGATCCAAGGCGACCTTCATGATCTCGCGCGTGATGCTGGTGATCTTGATGTCCATCTGCAGCGCGGTGATGCCGT
>CAZZWM010000091.1:0-13301 GCA_964657945.1 uncultured Steroidobacteraceae bacterium
AGAAATGAACACCGCGACGGCCACGGTCAGACCGAATTGCTTGAAGTACTGGCCGGGCACCCCGCTCATGAAACTCACCGGCAGGAACACCGCGATGATGGTGAAGGAGGTTGCCACCACCGCCAGTCCGATTTCATCCGCTGCGTCGATGGCCGCTTGAAAGCCGCTCTTGCCCATGCGCATGTGGCGCACGATGTTTTCGATCTCGACGATGGCATCATCGACCAGCACGCCGGCGACCAGGGACAGGCCGAGCAGCGTGATGGAATTCAGCGTGAAACCCATCAACTCCAGCGCGAAGAAGGTCGGAATGGCCGACAACGGTATGGCCAGCGCCGAAATCAATGTGGCGCGCCAACTGCGCAGGAAAAACCACACCACCACCACGGACAACACCGAACCCTCCACCAAAGCCTCGAGGGAGGAATGATAGGTATTGATGGTGTGCGGCACGGTGGTGAAAATAGTCTGCAAATGCAGATCCGGATTTGCCGCGAGGATCTTGGCCAATTCGGCGTCCACGGACTTGGCCGTGCTGACTTCCGAGGAGCCCTTGGATTTGAAAACCTGGAACGGCACGGCGCTGCGGCCATTGAGACGGGCTGCGCTGACGACTTCCTCGATGCCATCGTGCACGTCGGCGATTTCGCGCAGGCGCACGAAATTGCCTCCGGGAATGGAAATCTGCATATCGGCGAGCGCCGCCGCCGATTTCGCGCCGCCCAACACCCGGATCGACTGTTCGCCGCCGCCGATCTGAGCCCTGCCACCCGGGGCGTCCACATTCAGGTTGCGCAATTGCTCGTTGACCTGCACCGCGGTCAATCCGCGCGCCTGCATCCGGCTTGGATCGAGCTCAACGCGAATTTCACGCGACACGCCGCCCATCCTCTGCACCTGGGCGACACCGACGATGCTCTGCAGCCGCTTGGTGATGGTGTTGTCGATGGTCCAACTGAGCTGCTCAGGCGTCATGTTGGTGGTGGACAGCGCGTAGATGGCGAACGCGCCGCCGTCGACGTTGACGCGCGACACCTGCGGCTCGAGGATTGCCTGCGGCAAATCGGGCCTTATCTTGGCGAGCGCGTCGCGCACATCGGTCACCGCCCGGTCGATGGGGGTGCCGATCAGGAAGTCGACATCGATGGTGACCACGCCCTCGGTGATCACGGTTTCGATATGGTGAACATTATTGACGCTGGAAATGGAACCCTCGGCTTTCTGGGCGATCTGCGTTTCCATTTCCGCCGGCGCGGCGCCGGGTTGCTGGATGCTGACTTCAACCAGCGGAAACGCGATATCGGGCTGCAGATTCACGGGCAGTTTCACGAAGGAGATCAAGCCCGCGAAGAACAGCAGCACGAACAGCACGATGGGCGTTACCGGATGGCGGATCGCCCAAGCAGAGATGTTCCTCATGACTGGCCCGGGAGCAGCACCGGTTTGACCACGTCGCCCTCCTGCAAAAAGGCCCCGGCGGTCGCCACCACCTTGTCCCGTCCCGCGACGCCGTCCGCAATGGTCACGCCGGACTGGATCATGCCGGTGACGCGCACCGCGCGGCGTTCCACCGTGTTTTGCGAGTTCACCACCAATACGTAGCTGCCGCGATCATCGGACAAGATGGCGGTCTGCGGCAACACCGTACGCTGCGCATTGCTCACAGTCACATCCGCTCGCGCAAAGGCGCCGGGCCGCAGATTCGGATCGGGTGACAATGCGATCCGCGCCATGCCTAAGCGGGTCGCGGGGTCGATGATGGCGCCCAACAGGCGGATCTTGCCGGGATAGACGGCGTCCGTGCCGGTGAGTTTTACGTTGACGTCCTGACCGACCTTCAGCAGCGGCAAATCCTGCTCGGCCACCTGACCCCTCATCTCCACTTCGCCGCCCTTGGACAAGCGGAACATGGCTTCCGACGCGCTGGCGGTCTGGCCGACTTCCACGCTGCGGGTCAGGATGATGCCGTCATCCGGCGCGCGTATGTCGGCGCGCGCCAGGCGCGCCTTGGCTTCGTCGAGTTGCGCCTGCACGAATTTCACCTTGGCGGCGGCGGTCACGCTGGCAGACTTGCGGCGTTGCGTTTCTTCCGCCGACAACGCTCCGGCGGCACCGACCGCCTGCGCGCGGCGGTATTCGGCGACGGCCAGATCCTCCTCGGCCTTCGCCTGTTCCAACGAAGCCTGCAGATTGGCGACCTGCGGCTCCAATATCGAGACGTTCAGGTGCGCCAGGATCTGGCCGCGCTTCACATGATCTCCGGCTTCGACAAAGATGGCGGCCACGCGGCCGCCGTCGCCCTCGACGCCGATGGGCATGTCGTAGCGCGCAGCGATGGTACCGATGATGCCCACGGTGGTCGGCGCGCTGCTTAAGGCCGCCTCGGTCACCGTCACGGTGGGCACGGCGCGACGCGCAGTCGTGTCGGTCTTGACCGTGAGCACGTTCTTCAGCCGCCAGGCGATCAGGCTCACCAATACCACCGCGGCAATCGCCACCAGCCAGACACCGGGACTGCGCTTGTCGACCAACGGCTTCAAGGCCTGCTGGTGCTCGCTCGAGGTAATGTTCATACGATCACATCCCAGGGGTAACTTCCTTTCTCCACGATGAATCCCGCCAGCTGATCCATCTGCTCATCCTCGTTGCGCTCGATGCGGCGAATGTTATTGGCCATGCGCCGCTTTGCCTGCTGCGCAAAAATCCTGGCGATGGCAAGCGCCTCGCCCGACTCCGCCGTCGCAGACTTGGCCAGGGTCGCGGCACGCGACAGCACGCACAAACCGACAAACAGGTCCATCGCGATATCCGCCACCCGCTTCAAGACATGCTGCCGGTCCGCGATCGATTTACCGAACTTGCGCAGCAGAAAATCGCAGGCCTTCGACAACTCCACCGTATACCGCTCGTACACCTCCGCGGCTGAGCGCAGCGCCGGCGGCAAGGGGGCGGTGATCTTATGGCGCCCCACTCCCGTGGCGTGGCTGAGGCGCCGTTCGGCATAATCGCTCATAACGCCGAATCCCTTGATGGGATTGTTGAAGATATCTTCCACCGCCGCCTTCAACTCGCCGAAGGACTTGCCGAGATCTTTCAGCGCCGACAAGGCTATATACAGCCGCAGCACCTCGTTGGTTCCCTCGAAGATGCTCAAAATGCGGCTGTCGCGCGTAATCTGCTCGTAAGGGTATTCCCGCATGAAGCCGCTGCCGGCGGCGATCTGCAAGGCTTCGTAGGCACTGCGCTGCAGCGCTTCGCTGGCGAACACCTTGCTCATGGCGGCTTCCACCGAATAGTCCTCGAGGCCGGAGTCGATGTAGTGGGCCACCATCCACACCGCGCTTTCCGCCGCGAAACAATCGATGGTCATTTGCGCGATCTTTTCGCGGATCAGGCCAAACTGCGCAATCGGCGTGTTGAACTGCTTGCGCTCCTTGGCCTGGGCCGCCGACAGGGCGAGCAGCACTTTCATGCCGCCCACGGCACCGCCGCCCAATCCGGTGCGGCCGTTGTTGAGAATGGCCATGGCAACCTTGAAGCCCTTGCCCTCGACATCCAGCACGTTGTGCGCGGGCACCTGCACGTCGGCGAAGTTCACCGTGGTGGTCGAGGAGGCGCGGATGCCCATCTTGTCCTCGTGATGACCGTGACTGACTCCGGGCCACTTGGCTTCGACGATGAAGGCGGTGATCTTTCCGCCCTCGGAGGCGGTGCGCGCGAACACAGTGTACAAGTCGGCGATGCCGCCGTTGGTGATCCAGATCTTCTCGCCATTCAGCGTCCAGCCTGCATCGGCGTTCTTCACCGCCTGCGTGCGAATCGAAGCGGCGTCGGAGCCGGCGCCGGATTCCGTCAGACAGAAGGCGGCAATCATTTCGCCGCTGGCGAGCTTGGGCAGGTAGCGCGATTTCTGTTCGGGCGTGCCGAACAGCAGAATGCCCTTCATGCCGATGGAGCTGTGTGCGCCGATGGTCAGAGATACCGAACTGTCATGCGTGCTGCTCTGAGCCAGCACCCGGGCGTAGCCGGCATTCGACAGTCCTAGACCGCCGTGCTCCTCGGGAATGATCAAACCGAACAGCCCCAAATCGCGCAGACCCTGGATGAAATCCGCCGGCTGTTCGGCATCGCGATCCCATTGTTTGAAGTCGCGCTGCCTGGGAGCCAGGAATTGATCGATGGCCTCGACCATCGCGCCCAACACCTCTTGATCCTTCTCGCGCATGCGCGGATAGGGAAACAGCTGCTCCTCCAAAATACGGCCGGCAGCCAGATTTTTTGCAACGCTCATTCGTTCGACCTATTCGACGGTGTGGTCGATCACCAGATCGAGGACTCCGTCGTGACCCACTACGTACGCCACTTCGCCATACAGATCGCCGGCAACCGGCAGCGGCTGGCCCTGGAAGGACACGCGCGCAGTGATCAGAACACTTTGACCTGCCGACAAGTTGCGCCCCGCCATCATCGAATCGGCTGCGGACAGCTGCACTTGCGTCCCTACCGCAGCCCCGCTCAGCCTCTTGACGGCCAGAGGCGGCCCGGCTTGACCGGGCTGGCGCGCAAACACGAATAACGCGGTTTCCGGCTTGACCTTGCCCTTCAGCGCCGGCGCGACGGATATGTTGACAGTGGCCACAGCGGCTGCGGAGGTGTCCGGGCTCGTGTTCGTCCCCTGCTGCGACGCGTTCGTCCCTGCGGACTCCGGGGGCAGCCCGAGCTGCGCGATCCGGGCATCGAGCAGCTCCTCGATCTGCTGTGGCGGGTGCAAATCCTTGAGCGCCTGCCAGCGGCTGCGGGCCAGCTCCCGATCGCCGCGCGCGGCGGCGGCAAAGCCGCCGTAGAGCAAACCCTTGGGATTGCCGGGTGCCAACGACAGGCCTTCCTCGAACAAGGCGGAGGCTTGCGGCGGGATTTGGCCGCCGTCCTTCAAGGCAATGGCTTCGCCGAGACCGAAGGCAGCCTCAGGATTGTTGCCGAGTTTGTGCGCATGGTCGTAAGCAGCGATGGCGTCGTCCAAACGCTCCAGGACCATATAAGAGCGCCCCAACATCAGCCACCCTTCCAGATCGGCAGGTTCCTGCTGCAGGTGTTGTTCCAACCTTGCCACCATGGCGGCCACGTCCGCAGCCCCTTGCGGTGCGGCGGCCGACGCCGGCGCATGCCAATTGAAGTTCGACCACAGCGGATACAGCCCTGCAGCTGCCGCCATGATGGCCACTGCAGCCAGTGCGCCGGCGAGGCGAGCGCGATCTCGAAACAAGGGAATGGCGACCGCAGCGGCAGCCAGCACCGCCATGCAGGCGGCAATGACGATGAAGGTGCTCATTCGTCGAGCGGCATGCGCGAGCGCTGACGCGCGACGCGAAACACGATGCCCGCCCCCAGCAACAGCGCAATGAACGGCGCACCCCAGATCAAGTAGGTCTTCGGACCCCAGGGCGGCGCGAAGCGCACGAAGTCGCCGTAGCGATCGGTCATGTACTTGAAAATCTCGTCATCGCTCCTACCCGCCACCAGCATCTCGCGCACCTGGCGGCGCAGATCGATCGCCAAATCCGCGTTGGAATCCGCGATCGATTCGTTCTGACACACCAGGCAGCGTAGTTCCTTGGCGATGCTTTCGAAGCGCGTCTGCAATGCAGGATCTTCCAGCTGCCCATTGACGTCGACGGCACCCACGCCAAGGGAGAAAGCGGCGGTGAGCAATCCCAGCAGCCAGGCCGCAATCCTCATGCACCTGCCTTCTGCGCCGCGGCGATGCGCGGAACGAATTCCTCGTTCCAAACCTGTTCGGTGATGGGAGAAATGAATTTGAACAGGACCAGGCCATCCTTGCCGATCAGGTAGGTCTCCGGCGCGCCATACACTCCCCAATCGATGGCCGCGCGTCCATCTCCATCGAAGCCCACGGCCTGATAGGGATTGCCCAGTTGTTGCAGCCACAATTTGGAGCGGTCGCGGTTGTCCTTCCAATTCAGTCCGATGAGCGGCACCAGGTGGGTTTGCGATATGGCCAACAGAGCCTCATGTTCCTCGCGGCAAGGCACGCACCAGGTGGCCCAGACGTTCAGCACATAGACCTGGCCCTTGAGCGTGGAATTGCTGACGATGCGGTTCGCATCGAGTACATCCGTCAGCGCGAATTCCGGCGCGGGCTTGCCGATCAGCGGCGACGGCAATGCGTGGATGTCGCGCTTTGGATTCAGGCCAAAGGCGAACAGCACCGCGAGCGCGACGAAAGCCGCAAACGGCAGGAGAAATTTCCACATCAGACGGTGCCCAGTTCCGCGCGGGGTTTTGGCGGCGGCTGCGTCGATGCGGCGGCCTCCGCGGGCACCTGGATCCGATAGCGCCGATCGGTTGCGGCGAGCAGACCGCCGAGAGCCATGACGATGGCGCCCAACCAGATGTAGCGCACCAACGGCTTGTATTGAATGCGCATGCTCCAGGCGTCCTGGCCCAGCGGATTGCCCATGGCGACGAACAAATCGCGCGCCCAATTGACGGAGATGGCGGCCTGGCTGTTGTCCGTTTGCTGCACCCAGAAGTGACGCTTCTGCGGCTTCAAGGTCGTTATCGCCTTGCCGTCGCGGGTCACGGCGACGGTCGCTTCCACCGCGTCGTAGTTCGGTCCCCGCACATTGACGGCTGCGATGAATTTGAAGTCGTAGCCGGCGATGGCAAAACTGCCGCCGGGCTTGAGCGCGACGTCCTTCTCGATCTTGTAGCTCTCCACGCCGCTGGCGCCGATGGCGAACATGCCGACACCCAGGTGCGCCAGGCTCATGCCCAGCAGTGCCGAGGTAAGCGACTGTTTCATCCGCCAGCGGCGCAGCGGTTCCAACACGGATGAAAATATCACCCAGAAACCGCAGCTGAAGCCGAGCAGTCCGACGGGATGAAATTCGCGAAATATCAGGCCTTGAATCGCCACGGACAACAGTACCGCCACGACACCCAGCCACCACAGAGGCTTGGCGGTGACCGTGAGCCGGCCGCGACGCCAGGCAGAATGCATGCCGATGGCCAGAAACACCATCAACGGAAATACCGGCACCAGGAACATCACGGCGAACACCGGCGGTCCCACCGAGATCTTGCCGATGTTGAGCAATTCGTACACCAGCGGCGAGAGCGTGCCCCACAGCACCAAGGCAGCCACGCACACCAGGATGACGTTGTTGATCAGCAAAAAGAACTCGCGCGAATACAGTTCGAATCCGCCGGGGGCATACAGCTTCGGCGCGCGCCAGGCATACAGCGTCAGCGAACCGCCGATGGTCAGAACCAAGAACGCAAGGATATAAAGTCCGCGCGTAGGGTCGGAGGCGAAGGAATGCACCGACACCAGCACGCCGGAGCGGACCAGGAAGGTGCCGACCAGGCTGAGCGAAAAAGCAAAGATCGCCAGCAGCAAGGTCCAGCTTTTGAAGATGCCGCGTTTCTCGGTCACGCTCAGCGAATGAATCAGCGCGGTGCCCACCAGCCAGGGCATGAAGGATGCGTTCTCCACCGGATCCCAGAACCACCAGCCGCCCCAACCCAATTCGTAGTACGCCCACCAGCTGCCCAGGGCGATGCCGATGGTTTGAAACAACCAGGCGAATATCGTCCAAGGCCGGGTCCACTTGGCCCAGGTCTGATCCAAGCGCCCTTCGAGCATGGCGGCGCAGGCGAAAGCAAAGGCCACCGAGAAACCCACGTAGCCGGTGTAGAGCATGGGCGGATGAATGGCCAGCGCAAAGTCCTGCAGCACGGGATTCAGGTCAGCGCCGTCCTGCGCCGCCGGAATCAGGCGCGTGAAAGGACTCGAGGTCCAGAGCGTGAACAGCATGAAGCCCGCGCTGAT
Organism: uncultured Steroidobacteraceae bacterium; assembly: GCA_964657945.1. Lineage (GTDB taxonomy): Bacteria > Pseudomonadota > Gammaproteobacteria > Steroidobacterales > Steroidobacteraceae > Bog-1198. The sequence goes on from CAZZWM010000091.1 coordinate 7,853, forward strand.
CAGGCCCATCACGCCGAGCACCCGGCTGGAAAAACTCAAGGGTAATGCGCGGCTGAACGCCGCCACCGCCACGCTCCAAACCGCCAGGATCAAGATCCACAGCAGCAGCGATCCCTCGTGGGCGCCCCACACCGCCGCGACTTGATAGAACAGCGGCAGATGCGAATTGGAATTGCGCGCCACGTACAGCACCGAAAAATCATTGTGCACGAAGGCATAGACCAGGCAGGCGAAGGCCAATGCCACGAATACGAACTGCCCGGTCACGGCGGGACGCGCCACCTGCATCCAGCTGTGGTTGCCGCGCCAGGCACCGGTGAGCCCGAAAAACGCCTGCGACAGGGACAGCACGAATGCCAGGATCAGCGCGAATATGCCAAGTTCAGGTGCCATGCGTGCGATTTGCCTTTTAGGTGATGGGCTGACGCGCAGCCGGATGGGCTGCTGTCCTGTTCTTCAAGGATGCAGCCACTTCGGGCGGCATGTATTTCTCATCGTGCTTGGCCAATACTTCGTCGGCGACGAAGGTTCCATGCGAGTCCAACGTGCCATGCGCGATGATGCCCTGCCCTTCGCGAAACAAATCCGGCAGCACGCCGGTGTACTCGACCGGCACCTCATGGGCGAAGTCGGACAGGACGAAGCTCACCTTCAAATCCCCGGGCGTTCGCGCCACGCTGCCCTTCACCACCATGCCGCCGATGCGAAAGCGCTTGGCAGCCGGCGCCTTGCCCGCCGCGACCTGGCTGGGGTCGAAATAGAACATGATGTTTTCACGCGAGGCCATGACGGCCAGGGATACCGAGGCGCCGACACCCATCAGGATGCCCAGCACCACCAACAAGCGTTTTCTGCGCGGCGTCATGCCGTCTCACTCGCCGCCATGGCCAGAGCGCGATGCGCGCGTTGCTTTGCGGCGCGCAGCGCCCGACGCGCAGCCCAGACATTCCATACCACCACGATGAAGGCGGCGCCAAAACACGGCCAGACAAAGCGCGCGTAGCCGCCCATGGACCAAAAGTCACTCATGACTTGACAGCCTCCCGGACCCAAGCCGACTGGCGCTCGCGATTGAGCACTTCGCCTTGCACGCGAATGCACAGCACGCCGCCGTAGAACAACATGAAGCCCGTCAACATCGACAGCAGCGGCCACAGCATGCTGCCGGGCATTTTGGGCCCGTCCAGTGTAACAATCGTGGACCCCTGATGCAGCGAGTTCCACCACACCACCGAGAAGTGCACGATGGGCACATTGACGACGCCGACGATTGCAAGCAGAGCCGCAGCGCGATCTGCGCGCGCAGCATCCTCGAAGGCTGAGCGCAGCGACATCACGCCGACATAGAGGAACAGGAGAATCAGCTCAGAGGTCAGGCGTGGATCCCAGGCCCAATACGTGCCCCACATCGGCTTTCCCCACAGGGAACCGGTTACCAACGTCATCAGAGTGAAAGAAGCGCCGATGGGCGCGGAAGCCGCCGCGACGGCGTGGCCGACTTTGATGCGCCAGATGAGCGCCACCGCGCTCGCGGTTGCCATGATGGTATAAATCGTCACGGAGAGGATCGCCGCCGGAACGTGCACATATATCATGCGAAACGCTTCGCCCTGCTGATAATCCGGCGGAGCTATTCCTAAGCCGGCGACAAGACCATACCCCATGGTCAGCGCAGCGCTGCCGAACAGCCAGGGCATGATAGCTGTCGCGACGCTGTAAACGTACGGCGGGGAAGCAAGTTTATAAAACCAGGTCCACATGCGATAAGCCACTACTCCAACGTGATCCGCAATGCCGCGGCCGCCGCGAACGGTGCCAGTGTGCAGGTGAGCACGCACAGAGCCGCCAGAAGGTAGAGCGCGCCGGCCGCATTTGAACCTGCTATCGCTCGATCGGTGGCGCCCGCGCCGAAGATCAACAAAGGCATCGCGAGCGGAAGCACGATCAACGATATGAGGACATTGCCGCGGCGCAGCCCGATGGTCAGGCCAGCACCGATGGCGCCCAGCCAACTCAAGGTCAAGCTACCCAAACCCAAACTCAGCATCATGATTCCAAAGGCCTCGAGCGGAATATTAAGCGCTGTTGCCACCAGCGGCGACACCACCACCAGCGGTACTCCGGACACCAGCCAATGGGCTGCTGTCTTCGCCGCGACGATCACCATCAAACTTTGACCGCTCAATGCCAGCTGTTCCAAGGTGCCATCATCGGCGTCGCTCCTGAACAAGGAGTCTACCGACAAAAGCGACGATAGGAGCGCCGCGACCCAAAGCACAGCGGGCGCCATGTCTCGCAGCAGCGACAGCTGCACGCTCAAGCCCAGCGGAAACAAGGTCGTCACGATCAAAAAGAACATCAGCGGCTGAATCAGCTGTCCGGGCCGGCGGAAACTGAGACTCAGCTCACGGCGAACCACCAGGGAAAAAGCATCCCAGCTGCCGGCCTTCATCCGTTCAGCTCCAGGCGGCGCACGCTGCAGTTCAAGGCGATGTCGTGATGCGCCACCACCAGCGCCAGTCCGCCGCCCAGCACATGGGCCTGCAGCAGCCGCGACACCAGCTCACTTCCTTCGGCATCCAAATTCGCAAAGGGTTCATCCAGCAGCCACAAAGGTGCCTGCATGCCGAGAATGCGTGCCATGGTGACGCGCCGGCGTTGTCCGGCCGACAGCACCCGGGCGGGCAAATCCGCACAGTCGGCCACCCCGGTCCGCTCGAGGGCCGCTCGCAGCTCTGCGGCGCTCACTCTGCGCTTCATACCCACCGAAAAACGCAGGTTTTCCAATGCCGTGAGGTCCGCTTTGAGCGCCGGCTCGTGGGCGCCGTAGGCCAGATCTGCCTGATAATCGCTGCGTCCGGCTTGAATCGAGCGGCCCCGCCAGCTCACTGAGCCTTGTTCGGGACGCAACAAGCCGGTGACGACGCGAAGCAGAGTCGTTTTTCCCGTCCCGTTGGGACCCGAGACGTGCAGCAGCTCGCTGCGATCGAGCCGCAGGCTCACGCCCTTAAGCACATGACGTTCACCGCGCCATACATGCACTTTGTCGACTTCAAGACCCTCTGCAGCGGTGTTCATGCGGGCGAGAGTTTAACTAAATCAATAGGTTGAAGCTACCAATTAACGTGTGGCCCTCGCTTTAAAGCTCCAAGGTCCGCGCTCGGACGCGCGAGCCGTCGATTGTCAATTCGCCCACGGAGATCGGCAAGCTGAAACGTCGCGGTCCGCAGCTTCCCGGATTCAGATAGCAGACGCCCTCACGTTCGAATACCAGCGGCTTGTGTGAATGGCCCGAGACGATGGCTTGAATGCCGCCGCCCACAGGTTCGATGTCGAGCCGGCTCAAATCATGAATCACATAAACGAATGCACCGCCGAATCGCACCATTTCTGTTTCAGGCAGGTGCGCGGCCCAGGGCTCTTTGTCGTTATTTCCCCTGACCGCAATCAGGGGCGCCAATGAGGCGAGATCCTGCAGAATCTCGGCCGAGCCAATGTCGCCGCCGTGAATGATGTAGTCACTGCCCACCAAGAATGCGCGCGCTTGCGCGCGAAGCAATCCGTGCGTGTCCGATACAACGCCGATGCGCAGTCGATTCATACCACCCATAAAAGTTGCGGCGCGTATCGGTCCGCGCCGCAATTTTCACATCTCGAGACAGCCGGTCTCAGCGTTCCCAATGTCCCGGTTCGTGATGCCAATGCGGCCCGCGTTGATCCCAGTGCGCCGGCACCCAGTGGTAGCCGCGCCGCTCGCGGATCATGCTGCCGGGCACCCATACATGTTCATGCCCGCGCCATTCCCAGTAACCGGGTGACCAAATGTATCCGTCGCGAGGCGGCGGAACTGTTTCGATGCGCACCGGCGGCGGCGCAACGTCGATGTCGATGGCGACCCCGGCCGAAGCGATGGTCGGGGCGGTGATCGCGCCGGCGGCCATGCAAAGACCTAACAATAACGCCTTGCGAGAAGCTTTCATTGTCCAACTCCTGTTTGATGTGTCATTGCCTCAACGGCAAGTTCGCATACTCCGTTGACGGTGAGTAGCTGTCTGTAGGACGCAAGCTCGAGTCTCGCGCCGCGTGATGCAGTTCAAGTTATTGATGAATCTGCGGAATATGGCGCGACCGCCTCAGCCTTAAGTGTTGGTAACGTTCGCACGTCGCGGATGATGGGCCATCGCCAGCCGGCCAACCCGGTCACTATCGTGACGATTCCCGCAAAGGCCAATGCGGCACGCAGTCCCACACCACTTCCATGGCCGTCAGCAGGCCCATCTGCGTCGGGCCGGCGTGCAACAACACGGCGGCGGTGAGCGGCAGCGCCAACAACGTCACCTGTCCGCCGAAGGAGGAAATCAGGATTGAGGTCCACAACCTGCGGTAGGTCCTGTCGCGAAGCAAATCGGTAGGCGACAGGGAAAATCTTCCACGCACGGTCATAGCAACTCCATGCGCATTCTAACAGGTAGGAATCTTCCGACCGACCGATAGGATGTATGCCGGTCGCCGGGCAGGAGCCCGCGGCATTGCGCGTCGAGTCGAGCGCCCCGAGACTCAATTCGATTTAAGGAGGTTGTGCATGCGCACGACGGTCGAAAGCTCTCATTCTCGACGCATACTGTGCATCTTTCCCGCCTATGCGCCTGCCTTCGGAACATTCTCCCATGCCTTTCGGCTGGTCGGAGCCAAGGCCTTCATGCCGCCGCAGGGACTGCTGCTCATCGCCAATTACCTGCCGGAGAACTGGGCGGTTCGGTTCATCGATGAGAATATTTCACGCGCCACGCCTGATGATATAGGCTGGGCCGACGCGGTGTTGGTGACCGGCATGCATATACAGGCAGCCGAGATTCACGATGTCTGCGCACGCGCGAAGGCGGCGGGAAAGGTGACTGTCCTCGGAGGACCCTCAGTCTCCGCAGCTCCGGACAAATATCCGGATTTTGACTATCTGCAGTTAGGAGAACTCGGCCAGGCCACCGATGATCTGATAGCCCGTCTGGATGCCACGGTGGCTTCCCCGCCGCAGCAGGTGCGCTACTCCAGCCCCCATCGACTCAGTTTGAGCGATTTTCCCAAACCGGCATACCACCTGCTGAAATTCGATGAGTACCTGCTGGGCACCCTGCAGTTCTCCTCGGGATGCCCTTACCAGTGCGAGTTTTGCGATATTCCCAATTTGTACGGCCGGCAGCCGCGGCTCAAGTCGCCGCAGCAACTGATCGAGGAGTTGGATTTCATTCTTGCGCAAAAGCCCGCCCCCGCGAGCCTGTACTTCGTCGACGACAACTTCATCGGCAACCGCAAGGCCGCCCGTGAAATGCTGCCGCATCTGGTGGCCTGGCAGAAAAAGAACGGCTATCCCGTTTCGTTTTCCTGCGAAGCCACCTTGAACATCGCCAAGCAACCCGAGATTCTCGCCCTGATGCGCGAGGCGCGTTTCGAT
>CAZZWM010000091.1:13311-17005 GCA_964657945.1 uncultured Steroidobacteraceae bacterium
GTGTTCGTCGGCATCGAAACCCCGGAGTTGGGTGCTTTGAAGGCCATGCACAAGCAGCACAATGCAGCACTTCCCATGCTCGAAGCGATTGCCACGCTGAACAGCTATGGCCTGGAGGTGGTTTCCGGAATCATTTTGGGACTGGATTCCGACACCGCCGAGACCGAGGCCCACATCAAGTCCTTCATCGACAAATCTCGCGTGCCGATGCTCACCATCAATCTGCTTCAGGCCCTGCCCCGCACAGCGCTCTGGGATCGGCTGTCGCGGGATGGGCGCCTCACGGAAGACACCCAGCGCGAGAGCAATGTGCGCTTCCTGCGGCCCTACGAGGATGTGGTGGCGATGTGGCGGCGCTGCGTCGAGCATGCCTATGACCCGGAACGCCTGTATGACCGGTTCACCCATCAGGTCGAATCCACCTACGTGAATCGCCTGGTAACTCCGCCAAAGGCCCGGTTGACGCGTGCCAACCTGAAACGCGGACTGATTTTGTTCAGCAATTTATTGGTGCGGATCGGCATGCTCGCCGACTACCGCCGCGCCTTTCGCCGAATGGCCTGGCAGGCCATCAAACGCGGGCAAATAGACGCGTTGTTCGGCGTGGGATTCATCTCCTACCACCTGATCGAATTCTCCCGCGAAGCCTTGCGAGGCCACCAGAATGCCTCCTTCTATTCGGCCCGAGCCCGCGAAACCATCGACATGCGCGTGCCGCCGGCCGCGGCGCCGCATGTTGGACGCTCGGCCTGACAGCGAGGCGGCTCACTTGCGCGGTGCGAAAATGACGTCCAGCCGCGCCGGCGTGGCGGCGTCGCGCTCCAGATGCGGATACCGAAGGCCGTCGTGGTAGTTCAGGTTGACGACACGGAAGCGATCGCCGTTCTTGACGATCAGTTCGATCGGTGTTGAGTTGCCTTTCGCCGCCCGCACGGCGTCCTTGAGAATCTCTGCGCTATAGGCGGCTCCATTCACGGCCAGCAGCTGCGAGCCCTCGGTGAGCTTGGCCTTGTAGGCGGGACTCTCCCACAGCACATTGGAAATCGTGGACTCTTTTGCATCGATTTCGATGCCGATCGAGTACGTCAGACTCACTCGTTTGCGCGAATCATCGACGCTCTTTGCGAAATCGCTCGGTGTGTCGGTGAACACCACTTTGTAGCCCCCCCGTTTCACTCCGTCTTCGATCGGCGGCTGATCGACGCCGTCCAGGCGGGAATGCAGAAAGGCAGCCCAGTCGTAGGGCTGCACCGCGTTCAGGGCTTTTACCAAATCGTCGAAGGTGTAAGTGACCGGCACGAAGCTGCCGTCGTTGATGCCGAAGAAGGCCTTTGCAAAGTCGTCCAAGGAACACTTGCCATCCGATTTCTCGCGGATCAAGGTGTCGGCATCCAGCCAGATCATGGCGCCTTCAGGGTAGTAATCCTCGAACCGCTGCCAATCGCGCCAGGGCATAGGGCGGCGCGGATTGATGATGGGATCCTTGGTGGTATCTTCCAGCGCACGCCAATGGCGGCCGGCCTCAATCTCGAAGTACGCGGCCGTCAGCGCCAGTTGGTCCAGCGCTTGTTGCTGAGTCCACATCCCCGCGCGCGCGGCCAGCACTTGGCCCCAGTACTGAGTCTGGCCTTCGTATACCCAGAGCAAACTGTCCTGCATGGGGACGTTGTAGTTCGGCGTCCACAGGTCGGCCGGGCGACGGAACTTGCCGTTCCAAGAATGCGTGTACTCATGCGACAGCAGGTCTCGGCCCGCCGCATATTTGTTCCATTCCAGGAAGGCTTCGGGATTGGCCCCATCCTCGCTGGATTGATGATGTTCCAGTCCATTCTGTTCGACCTGGTCGCTCAATGAATACAAGAAATCATAATGGCCGTAGTGATGCGAGCCGAACAGCTTGTACGCCTGCTGCACCAGCGATCGATAGCTCGCCAGTTGCTCGGGTTTTACCACCATCAGTTCCGGCCGATCGGCGAATATGTCGAGGGTCACGGGCACCGAACCGCTGGGATCCAGCGCCAAGCGCTGCGAATAGCGCCCCGCATACAGCGGGCTGTCGACCAGGGTTTCGAGCGGTGTGGTCTTGAATTGCGTGCGCACGCCGCTGCTAGAGATGACTTCGAGCGCGGTACCGAATTTCCAGCCCTCGGGCAAAATCACGCCGGCAGACGCGGGAATCTGACGTGTGAAATAGCCGGCCGGATACAGCAGGACTTCATTCCATTCGACGATGAGTACATCGCGGCTCATTTCCGGCCGTCCCACCTTCATGCTGGTGGGCGACAGGTATTGAAAATCGACGTCCAGGGATTTCACGCCGGCCGGCACATGCACATGAAAGGCGAAGACGTTGACCGGATCGCGGGTCCATGCGATCTGCCTGCCCTCGGCGCTGAAGCGCATGCCGGCGATGCGGTCGATCGGTCCGGTCGGTGCGTGATTTCCCGGCAGCCATTGCGGATAGAGCAGCACGGTCTCGCCGCTGATGCCGCTCAACTTCTCATGGATTGTCACGATCTTGCGGTCCAAATCGGATGCATCCACCGTCAACTGCAGCTCGCCCGGATAGGGCTTGTCCTTCGGCAAAGCGATGCGATTGTCGGGCATGATGGCGGTGGGCCCCGTGCTGGCAAGCGCAGTACCGGCAGTAAAAAAAACGGCGAACATTGCGATCGGCAGGAAGGATTTCATGAAGGTCCCTGTCCCTTTGGAATATCTTATGGCGGCGGTATGTTACCCGGAACTTTCGCCGAGAACACGGTCGACCGCCTGTCGAAATGCGGCCTCGTACCATGCAAGGATTGTCCCACTCCTGCCCGCCTGCGCGCACCGAGACTATCCCTTGCCCTGACCTCCGTCGTCGTCTCTGGCGTGCAACTTGAACACTTCGAGCGCCCGCTCAATGATGATCCGATCCGCCACGTCTTTGTCACGCATGGTTCTCTTGGTGAGAAGCAAGCCTTCGAGAGTGATCGTTTTCACCGGGATGCCGTCGAGTTCGATCGTCTCGGCATATTGGCTTAGCGTGTCGTAAGTCTGCCCGTTTGCGTTGAGCATGAGATCCACCACGAAGGCATCTGCAACGCGGATGTTTTCGCCTTCCTCGAACCACCTTGGCTCGATGTCTTTGGCAGCCCCATCAGGCAGGGCCATCAAAGCTTCCTTGACGCGCTGTCCCGCTTGCAATGTTGCCGGGACAATCACATCGATATCCGTGGTCGCACGTTGATAGCCATGAGCGGCAAGCGCGTAGCCGCCGATCAATAAGTAATCAGCACCGTGCTCATGAAGCGATCGTAACAGCAGTTTGAGGTCTTCAAGAGTCGCCGGGCGGCTGAACTCATCCATTTTTCAAGCGCGTGGCAGCGAGGCGTCCCATGCCCCGCACCAGGCAATCCTCGGCGTGCCGATTGGCAGCATCGTGCGAACGGAAGCGATAGATTCCCTTCGGCACGAACGTGGTCTGCGACAGCCGTGAAATCGCCTCATTGAAGCGGGCACCTTCAGCGAGCAAGACTCCACTGGCATTCACCGCCAGGGTGCGCTCACGTTTCGATCCGACTTGTTTCATCGCAGCTACTCCCCCGATGCCATCCGTATCGTAGTGGTGCCCTCGCCCGGAATTGAACCGGGATGACATTTTAAGTCGACGGATTTTAAGTCCGTTGCGTCTACCAATTCCGCCACGAGGGCT
>CAZZWM010000092.1:0-16990 GCA_964657945.1 uncultured Steroidobacteraceae bacterium
AAAAAGGGCGCCTCGATCCATCGCGCCCGCAGTTTTTCGCGGCGCCTGGCATTGCAGGCGCTCTATCAACTTCAGATCAATCCGCGGCCCTGGCAGGATGTGCACAATCAGTTCGCCGCCGATCCTGAAGCGGAGCGGGTGGATCGGGGATATTTCCAGCAGCTGATTGCGGCGATCGCGCCGCAACGCGAAACCCTGGACTTGCGGCTGGCGGGACTTTCGGAAATTCCTCCCCACGAACTCGACCCCATCGAGCATGGCGTGCTGTGGCTTGGGTTATATGAATTGGAGTCCTGCCATGAGTTGCCCTATCGGGTGGTGCTCGCCGAATCGGTGCAACTCGCCAAGCAGTTCGGCGCCACCGATGGCTACAAGTTCGTGAATGCCGTGTTGGATCGAGCTGCGCAGCAATCCCGGCCGCACGAGTACGGCCGCGGCTGAGTAGCGCATGTCCAGCCCGCCCTTGGGTGAATTCGAACTGATCCGCCGCTTCTTCATGCGGCCCTCGCCGAGATCCGCAGTGCAATCCGGCGTAAGCGTCGGGATCGGCGACGATGCCGCGGTGCTCGATCTGCCTGCCGGCAATCAGTTGGTTGCCGCCGTGGACACCATTATCGAGAGCCGCCATTTCCTTCCGGGAACCGATCCTAGGTCGATCGGCCACCGCGCATTGGCGGTCAATTTGAGCGACATGGCGGCGATGGGGGCCACGCCTGCGTGGGCCACCTTGGCGCTCAGCATGCCCGCTGTCGATGCGACGTGGCTCCAAGGATTCGCGGCGGGCCTGCTCGAGTTGGCCGATGCGCATCAAGTGACACTGGTTGGCGGCGACACCACACGCGGTCCGCTGACGGTGAGCGTGCAAATCTTAGGGTGCATCCCGCGCGGCACGGCCTTGACGCGCAGCGGAGCGCAGGCCGGCGATCTGATCGTGGTGACCGGCTCACTCGGCGATGCAGCTGCGGGATTGGCGTACTCGACTTCGGTACGCGCGTCGGTGCCCGCATCGGTGCCTGCATCGGCGCCTGATGAGGCGGCGCAATCCTTGGTGGCTCGCTTCGAATATCCAACGCCGCGTGTAGCGATGGGGATCGCCGCGCGCGGCATTGCCAGCGCGGCGATGGATTTGTCGGATGGGCTGGTGGGAGATCTGCCGAAGCTGGCGCAAGCCAGCGGTCTCGGTGCAGTCGTCGCCATCGAGAAATTGCCGCTCTCTGCCGCGTTGCGCGCGGCGGCGAACGAACAGCAGGCGCGCGAGTGGGCACTGAGCGGCGGCGATGACTACGAATTATTGTTCACCGTCGCGGCTCCGCGTTATGTCGCACTCGAAGCAGCCGCGCAGCGATTGAACTTAACGCTGTCGATAATCGGTGAAATGCGCGCCGCTGCGGGCATATCGTGGTTGCTCGACGGCGCCGCATTCTCACCGCCCAACGGCGGCTTCGACCACTTTGGCTGAGCCTCGACCCAAATCACAGTATGGTGCGTGACACCCCAGTATCCTCGTTCGTCATTGAAGTCGAAGACGCTGCGCACGCACGGTTACCCTTGAGCAACACTCGATCCAACTCTCTCGCGAAGGCCCAACAAGGCCGCGGTGCGTTGCCGGAAAAAATCGGCAAGTACGTGATCATCAATGAGGTTGGGCGCGGCAGCACCGGCATCGTGTACCTGTCGCATGATCCTTACTACGGCCGCGACGTCGCCATCAAGGTCTACAACGTCGATTCCAGCAGCGATGAGAATCGCAAGCGCATCGCGCGGAAGATGTTCCTCTCCGAAGCGCACATGGTCGGGATGCTGCAGCATCCGAACATCCTGCCCATCTACGATGCGGGCGAGGAAAACGGCCACTGCTACATCGTGACGGAACACGTGCATGGCGCGCGCACCCTGGCTGCGTACTGCCGCCCGGACAACCTGCTGCGCATCGACGATGTGGTCGAATTGATCTACAAGGCCGCCCGCGCCTTGCACTACGCGCACAGCCGCGGCGTGATCCATCGCGACATCAAGCCCAGCAACATCATGCTGACCTTGGACAGCGACGTGCGCATCATCGATTTCGGCATCGCGTTGGTGGCGGACTCGGAGATCTCGCGCATCGAAGGCATTGCCGGCAGCCCGTCGTACATGTCTCCCGAGCAGGTTCAGTCGATCGAACTGACCAACCGCTCCGATTTGTACTCCTTGGGCGCCGTGATGTATGAATTGCTCACCGGCACGCGTCCCTTCCGGGCCGGGAATCTGCAGAAGTTGCTGCACCAGATCGTATTCGCGACGCCGCCGCCGATCCACACGCTGCGGCCGGAAATTCCCGAGGAACTGGAAAACGTCACGGCGATGGCGCTGCAGAAGGATCCGGAGAAGCGCTACAAGACCGGCCTGGATTTCGCCGCCGAGCTGACCCGTGTGCACCAGAAACTGCGCGCGCAATACAACCGCATCGACCAGCAGGAGCAGTTCAGCCTGCTGCGCAAGCTGAAGTTCTTCCACGAGTTCTCGCATGGCGAGATCTGGGAGGTGCTGCGCGCCAGCAGTTGGCAGGACTATGCCGACGCCGAGGAAATCGTCAAGGAAGGCGAGATGGACGATCGCTTTTACATCATCGTGCAGGGGCGCGTCGGCGTGCAGCGCTTGAACAAGGCCCTGGGCTACCTGGAAAGCGGCGATTGTTTCGGCGAAACCAGCTATGTGCGCGGTGCCAAGCGCACCGCGACCATCGTTGCTGCGGGGCCGGTCACCGTCATGAAGGTCAGTTCGACCTTGTTGGAGCAGGTCTCGGCGGAATGCCAGCTGCGCTTCAATCAGGTGTTCCTGCGCAGCATGATCGGCCGCTTGCAGAGCGCCGAACGGGGTATTGCGGCGAACGTCTGATCGTCGGCGGAATTACTGCGCCGCTTCCTTGTCGTGCTCGATCATGGCGTAGGCGGAATGATTGTGAATCGACTCGAAATTCTCCGATTCGACCACATAGGCACGCACGCGCTTTTCCTTGTTCATGGCCACTGCGACGTCCCGCACCGTGTCTTCGACGAACTTCGGGTTGTCGTACGCGCGCTCGGTGACGAATTTCTCGTCGGGACGCTTCAAGATCCCGTACACCTCGCATGATGCCTCGCGCTCGGCGATTTCGATCAATTCCTCCAGCCACATATGTTCGACTGTGCGGGCGGTCAAAGTGATGTGCGAACGCTGATTATGTGCGCCGTAATCGGAGATCTCTTTCGAGCAGGGACATAGACTGGTGGTCGGGACCACCACCTTGAGCCAGACTTCCGTCTTGCCGTCGGCGTGCTCCCCAAAAATCGTGGCCTGATAATTCATCAGGCTCTCCACGCCCGTCACCGGCGCCTTCTTCATCACGAAATACGGAAAGGTCATTTCGATGTGGCCGGACGTCGCTGCCAGCCGCTCGGTCATTTCCACCAGCATCTTGCCGAAGGACTCCACGGAAATCTCGCGTTCGTGCTGGTTCAATATCTCCACGAAGCGCGACATGTGCGTGCCCTTGAAGTTATGCGGCAGGTTCACGTACATCTTGAAGGTCGCTACCGTGTGCTGTTCGCCACGGCTTCGATCCTTGACTTTGACCGGATGGACGATTTCCTTGATGCCCACCCGGTTGATGGGGATGCGACGGCTGTCGGCGTGCCCCTGCACGTCCTCGATGGATTTTGTTTTGGGCTTTTTGACGGGCACGGCAGCATTCATACACGGGTTCCTACTGAAGCGATCACGACCTAAGTGGTGCCGGAACCGCGCAACTCAAGAATTTTAGACCATTCGCCAGGTCTTGGGCTGCGGACCAGTCCTGAGGTTTGTTGGTCCGACAGGCGAAACGTTGCAAAAATCGCCATTTCCAAGGCTTTCAGCGGGTTACGCCCAGGTCCCTCGCTTCAGGCGCGGCGCTTCACGACGAATGAAGCAAGCCAACCCAGCACTTGAGCCGCCTCGCCCAGCGGCGCCAATCGCTCATAGGCACGCGCTTCCAATTCCCGGGCACGCTGTTTGGCGGCGGAGAGACCCAACACGCTGGGGTAGGTGGGTTTGGCCCTCGCCGCGTCGGCACCGCTGGTCTTGCCAAGTTCATGTGTGTCGCCTTCTACATCCAAAATGTCATCCTGGATTTGGAATGCAAGGCCGATGTCCTGCGAGTACCCGTCGAGCGCTTCCCATGCGCTGTCACTGAGACCCGCAGCGCAGGCTGCCGCCATTAAAACGCTGGCGCGAATCAACGCGCCGGTCTTGAGGCGATGCATGGCTTCGAGTTCTTCGAGACCGATGTTGCGGCCCACCGCCGCCAGATCGATGGCTTGACCCCCGGCCATCCCCCCCGTGCCGCTGGCATCGGCGAGGATCTGGATTATTTTCAAGCGCGCCTCAGCGCTCACGCCGGGCGTCCTGTCGCCTGCCAACAGCGAGAAGGCCAGAACCTGCAGGGAGTCCCCGGCCAGGATCGCGGTTGCCTCATCGAAGGCGCGGTGCGTAGTCGGTTGTCCGCGGCGCAGATCGTCATCGTCCATCGCCGGCAGATCGTCGTGAACCAGCGAATAGGAGTGAATCAATTCCACGGCCGCGGCCGGCGCATCCAGCATATGCGGCGCAACGTTCAAGGCTTCGCCCGTGAAATACACCAGCAACGGCCGCAGCCGCTTGCCGCCTCCGAGCACCGCGTAGCGTTGCGCGGCGTGCAGGCGCTGCGGAATCACATCGGCGGGCGGCAGCACCTGATTCAGAACGGCATGAACACGCGCTTGATACTCGCGCATGCGCTGGGCCAGCGCATCCTGCTCAGCCGGACTTGGTTTCTTCGGGAGTGAAGTCTTCAACTACGGGTTCACCGGCTTTCTTCAGCAAAATCTCGACTTTTTGTTCCGCCTCTTTGAGAGCGCTCTGGCATGCGCGCGTCAGGGCGACACCGCGCTCGAATGCGGCCAATGACTCCTCGAGCGGCAGATCGCCCTGTTCCAAGCGTTCCACCAGTTGTTCCAGATCGTGCATGGCCGCTTCGAAGTCCGGAACTGCGTCTTTGGAGGTCTTGGGGGGCGACATATTCGGGCAAGGTACACATGCGATCAGGCGGGGTCAAACGCATGCGGCGTGTAGGACTGGGCTGAGAACATGTTAAAGCCGTGAGACACGTCACACGCCCAAAGGCCCGTCAAGCCTCAATTTCTGTACCATCGCCGTTGGGAAGCTTTATGCCGAACTCCATCAAATACTTGATCGTTTGCAGCTGCACGGCCGCCGTATTTGCGGTAACGGCGGGCTGTGCGCCGCGGCATCGCAGCGATGCCCCCATGTCGATCTCCGATCTTATGGACGATCGCGTAACCCTCGACGGTGTTCTGATGAAATGCAATCGGGACGTTGCGCAGTCGCGCTCCAATCCTGATTGCTTGAATGCCCGCATCGCGCTCGATCGTCTGGCGGCGGAGAACGAGCATGAGCCGGCGCGCGAGGCGAAGCGTCAGGAGGACTTCGAACGCAGCCGCGAGCAGTTGCGCGCGCTACAGGACAAGCAGCGCCAGGAGCAGGAAGCCAAGACCAAGGTGGATGTGTACCATCTGCCCGTCGTTCCAGTGGATCCGACTCCCCCGGCGAGGGATCCTCAATCCCCCACCATGAGTCAGACAAATCCCTAGGACGTCGCTGCAGGCTCCAGCCGCAGCACCCGTCCGTCGTCCTCATCCGTCGAGACATACAGGTAGCCATCCGGCGAAACACGCACGTCGCGGATGCGCCACTGCTTGTCCTTCAACAGTTGCTCCTGGCTCACCACATTCCCTTCCGCATCGAGATGCACGCGGCGCAGATGTTTGAACGCCAGCGCGCCCACGAATAGATCGCCGTCCCACGCTGGAAATTTATCGCCGTGGTAAATGGCAAGACCGGATGGCGCAATCGATGGAGTCCAATAAATCACCGGCTGTTCCAGGCCTGCGCGCTGACTGTAGGGTGAGACGTAGGCGCCGGAATAATCCATCCCATAGGTGATCACGGGCCAGCCATAGTTCTTGCGCGCCATGATGAGATTCAATTCGTCGCCGCCCCTGGGGCCGTGTTCCGTTTCCCACAAGCGCCCGGTCCGCACATCGAACACCAAGCCTTGCTCGTTGCGATGACCCCAGGTGTAGATCTCCGGACGCACGCCGCTTTGTCCGCTGAAAGGATTGTCCTGAGGAACCGAGCCGTCGTCTTTCAAGCGTACGATCTTACCCAGATCGGAACTGAGATCCTGTGCTTTCTCGCGGTACTCGAATCCCTCGCCGATGGTCAACGCGAAAGTGCCGTCCGGCAGGAATGCCATGCGGCCGCCGTAGTGGTTGTCGGTATCCTTCAACGGCATGGCCTTGAAGATCACCTGCAAGTCGCGCAGCTCATTGCCATCGAGGCGCGCCCGAGCTACTCGGGTGCCATTGGCTCCTTTTGTCCCTGCGGCGTAGGTCAGATAGACCAGGTTGTTTTGAGCAAAGTTGGGGTGCAGCACGATGTCGAACAGACCGCCTTGGCTGCCGGTGTGCACGGCAGGAACACCGCCGATCATCTGCGGTTGCAGTACATCTTCTTTGATCAGCCGCAACCGCCCGGCGCGTTCGGTCACCAGCACCGAGCCGTCCGGCAAGAAGGCCATCGACCAGGGGTGGTCAAGATTCTTTGCGAGCTCCACCAATTTATAACCCGTCGACACGATGGGGGCGGCCGCGGGGGGCGGTGGCAAGGGCCGTTCGGCGGCAGTCGCCGTGAAGCTGACTGCGAGGCAACCAGTGGCGGCTATGATGGCGAAGGGCAATGTCAGGGCGGGCGTAGGAACCTCCTCTCCGCAATATCCGTTATCATGGGCAGCAGAATACGGGGGCACGCGATGCTACGCCGAATCATCGTTTTTGTCCTGGCTACGGCGTTGATGGTGGTCGCGGGCTCTGCCAGCCACTCGTACTTCGTGCAGCGCGCCTGGTCGAGCGCTGCCGCAATGGCCAATGGTGGGGCTGCCGTATCCATTCCCTTCGGCGACCGCATCGCATGGGCTGCGCACGATCTGATCGGCATGATCGTCGGCTATAGCGCGCTGACCTCCATCGCGTTGCTGGTGGCATTTTTGCTCGCGGGCGCGCTCGCGCGCTTCGGCGGCGCTCGAACGCTGGTTTTCGGCATCGCAGGCGCCGCAGCCATCTTGGCGCTGTTCACCATTCTGAGGATGGTTTTGGGGACGGTTGAAATCTTCGGCGCGCGCGGTGCGGGTCTCGGCGGGCAGATGCTGATGGGTTTTTTGGCGGGACTGCTGTTCGCGCAGCTCACGCCGCCGCGAAAGGCTGCGGGGCGCTGAGAGAGCGCGCGACGAGGCATCGGGTAAAGATATCGCAGTACGTGTCCCAGCGCACGAATCCGGGCTTCGAAGCCATAGCCGCCATGCGCCGTTGATAGAATGGCCGGTATGCCACGACCGCCTCAATCGGCCACGAATTTCGGGGTTGCACTGCTGGCGCTGGGCGCTGGTCTGGCAGGTATTTGGTTCATCTCGCCGGAGCGCTTGGGAGGGCTGACGGGCACTGTTCCCTATGCCGGCGTCATACCCTGCATAGCCGTCATCCTGGTCATCGCCACTGCCGAAATGGTGTTTCCCGGACTTCGCGTGCCATGTGCCGCTTCCTCTGGAGAATCCGTGGCGCGCGCATTGAGCCTGCGCCGCGTGGGTATCCGGATGCTGGGGTTGATGGCCACTCTGGGGCTGGTGGGGCTCGCGTACTGGTTGTTCCCGGAATATCACGGTGATTTCTACGCTCCATTTTGGGCCTTCCTGCGCACCATTTGGCCGATCGCGATTGCCGTGCCTTTCTATTTTCTTTGGAGCGACGTGTATGGCAACACGGCGCACGATGAGTACCTGGCATTCGGCTCGCTGCTGTTGACGCCGCGCGCCGCTGCCTGGCGTCGCGCCGACTGGCCGCTGATTCGAAGGCACCTCCTGGGTTGGACGATCAAAGCATTTTTCGTACCGCTGATGACGGTGTATTTCGCCGCTGAATTGCAAACGGTCCACGGTCTGCTCGCTGCCAATACGGCCGGCGCCATGCCTCGCTATCAACTCTTCTACCACCTGTCCTATGCCATCGATTTGTTGTTTTGCGTGGTCGGATACACCGCGGCCTTGCGCTTGTTCGATTCACAGATCCGCAGCGTGCAACCGACGGTGGCGGGTTGGGTGGTCGCATTGATGTGCTATCAGCCATTTTATTCGGTCATCGGATCCGCGTATCTCAAGTACGATGACGAAATTTTCTGGGACAACTGGCTGGTTGGCCATCCCATCGTGCGGGACGTGTGGGCGATCGCCATCGTTGCATTGCTGTTCATCTACGCGCTCTCGACGGTGTCCTTCGGCTTGCGGTTTTCCAATCTCACCGACAGAGGCATCATCACATCCGGGCCCTATCGATTCACCAAGCATCCCGCCTATGTCTCCAAGAACCTCAGCTGGTGGCTCATTTCGATTCCCTTCGTCAGCAATGGTGGATGGACCGAGGCGCTGCGCAATTGCGGTCTATTGCTGCTGTTGAATTCGGTCTATTACACCCGGGCGCGCACCGAGGAACGTCATTTGAACGCGGATCCCCGCTACGTTGCTTATGCCTTGTGGATGAACGAGCGCGGCTTGCTGCGATTCCTGCCCCGGCTGTTGCCCTTCCTGCGCTATCGTCCGCCGGCTACTTGAGCTGCGCCACGTAGTAGTCGGCATCGGGCCAGGTTGAGAGCGATCTGGCACAGCGAAAGCCGCTGTCCTCATCGGCGCGATCGGCGACTTCGAAGCGCCGGGCGGCGGCCCGCCGAAACGCGGGATTGGTCTCGAGCCACGACCCGCCTTTCAGTACGGTGCGTCCGTGGCCCCGCGTGTCCACCCATTGCCATACATTGCCCGAAAGGCCGTGATAGCGTCCGCCGATGCCCTCCGCCGGCCCGTCTGCAACGCGGGGCGCCGTGGTTGGAGCTTCCAGCGCCAGGGAGGTGTTCTCTCCCCAGGGAAAGGTGTGACGCTCCGGTCCGCGCGCGATGAATTCCCATTCATCCTCGGTGGGCAGTCGCTGGTTTTTATATTTGCAATACGCGATTGCGTCTTGAAAGCTCACGGCCACCACCGCGGAATCATCGGCCACTTCGCGCTTGTTGACGCCGTTGCGCCAGGTGCCGCCGCGCACCGATTGGGTGTCGCCCACTTCGTAGGCGTAGCCGTTCCTTTCGGCATCCGTCTTGTAATGCGTGGCGTCGACGAATTGCCGGAAGTCGGCCACGCTCACCAGCAAGGGATCGACGTCGAAGGGGTCCAGTGCCACGGTGCGGGTGGTCTCATCGCTGAACATGCTCTCCGAGCAATTCTTCGAGTACTTCTGACACATGGCCAAAGCGGCCTGGATTTGTCGCGGGGCGTTCCCGACGCTCACATGCCGCGTGCCTCGCTCCAAAAGCTCCCGCACCTTGGCCTGCGAATAATTCTGCGACACGTCCATGTCGCCGCTGGCCAATCCCAACAGCTTGAGAACCGGCAGGGCGCGTGCACCCGAAACCGAACCCACCGGCACGGATGCGACCGTGATGTTTCCGGCATTGGCCGCGGCCGGGCGGTATGCCTCCTGGCTGGGTGCGGGCTGCTTATCCTCGGCGGATTTGCTCAGCCCGAACCATGCGGAGATTCTCGAACCGATCCCGCCGGAATCCTTGCCGGAATCCTCGGCGCTCGCCGGCGTGCGTGCCGCCGATTGAGCGGCTTCCGACGTGGAAGCACCCATCGAAGAGCCCGCTGTCGCAACCCCTGCCGTATTGGCGCCGGCGAAATAGAAGTCTCCGGTGAGCGAGGACGATTCCCACGGCACCTGCTTGTTGGCGGTGGCGCTCATCACGCCCACGCGCACGTGCTTGAACACCTGCTCAACCGGCTCGTGCAAATCGCGCATCGCCTGGCTGAGCGCTTCCGTGTAGGGGCTGTCCTTGCCGTTGCCATCCATGGCGACCGCGCCAGGCGCGGTGGAGTAGGCGATCAGGATGCCCGCAGGGGCATCCATCGTGGCCAGGCCGTGATCGACGGAGCGCATGCTGCGGGTGAAAGGATTGTTGCGGCAGGCATCCAGGATCACGATGTTGAGGCGATTGCGCGCATAACGCATCTGCTCGATGACCCAGTCGGCACTGACCGCCTCGATTTCCACGTCCCCCTCGCGGTCAATCTGTGCCGTCGTGGGGATCAGGTAGTTGCGGCCGTTCAGCTGCACACCGTGTCCGGCGTAGTAAAACAGTCCGACGGCCGAGGGTCCGCCCTTTTCGAGCCGCGAGCCGAAATCCTGGATGGCGCGTTTCATGGTGTTTTGGTCGGCATTGCGGCGCGTGATGACGTCGAAACCCAATTTGCTCAAGGTGTCGGCCATCATCTGGGCATCATTGGCGGGGTTGGGTAGTGGTCCGCTGGCGTAGCTGCTGTTGCCGATCACCAGGGCAATGCGGGTTTCGGCGGCGGCGGCCGCCGTTGCGAGCATCATCAGAGTGAACAGCGCCGTCCTAAACATCTGCATAGCGTGAGTATAGTGCGTTGCCAGGCCGACTTCTGCGGGCGGCGAAGGCGGGACCTTCACATAATCGCATCGGTGCATTTGCCGCTGGCGAAATATGAGGTTTTGGTGGCATGATTTGTCACGCTCACCGTTCGGATTTGCCCCAAGTCGGGCTGGGATGACACATGAAATACAACGACGCGCTGCTGCGGGTGGCATTGGTCAGCGTGTCTCTGCTGACGGCCGGCGCAGCACAGGCCGGCATCTTCAGGGACATGATGGGTGCGGTGGGCTTGGCGAAGCCCGAGCCACCGGTCAATGACGCCAACGGAATTCCCTCCTATCCGCGACAAGGCTATGCCTGCTGTGTTCTGCATTACAACAAGCTATGGATCAGCGACAGCAATGTCGGGGCGAGCATGATTGCGGCGGGCACGCCCATTGAGGTGACCGGCTATGGCAGCAATCGCGCGCACATCAAGATCGACGGCAAGAACATGGAATTGGGCCACGACTACGGCAGAGAAACCGAGGCGTTGGATGCCTGGGTGCGCAAGATCGTGGTCAACCAGGATCCGCGGCCGAAATTCAATTCCTTCGCGCCCACCGTGCAGGAGGCGATTCGCCTGGGCAAGGTGATGGTCGGCATGACCCGGGAGCAATGCATCATCGCCGTGGGATATCCCATGACCAACGAGAATGTGACGTTGGATGGGCCCACCTGGCGAATGCGGGATCCGGCGGGCACGGAATATCAGTTGAATTTCGGCCGCGACGGCCGCCTGATGCTGGTTACGGGCGATGTCGAAACGACCTATGCAGTGACCTACAAACCGGGCGGCAAGTAGGGCCGCTGCCTGTCTGCCTGTCTCAGCGCACGCGCGCGACCAGCAGCACGTTTGCGAATGGCGTTCCTGCGCTCATCGGCCGCGCCTCCACGTCGAAGCCGCAATCCTGCAGCAGTTCTCGCCACTGCGCGACGCTGCGGCAATGCGTGGTCACCAACCAATGTCCCCGGATCAGCATGACCACTTTGTCGACCCACTGACTGTAGCGGAATCGCAGGCCACCGTCGGCTTCGCCGATCCGCAGCAGCAGCAGCCCGCCGGAAGGCAGGGCGGCGCGCACCCGCTGCAGTATGGACTGCTGCGCCGCCTCATCCACGTAGTGCAACACATCGAGGATCACCACGGCATCGACGCTGCCGAATTCTGCGCTACGGATGTCGCCCTGCTCGACGGCGCACGATGGGCCCAACGCACAATGCGCCCGCGCCACATCGGATGCCATGAGCTCGACGCCGCGGATCGAGAGGACACGGGGTGCGGATGGCCAGCCGGCCGGCCAACGGCCCGCATCGAAGCTGCGCTTCGCAGCCGACAGCCAGGCCGCCAGCAAACCTTGTCCGCAGCCCAAGTCGAGAACGCGGGACCGGTCCGTCAGCAGGCCGTCCTCCAAGATGGCGCGAAACACCGGATCCGAACCGAGCTTGCCGCGCGCAAAGTGATACGCAAAACGTCCGGCGCGCCGGTAGGGCTCGCATGCAGAGTCGAGCAAGGAGGCAAGGATCGGCGCCGTCATTTACTGGGTTGCGGCGCCGATGACACGAATTTCCACGCGCCGGTTGCTGGAATCCTCGGGACGCTGCGGATCGAGCGGCTTCTCTGAACCATAGCCCACCGTTTCCAGACGACCGCCGTCCATCCCCTTGGCCACCAAGAATTGCTTCACGGCCTGGGCGCGGCGCAGCGACAGTTGCTTGTTGTATTGGGCGCTGCCCTTGGCGTCGGTGTGTCCTGCAACCACGAAGCGATCCTTCGACAATGCGTCGGAAGTCAATGCCAGTTCCAATTGTTTCAGCTGCTCTGAGGCCTGCGGCTTCAATGCGCTGGAATTGACTTCGAACGGAATGTTCAGGTTCACGGAAGGATCGGTTTCGCTGGCCTGACGACGCGCCAGCCCGCGCGGCGTGAAACTGCGAGTCAGCGGCGGCGGCGAGGCCAAGGCTTGCTCGATCTGTTTGTTGGACAGAACCTGCGTCGAGTCCTGATCGTCGGCAGCAATCGCCTGGCTGTGCGCCAAGACCAGTCCGGCGAGTGCGGCAAAAAGCGAGGGCATTTTCATTGAAGTGGCTCCAGGCCGAGAAAACGTCTGGCATCGTTGTACTTCGCCTTCGCGGCGAGCAGGTTGCGGTGCGCCGCGTCTTTGGCCGCGCCGGCTGCGGCGCTCTTGTCCGCAACCAGAGCATCGTAGTAGCCGACGCGGGCGCGTTCCAAATCGCCGCCGGCATCGTCGCCCCGCGTCTCGATTTTCAAATCGCTGTTGTCGACTGCCTTGGTCAGCAGACCGGTGGCCGCATTGCCGACTGCCGAAGCCACCAAATCGCTGTTGCTGCCGACGATCTCTGCGAGGGCCACCTGCGCCTTCTTCTCGGATTCGGTTTCCGTGACACCCACTTCGATGGTGACCGGCATGAATTCCAGCGAGGCGCGCGGCAGGTCTTGGTATTCGGCGTTGCGTGCGTCGAGTTCGGCCGCCTGGGTCTGGTCCTGCACCGCCAAGCGGGTGCGCTCCTGCTGCAGACCCGGCAAAACGTCGCTGCCGGCGGACTTGATCCGCTGGTCGAGGCTTGCCAACTGCCGCAGGTTTCGGGTGTGGGCACGCTGCAGAGCCTGGATTTCGCCGGTAACATCCTGTTGAGCCTTGGTCTTTTCCTCGTAGGTGCGGCGCGCCTCGACCGATAGCGGCGGCACGCGCAGCCAGGGGGCATCCTTGGCCGCCGTACCGTCGGATCGGGAGCCGGCTTTGACCGTGCCGATATCGACCCACGCGCTCGAGATCACTTCCTGCTGGTCGGTCGCGCTGGGGCTGGAGATTTTGAGCGTGTACAGCGTCGTGCGGGAAAGGCCCGGCTTGTCCGTGGTGAGCAAAGACTGGATCCGATAGCCGGCATCCCTGAGTCGATACGCGGTGCCGTCGCTCGAAAACTCGAAGCGTGCCTCATATACCGCGCGTGCTTTTCCTTCCATGCAGATGTCGGCGCGACGCAGCTGGTTTTCGATGGAATCATCGGTTCGCGTGGTACGCCACTTCTCCTGCGCCAGGTTGGCGCCATCCTTCGACAATTCCTTGGGGATGTAGTCCGCAGCGCAATGCGTGGCTGCGGATTTGAAACTGCCGGCGACGATGGTCATGCAGCCGAGCTTGGCATTGATGCTGAGCGAGGGCGTGGGGTTGAAATCCGCGCGGTACAGATTCATTTGCTCGGTGATCGCATAGCGGGTGTCCTTGCGCGCCACGCCGGATTTGTATTGATTCGCCTTCGATTGAATCTCGTGATTGATGAACAATTCCGCCAGCTTGCCCACCACCAATCCGAGCAGCGGCAGGAACTTGGCATTGTCCTGGCCCTCGCCCTCCGGCGCCGCGGTCACCGGCACGAAAAAGGGCTCGTCCGCGACGATGCAGGTATCGTTGACGTAGGCGCGAACGTTGACCGTCTCCTTGGCCGCCTGCGCAATCTGCATCTGCAGCAGCGACCAACACAGTGCCGCGACGGCGAGACGTATGCGCAACGGCTTCATTTCGGCGATCCGCCGGCTTGATTCACGGTCGGCAACAGGCCATCCAGCTTGGCCAGGATCAGTTTCCACTGTGTTTGTTCCGATGGATCGGTGAGCGTCTTGATGTTAGCGATCACTTGGTCGCGTGCCAGGTCGCCGAATCTCTTGAGCATCACACCCGCTTCCAGCATATCGTCGCCTTTGCATGCATCGGAATTGAACGACCAGACGATCAGGGTACCACCAGCCTGGCGATTGCTCATGCCGCAACGCTGCGGCGGCGCTTCGCCGCGCCACAGCAGCCGAAACATGTCGAAGATTGCGCCCGAGTTGGCGGCGAAGTAACTGTGCCCCAGCGCGTCCGCCGGCACCGATGACATGTCGATCGAGTCCAGCCCCGCCAGTCTGACGATGACGTCGCCTGCCGTGCCGGCACGCGGAGCGCCGTGAATGATCTGGGAGGTGTGCAACGCGTAATCGTTGTCGGATGCATACAGCGTCACGCGCTCCGCCGAACCGGTCAGCGATTGGATGGCGTCGGTGAAGTAGTCGCGGTCCACATCCGGTGCAGTCAGCACGACTTGACCGAAGATGTGTTGGCGGTCTTGCGGGGCGCGGCGCGCCAGATAGGTCTGCAGCGCCTCGATCAAGGCGCGATTTCCCATGCTGTGGGCAATGAGGTGGATGCGCTGTGCCCCCGATTGGGTCACAACGGTCTCCAGGAAATCGGCCAACCGCCGCCCGCTGATGCCGACCGTGGCTTCATCGACGGTATAGGCGCTGGCACTGGCTTGCGACGGCCAGCTGTATAGCAGCGGCGTGCCGTCGAAATCCAGGTCGTAGGCGAGCTGCGCGACGCGGCGCGCGGAATCTTCGAAGCTGTTGTTGAACCCATGCACGAAAATGAAAATGTCCTTGGATTTCGTGTCGTTGATCTGCTGGCGGAGATTGCGCACGAACTCCTCCTTGGGCAATGGCACCACCTTGTCCAGCAGCACGTAGTGGCTGCGCAGGGTCGCCTTGTCGGTAGACAGCGTGTATTCCAGCCAGCGGGGTTGGGTTTCCAGTTGCGCCTCTTGGTGAACCTGGGGGATGGTGACGTCGAGATATCCGTATTGCAGCTCGCCGCGCGCGTTTCCGTAGAAGCTCGCAGGCTTCAAGTCGCCGCTGGGAGCACGATTGGTGCCGTAGTAGACCCGCACGGTGGCGAAGCCCTGCTTCTGGGCGTAGCGCCGGGCCGGCAAATCACGGCTCGGCGCCGGAGCCGGCCGCATCTGCGCCTCCACGCGCGCCGCGGCGGCTTGATCGCCGGCGGTTCGATACACCTCGCGCAGCCGGCGCAAGGTCGCCAGCACATTTTCGTGATGCTCGCCGAATGCGCTGCGCTCGATGGCTGCCACTCGCAGCAGCAGCGCTTCGGCGTCCGCGTAGCGCTTGTCTTTGAGCGCCAGGTCCGCCATCGCCGTGAGCACAGGCACCAAGTCCGGATGTTCAGCTCCCAGTTGGGCGGACTGCAGTTCCAGCGCGCGGGAATAGAAGGCCAAGGCCTGCGAGTCCTCGCCGGCCTGCGCGGCGTAGTCGCCTACGTTGCGCAGCAGCTCGATCAAACTTTCCTTGTCCCCGGACGCCTCGGTCAGTTTGACGGCCTGTTGCGCGTACTTCAGCGCATCGCCGGCCTTGTTGGCGGCCTTCGCGCTCTCAAAGTTTTGATAGGCATGCACCAGTTCCGCGGATTGCGCCCGCACGAACACGGGCGCCAGCGCCATGATTGCAGCGAGAAGTGCGAGGACCCTGGAACGCATGCTTGGCTGATGTTGTTTTGTGACGAAATAATAATGGAGGAGTAGGCCGTGTACAATGAAACTACGAATAGGCCGGGATGGGATGGCCATCAATGAATGCTAAAACGCTGCGCGCGGCGGCCGTGCTGCTTTGTGCCCTGATACCGGGCGCCGCCGGTGCGCGCAATGTCGCCTTGTTGGTGGCGGTCGGGCAGTTTCGCGATCCGGCGCTGAAAACATTTCAGCTGCGGGGCCCGGCGATAGACATCAATTCGGTTCAGCAGACACTCAGCACGGGCTGGGGATTTGCCCCGGGCGATATCATGGCTTTGCGCGATTCGGAAGCCACCCATGATCGAATCCTGGCGGAAATAGCTGCCTTGGAGCAGCGATCCGCCAAGGGCGACACCGTATTGATCTATTTCAGCGGCCATGGCACCAGTGCCAATGCCGATGAAAACGCGTTTGATTTGCCATATGCCACCGGCGCGTGGGTTCCCTACGATCTGGACTACAGTTCCAACGCCGCCGCGAAGAAGAGCCTGATCGTCGGAAGACGCGATTTGGTGCCGCGCCTGAAGCGCCTGGATGAGGCGGGACGCTGGGTGGTGGTCGTATCGGACAGCTGCTATTCGGGGCAGGTGGTGCGCTCGTTCGGCCAGACTTTCAGCCATACCCGTTATCTGCCCATGAACGCGCGGGATCTGGGCGTCTCGCGTGTCCAGGCGCCGATCGCCGCGCGGCCGCCGCCGCCGCCCTATCCCTATGAACATGTCGTGCTGCTATCGGGAGCCAGTGACAGTGAGCAGGGTGCCGACATCGCAACCCTCGAACAGCTGCAGAGCTCGCCCACCTTGGATGGTCAATTCCACGGAGCCTTCACCGATGCCTTCTTAAGGCTGTTGAAAGGCCAGTTGTTGCCCGGCAATTTCAATTACGCCCAGGCGCGCGAAGCCATGAACGGTTTTCTCGAACACCGAAATTTCCCGCAGCACCCGCAGCTGCTGCCGGCCATCGCCGAAGACCCCCACGATGTGGGCTCGAACTCCTTCCTGGGCATGACCGTGGGCGGCGCAGGCGGCGCGCCGCCGATCGCCGCGCCGCC
>CAZZWM010000093.1:0-16851 GCA_964657945.1 uncultured Steroidobacteraceae bacterium
CAGCTGCGTCCCAGTCCGCATCAATTCA
The DNA here is from genome assembly GCA_964657945.1 of uncultured Steroidobacteraceae bacterium. Taxonomy (GTDB): domain Bacteria; phylum Pseudomonadota; class Gammaproteobacteria; order Steroidobacterales; family Steroidobacteraceae; genus Bog-1198. The sequence goes on from CAZZWM010000093.1 coordinate 29, forward strand.
CCAACATGTGAAATGCAGCGGGCCTAAGCCGGTTCGCGCCAACCAAACAGAGTCTCCGCGTTGCGCGTGGTTGCCGCAGCGAGGACTTCGATACGCTCGCCGCGAAGCTGCGCCACGGTCTGGGCGACATGCGGCAGAAATGCGGGCTCATTGCGGCGCGACTTGGGCTTTGGAGCCAGGTCGCGTGGCAGCAGGTAGGGTGCATCGGTTTCCACCAGCAGGCGCTGCAGCGGAATGCGCGGCACGGCTTCGCGCAACTGCAATCCGCGCCGCTCGTCGCAAACCCATCCGGTGATACCGATATACAAGCCAAGGCCCAGGTAGGCATCCAGTTCGGCCAGACCGCCCGTGAAGCAGTGTGCGACGCCGCCATGCAAAGCGCCGATGTGATCCGCGAGAATGGCGGCGAAGTCTGCGTGCGCATCGCGCTGATGCAGAAACACGGGCTTGTTCGCGGCAGCCGCGATTTCCAGCTGCGCCGCGAAGGCGCGCCGCTGTGCCTCGGGTGGTGAAACATTGCGAAAATAATCCAATCCGCATTCGCCGGCGGCCACCACATGCGGATGCTGCAGCAACTCCTCGAGTTCTGCGCGCCGCCCGGCACAGTAGCCCGCGGCGTGATGCGGATGGATCCCGGCCGTGCTGCGCAGATGCGCCGGATGAAGTTCGGCGAGCTTTGCCGCCGCTCTCGAGCTCGCGACATCGGCTCCTGTGACGATCTGACGGCGCACGCCGGCGCGCAGTGCACGCGACATGACGAGGTCCAAATCCGCGGCGAAACTGTCATGCGTCAGATTCGCCCCGATGTCGATCAGTTCCAAGCCCGGCTCCAAGATGCTCAACTGCAAAACGCGTGTGGTATTTTACATTGCATGTACATGAAAACGATTTTGCTCTTCGTTTCGCTGCTGCCCGTCGCGGCGCTGCGTGCCCAGGAGGGTGGCGACATCCAGGCGCAGATCCTCTATGCCTACCAGACCGAGGATGACAACAGTCTGCGTGACTTAATCCAGAATTTGACCGCACAAGTCAACAGCGACGGGCGCGACATCGCCTTGCGTTACCACCTGGCTCACGCCGAATATCGTTTCGGACTGTTGTCGACCGCGCGCAGGGGCGGCGATGCGAGCACGGCCTTCGACGCGTGCGTCGAGGCGCTGCGGCCGGCGCCCGATGCTACTGTCAAATTCGCCGAGGTGTTGGTGCTGCAGTCGGCCTGTTATTCCGGGCTTGCCGACACCAAGCCCATGGAAGGCGTCATGCTTCGATCCCGGGCGGCCGATCGGCTCCAACAAGCGGTCAAATTGGAGCCGCGCAATCCGCGCGTGCTTCTGTACTCGGCACAGCACGAGCTTGCGCATGCCAAGCCGGGAACAGCGGCGCGCCAGCATGCTTTCGCGCAGCTGCAATTGGCGGCGCAAGTGTTCGAGTCGAGCTCAGCCACCAGCGCCGACACCCCGGGCTGGGGCCACGCCGAGGCTTACATGGCGCTCAGCCGTGAATTGCAATTGCGCGGCGATCATCTCGGCGCGCGCAACTGGATCGAGAAGGCATTGATCGCCGCCCCGGACTATAAAGCGGCGCAGCGACAATTGGCCGCTCTGGCCAAGCCTTAGGCGTACGCAACCTGGTATCATTCCGGCCGATGAAGCCACAAGGCACGCAGTTATCGCTGTTCGAGTCGCGCACCTCCAGCGACCCATTCGCCGTGCGAGTCAGCCCGCGCGCGCGCAGGCTCACCGCACGGGTTCACGTCGGCGGCCGAGTGGAGATCGTCGTGCCCATCGGAGTGAACGCGCATGCGGTGCGCGACTTCGTGCAGCGCTTCACGCCGTGGATCAACCGCAAGGTCGCTGCCATGCGCTGTTTCGTGGCGCCCAGCGAGCCGGTGCCGCACGTCATAGACTTCGCATTCACCGGCGAACGGCTCAGCGTCGAATGGCAGCGCGGTGCCGCGCGCAAGCCGCAGCAGATCGGCGAACGTTTGCTGGTGCAGGCGCCGGATGAGTTGGGCGCGCGCAACGCGCTGCGGGGGTGGCTCAAGTCGGCCGCGCAGGCGCGCTTGGCGCCGCAACTGCTGCAGCTGGCGTCCGATCTGAAATATACCGTGGCGCGAGTGGCGATACGCTGTCAAAGGACCCGCTGGGGCAGCTGCTCGACGCGCGGCACGGTGAGCTTGAATTGTTCGCTGGTGTTCCTGCGTCCGGAAGTGGTGAGGTATCTGTTCGTACACGAACTGGCGCACACCAAGCACATGAACCATTCGCCGAGTTTCTGGCGTCTGGTGGAAAGGCTCGAACCGGATTTCCGCTCGCTCGACCGGGAGCTGCTGGCCGGCTGGCGCACGGTTCCAGGCTGGGTTTTCAAGACTTGAATCATGCAAGAGTCCGTGCCGCCGGCTAAGCCGTTCGTCGACTTGAGCGACGAGCAGGTCCACTGGGACCTGACCGAAGCGCTGAGTTATTCCCAGTACCTCAATCTCGACAAGCTGCTCGGCGCGCAGCACCCGCTGTCCTATCAGCACGATGAAATGCTGTTCATCATCATTCATCAGGTGTCGGAATTGTGGATGAAGCTCTGTCTGCACGAACTCAACGCCACCGTCGCCTGCGTGCGGCGCGATGACCTGGGACCCATCTTCAAGATGCTGTCGCGCGTATCCACCGTGCAGCAGCAGCTGCTGCAGTCCTGGGATGTGCTCGCCACCATCACACCGCACGACTACTCCGCGTTTCGCAACACTCTGGGCAAGTCCTCCGGCTTCCAGTCGCCGCAATACCGTATGCTGGAATTTCTGATCGGCAACAAGAATGCCGATACCATCAAGGTGTTCCGCAATGACCGGGAAACCCATGAGCTGTTGGAGCGCGCGCTGCGCGCGCCGAGCTTGTACGACGAAGTGCTGCGGCTGCTCAGCCGCCGCGGACTGGCGGTGCCGCCGCAGGCCATCGACCGTGATTTCACGCAGCCGTATCAGGCCAGCAAGCAGGTGGCCGCGGCATGGCTCAGCGTGTATCACAACTCCGAGAAAGAGTGGGATCTGTACCAGCTGGCCGAGCGCCTGGTGGATCTGGATTACAAGTTTCAGCTGTGGCGTTTCGCGCACGTCAAAACCGTGGAGCGCATCATCGGCCATCAGCGCGGCACGGGAGGGACCGGTGGGGTGTCCTATCTCACCAAGGCATTGGAGCTGAAGTTCTTCCCCGAACTTTGGACCATCCGCACCTCGATGTAGCCGCAATGCCCGATATCCAGTCACAGCTGCAAAACGTCAATGTGCTGTCCAGCGATCTGCTGGCCACCCCCGAAGAGGTCAAGCGGCGCCTGCCGATGACGGATCGAGCGGCCGATGTGGTGTTCGAATCGCGTGCCGTGATTCGCGCCATCCTGGAGCGGCGCGATCCGCGCCTGTTCGTCGTGATCGGACCCTGCTCGATCCATGACGTGGCCGCCGCCCGCGAATATGCCGGCCGCTTGCGCGGCCTCGCGGCTGAAGTCGAGTCGACCATGGTGCTGATCATGCGGGTGTACTTCGAGAAGCCGCGCACCACGGTCGGCTGGAAAGGCCTGATCAACGATCCGGATCTGGATGATTCCTTTCACATCGAAAAGGGCATTTTGATGGCGCGGGAGCTGCTGCTGCACGTGGCCGAGCTGGGGCTGCCCGCGGGTACCGAAGCGCTCGATCCCATCATGCCACAGTACCTGTCCGAGCTGATCACCTGGACAGCCATCGGTGCCCGCACCACGGAATCGCAAACTCATCGGGAAATGGCCAGCGGCCTGTCGACACCGGTGGGCTTCAAGAACGGCACGGACGGCTCGCTGGCGACCTCGATCAACGCACTGCAATCGGTGCGGCATCCGCACCATTTCCTGGGTATCACGCAGCAGGGTCAATCGGCGGTGTTCCGCACGCGCGGCAATGCGCATGCGCACATCGTGCTACGCGGCGGCGGTGGCCGGGTCAATTACGATGCGGTCAGCATCGCAGTGGCCGAGCGTGAGCTGACCACCGCAGGCTTGGCGCCGAACATCGTGGTGGACTGCAGTCATGGCAATTCCAACAAGGATCCCAGCCTGCAGCCTTTGGTGGCGGAGAATTGCGTGAATCAAATCGTCGACGGCAACCGCTCCATCGTGGGATTGATGCTGGAGAGCCATTTGAAGGCCGGCAGTCAGCCCATCCCGAAGGATCGCAGCAAGTTGGAATATGGCATGTCGATCACCGACCCTTGCATCGATTGGGATTCCACCGCTGCGCTGTTGCGCAAGCTGCACCGGACCCTTGGGCAGGTTTCACGTTAAGTCCAGCTCGACACCTCGATGCCGGCCTGCTTGGCCAGCCGCCGCGCTGCCGTGCTGCCGTTCACCAGCAACGCCCGATCGGCTGCGCGCATGTGATCCAGATCGGAGCTCGAATTGCCGTAGGCAATGACGGGCAAGCCGCGATATTCCTGCCGCAACAGTTCCAGGCAGCGAGCCTTCTCTTCTCCGCGGCGGTTGGGCGAGGCCAGCCGTCCATCGAGCCGCTCACCCTGCCATCGAACTTCGGTGCACACGATGCGTTCGAAGCCCAGCAGCCGGCCGATTCGGGTCACGTACAGATCCGGACTCGCCGACATCAGCACCAAGCGGTCGCCGGCAGCGCGATGCGCTTCGAGCACCCCCAGGCCCAACGGCCTGAAGCGCTGATTGGGCTTCAATCGCGCCACGAATTGCTCGCTCCACGCCTCGATGACACCGCGCTGCACTCCGCCCATGATCATGCGCATCATGCGCGACTTCAGTGCGCCGGGATCGCGGTCCAGCCAGTAACGGTATAGGGAATAGGGCGCACCCCACAATCGCAGCACACGCCATGGACGTCGCACCAGAAAGCCGGCCAGGTACGGCAGCAGCGTATCGCGCCAGGTGAGCGTACCGTCCAGATCGAACAATGCCACCCAGGCGGTATGCGATGTTTTTTGGGTTTTCATAGAGTTACGCAATCTAATTAGAAACATTGTAGCGCAGGTCGCGGATATGTAGTCGTGCTCTCGCGCAATGCGGGTAGGATGCACCCTACGAGCAGTGGTCCGCGCTTCCGATTCGGCGCTCAATTCGGGCGTGCCATTCTTCCCCACCCTCTTTTTCGAACGGCGGATTCTCAATGTTGATTCGCTTCGGCTATGAACTGGCGTACGAATTCGCGCAAGTCACGCCCATGATCCTCAATCTGAATGTGCACTACAGCCGCACATCCGATCTCATGCAACCGGACACGCTGGTCACCGAACCCTCCGTGCCTCTTTCCATGTACCGCGACAGCTTTGGCAACTGGTGCACGCGCACCATTGCCCCGGCAGGCCTTTTCCGCATCACCACCGATGCCCTGATTCGCGACAGCGGTCTGATCGAACCCGAATTCCCGTACGCTTACGAGCATACGGTTCAGTCTCTGCCCGACGAAGCATTGCAGTTCTTGCTCCCCAGCCGCTACTGTGAAACGGAACTGCTGGCCGCGCACGCCTGGAATATGTTCGGCAGCATGATGCCCGGATGGTCGCGCGTCCAAGCGATTTGCGATTACGTGCACGATCACGTGGCGTTCGACTACCAGTGGGCCCGACCGACCAAGACCGCCTGGGAAACTTTCAATGAACGGCGCGGCGTATGCCGCGACTACGCCCACTTGGCCATCGCCATATGCCGCGCATTGAACGTTCCGGCGCGCTACTGCACCGGGTATCTCGGCGATATCGGCGTGCCGCCGATGGATGCGCCGATGGATTTCGCCGGCTGGTTCGAAGCCTACATCGGGGGCGGCTGGCACACCTTCGATCCGAGGAACAATCAACGGCGCATCGGCCGGGTGCTGATCGCGCGCGGCCGCGACGCTGCCGATGTGGCCATCAGCATGACGTTCGGACCCAATGTGCTGAAAGAATTCAAAGTCTGGACGGATGAAGTTCGAGCCGCCGCCGCCTAATAGTGGCCACCGCGCCGCCATAAACCCTTAGAATTGCGCATTCCGCGCCCGCGGCTGTTGGAGTCTGCATGTCACAAGCTTTGCGAATCGCCGTTGGCTCAAGTTTCCTGGCCATTGCTGCGAGCATTGCGGTCGGTTCCGCGTCGCCGGCGGCCCCACCTGCGGCACCCGCCGCGGCCGCGGCTGCGCCCGCCGCGGGTTTCAAGCTGGTCAAATCCCTCGGCGGAATCGAAGAGTATCGCCTCGAGTCCAATGGGCTGACGGTGTTGATCGCACCCGATCATTCGGCGCCGGTCGTGACTTTCGAGGTCACCTACCAAGTGGGCTCGCGCAATGAAGTCACCGGCACCACCGGCGCCACGCACATCCTGGAACATTTGATGTTCAAGGGCAGCGAGGCCTTCAACGACAGCAAGGGCAACAGCATCAAACAGTATCTGGAACGGGTCGGCGGCCAGTTCAACGCCAGCACCGGATTCGACCGCACCAATTATTTCGCCACGGTGGGACGCGAGAGCCTGGAAGGATACGTGGCCATCGAAGCCGATCGCATGCGTCACCTATGGCTGCACGAAAGCGACCGCCAGTCGGAAATGACCGTGGTGCGCAACGAGTTCGAGCGCGGCAAGAACGACCCGGAGAACGTGTTGGTGGAGGAGGTGAATGCCGCGGCCTATGTGGCGCTTCCCTACCATCACCCGGTGATCGGCTGGCGCAGCGACATCGAACATGCGCCCATCGCGAAGCTGCGCGAGTTCTACGACACCTTCTACTGGCCCAACAATTCCGTGGTCACCCTGGTCGGCGACATCGAACCGGCGGCGGCGCTGGCGTTGGTGAAGAAATATTATGGCATGTATCCGCATTCGCCCGCGGCGATACCCCTCGTCTACACGGAAGAACCGGCGCAGACCGGGGAGAGGCGCGTGGAAATCAAACGTCCCGGCGAGGTGGGGACGGTGATCGTCGCCCACAAAATCCCCAATGGCCGCGATGCCGACCAGGCGGCGATCGACATGTTGGACGCTGTTCTCACCTCCGGGAAGAATGCACGCTTGTACAAAGCGCTGGTCGACTCGGGGCTGGCCTTGAGCGCCGGTGCAGGGGCAGACCTGCGCCACGACTTGTCGCTGCACACCATCTTCGCGGCGCTGACGCCGGGCGCCAGCCACGATGAGGTTGAAAAAGCCTTGTGGTCGGAAATCGACAAGATCAAGTCTGAGGGCGTGACCGCCGCCGAAGTGGCACGCGTCAAGCAACAGTATGTCGCGGAGGATGCCTACAAACGCGACGGTACGGCCGCAATCGCCAGCGAACTCAGCGAATGGGTCGGAATCGGCGATTGGAGCTTGTATGTCACCTTTCCGCAAAAGATCCAGCAGGTCACGCCGGCCGACGTGCAGCGGGTGGCCAAACAGTACTTCGTTGCGGAGCAGAGCATAACCGGCTGGTTCGTCCCCATTACCGCACCGGCGGAAAGGGGCACGTGATGCGGCATCTGTTATTGCTCGCATTGCTGCTTGCGGCACCGGACGTTTTTGCCGACATGGCGGAACACGCGCATCGTACGACCGTCGCGGGCATCGACGTGGTGACCTATCGGACCAATGTCAAAGACATGGTGGTGATTCTGGGCGCGATTCCCGCGGGCGATGCCATGTCGGATGGCGGCAATATCGCCGTGCCCACCCTGTCCGGCATGATGCTCGACCGTGGCACCAAGGCGTTGGACAAATTCGCCATCGCGGAAAAACTCGACAATGTCGGCGCCGAAGTCGGTTTTGGGGTAGGACCTCAATCGCTGGAGATTCACGCCCGCTGTTTGAAGCGCGACTTGAGCCTGGTGATGGGCCTGATCGCGGCCGACCTTCGCACGCCGGCCCTGCTGCAGGCGGAATTCACGAAAGCCAAACAACAGTTTGTCGGCGAGTTGGAAGCCTCGGCGCAGAACAGCGGCGGCCGCGCACGCGAGGCGTTCGACCGGGCGATTTTTCCGGCGGGGCATCCGAATCGTCCGCATACCCTGAATGAGTACATCGAAGCGGCGCGCAACGCGACCCTCGAGGACGTCAAAGCCTTCCAAGCCAAGTATTACGGACCCGCGCATATGGTGCTGGTCGTGGCCGGCGATGTGTCCGATGCTGAAACGCAGTCCGAAATCACCAAGGTGTTTTCAGGCTGGTCCGGCGGTCAGGACTATGTGCACGCCGTCAAACCGGCCTCGCTGGCAGCCGCCAATGAGATCAGCGTGACCTTGGTGGACAAGCCCAGTGTCACCATGATACTCGGTCAGCCGACGGGTCTGCGTTACAAGGATCCCGATGCCCTGGCCTTGCGGGTCGGCACCGCCATACTGGGTCATGGCTTCACCGGCCGGCTGATGGGCACGGTGCGCGACAAGGAAGGCCTCACCTACAGCATCAGTGCAAATGTCGATGACGACGCCATCGTGGACGGGGCCTGGGACATTTCCGCCAGCTTTGCCCCGACGTTGTTGTCCAAGGGCGTGGCGGCGACCCGCCGTGAACTGGAGAAATGGTGGAAGGACGGAGTCACCGATCAGGAACTCTCGACCCGCAAGCAAGGCATGGTGGGGTCTTATCAGGTGGGCATGTCGACCACCGGCGGAATTGCCGGCGCCATCTTGGCCGACATACAACGCGGCTACGATTTGAGCTGGCTCGACGAGTATCCGAAAGCGGTCAATGCGTTGACCCGCGCGCAGGTCAATGCAGCCATTAAATCACACCTGAATCCGGCCGCGATGGTGCTGGTCAAAGCGGGCAGCATCACGGCCGGAACGGTGTCGCCGAAACCCTAAGGCCTAGGCCTAGGCCTACAGAGGCCCTAGGCGGCTTTGGCTGCGGCGGCGAGCTGCCGCAGCACGTACTGCAGGATGCCGCCGTGCTGGTAATACTCCAGTTCCTTGGGCGTATCGATGCGCAGGCGCGCCTCGAATTCCGTGATCTTCCCGTCATCATGCTTGGCAATCACCTTGACGGTCTTGGCTGCGCCGCGATTCAAGCCGACGATTTCGAAGCTCTCTTTGCCGGTGAGTCCCAGGCTCTGAGCGTTTTGGCCTTCCTTGAACTGCAAAGGCAGCACGCCCATGCCGATCAAATTGGAGCGGTGGATGCGCTCGAAGCTTTCGGCGATGACGGCTTTGACCCCCAACAACATGGTGCCCTTGGCTGCCCAGTCGCGCGAACTGCCGGTGCCGTATTCCTTGCCGGCGAGAATCACCAAGGAAGTGCCCGCGGCCTTGTACTTCATGGCGGCATCGAAAATCGACATCTGCTCACCGCTGGGGATGTGCACCGTGACGCCGCCTTCGGTGCCCGGCGCCAGCAAGTTGCGCAGCCGGATGTTGGCAAAGGTGCCGCGCATCATCACTTCATGATTGCCGCGGCGTGAGCCGTAGGAATTGAAGTCCACGGCTTGCACACCTTGCTCCAGCAAATACTTGGCGGCGGGGCTGGATTTCGAGATGTTGCCGGCGGGAGAAATATGGTCGGTGGTGACCGAATCACCCAGCACCGCGAGCGCGCGCGCATTCTTGATGTCGGCCACGGCTGACGGGGTCATGGTCATGCCGTCGAAGTAGGGCGGATTCTTCACATAGGTGGACTTGCCGTCCCAGGCGTAGATCTTGCCGGCGGGTGTCTTGATGGCGGTCCAGTTGGCATCGCCCGTGAATACATTGGCGTAGCCTTTCTTGAACATCGCGGAATCGACCGACGCGCCGACCGCTGCCGCCACATCCTTCGCGCTCGGCCAGATGTCCTTCAGGTAAACCGGCTTGCCGTCCTTGCCTTGACCCAACGGTTCGGTGGTGATGTCGATGTCGAGACTGCCGGCCAGTGCATAGGCCACCACCAGCGGCGGAGATGCCAGGAAATTCATCTTCACTTCGGGATGCACCCGGCCTTCGAAATTGCGATTGCCGGACAGCACGGAACACGCGACGACGTCGCCGACACGCACGGCTTCGGAGATTTCCGGTTTCAATGGGCCGGAGTTGCCGATGCACGTCAGACATCCGTAGCCCACGGTGTAGAAACCCAAAGCCTCCAAGTCCTTCATCAATCCTGCCTTGGTCAAATAATCCGTGACCACGCGCGAGCCCGGCGCCAGCGAGGTTTTCACCCAAGGCTTTGAGGCGAGGCCGCGCGCATGCGCGTTGCGCGCCAGCAGTCCGGCCGCCACCAGCACCGCGGGATTCGAGGTATTCGTGCAACTGGTAATGGCTGCGATCAACACAGCGCCATCCTTCACCGCGAATTCCTTGCCGTCGACCTTGGCGGTGGCACTGCCGGTCGCCTTGGGATTTTTCTGCGTGCGCTCTTCGGCCATTTTCTTGACGCTGCTTTGGTACACGCTCTTGGCTTTGGTGAGCAATACGCGATCCTGCGGCCGCTTAGGTCCGGCGAGAGCGGGTTCGACCTTCGCCAGGTCCAATTCCACCACGTCGGTGTAGTCGGCAGCCGCGGCGCCGTTCACCCGCCACATGCCTTGGGCCTTGGCATAGGCTTCGACCAATGCGATTTGTTCGGGCGACCGACCCGTGAGCTCCAGATAACGAATCGTTTCTTCATCGATCGGGAATATCGCGCAGGTGGAACCGAATTCCGGCGACATGTTGGCGATGGTGGCGCGGTCCGCAAGGGGCAGGCCCTTCAGACCATCACCGAAGAATTCCACGAATTTATCCACCACGCCCTTCTTGCGCAGCATTTCCGTGACCATGAGAACCAAGTCGGTGGCCGTGGTGCCGGCAGGCAGGCTGCCGATGAGTTTGAAACCGATCACCTGTGGGATCAGCATGGTGACGGGCTGGCCGAGCATGGCCGCTTCCGCTTCGATTCCGCCCACGCCCCAGCCCAGCACACCGAGTCCATTGACCATGGTGGTGTGCGAATCGGTGCCGACCAAGGTGTCGGGATAAGCGGTGGATTTGCCGCCCGCATCGTCGGCGAAAATCACCCGCGCCAGGCGTTCGAGATTCACCTGATGCACGATGCCGGTATTGGGGGGCACCACCTTGAAGTTGCTGAACGCGGTTTGGCCCCAACGCAGGAAGGCATAACGTTCGCCGTTGCGTGCGAATTCGATCTCGTTGTTGTGCTTCAGCGAATCGGCCGCACCGTATTCATCGACCTGCACCGAGTGATCGATGACCAATTCGGCCGGCGCCAGCGGATTGACCTTCTGCGGATCGCCGCCGAGTTTGACGATGGCTTCGCGCATCGCAGCCAGATCGACGATGCAGGGCACGCCGGTGAAGTCCTGCATGATGACGCGCGCCGGCGTGAAAGCGATTTCGTGGCTGGGTTGGGCTTTCGCATCCCACTTGAGCAGCGCCTCGATGTCGCCCTTGGTGACATTGACGCCGTCTTCGAAGCGCAGCAGGTTCTCCAGCAGGATCTTCAGCGAGAAAGGCAGCCGGTCGACGTTCATGGATTTCAGCGCCGCGAGACTCAGGAAGCCGTATGTTTTATCCCCGACCGTGAGTGTCGATCGTGCATTGAAACTGTCCGTCATGTGCCCTCCACCGAAAAGTGCGAATTATAAGTGAATTCGGCCGCGCTGCGCGCGGCGCGCGAGTTCCAGCGTTGCGCGATGATGCCGCCGCCCAGACAGCGCTCGCCTGCGTAAAAAACCGCATACTGTCCCGGTGTGACGGCGCGCGCCGGCTGGCGCAACTCCACCTGCCAGAAACCGTCCCCGGCATCCGACAGCGAGCAGTCGAGATCGCGCTGGCGATAGCGGGTCTTCACGGCGCAGCGAATCGGCTGCGCGGCATGCATGTCCGCGACGTCGATCCAGTGCATGGCCTCGATGCGGCAATGATCCGACAGCAGCAGGGGATGATCCGGCTGCTGCACCACGATCAGGGCGTTGCGGGCGATGTCCTTGTCGGCCACGTACCAGGGGGCCGGATCCGCATCGGCGCGCCCTCCCAAGCCGATCCCCGAGCGTTGGCCCAAGGTGTACAGAGGCAGGCCACGATGCTCACCGATCACCCGTCCCTCGGCCGTTTCGATGGGGCCGCCTTGCATGGCCAGGTGACGGCTGAGGAATTCGGCGAAGGGACGCTCGCCGATGAAGCAGATGCCGGTGCTGTCCGGTTTGTCGTAAACCGGCAGGCCTGCGCCATGCGCGATCTTGCGAACTTCGGATTTTTGCAGGTGCCCGATCGGGAACAGTGTCTGATTGAGCGCCGCCGGTGAAACGCCGTGCAGAAAGTAACTTTGATCTTTGGCGGCATCCACCGCTTTGAAAAGTTGCGCGCCGTGTTCGCCGTGGCGCACCCGGGCATAGTGACCGGTGGCTATCCGGGTTGCGCCCAGCCGATGCATATAGTCCAGGCAGACGCCGAACTTGATTTCCCGATTGCACATCACATCCGGATTGGGGGTGCGGCCGGCCGCGTAATCACGCAGGAAGCGGCTGAACACCCGCTCGCGGTATTCGGCCGCAAAGCTGACCCGGTGCAGCGGAATGTTCAGTTCAGCACAGCTGCGGCGCGCATCCTGAAAATCGCTGGCTGTGGTGCAGTACCCGTCCTCGTCGTCCCAATTGGCCATGAACAGACCTTGGACGGCGTAACCGGCATCGCGCAGCAGCAGAGCGGCCACTGCAGAGTCCACGCCGCCGGACATGCCGACAATTACCAGGGGATCCCGCATCCGCCCATTATACGGGCTCGGGCGGGATGCGCCGAAATTACATCAGCATCTGCCGCATCTGCGACTCTTGCATGCTCGTCTGCCACACTTCGTCGAAGAAGTTGAGGTAGCGGCGCACCACGGCAGGATCGTTCATGTCCGAGATTCCATCCCAGCGGTCCGCCTGCAGGCGGTACACCAGAGCCTTGTCGTCGGCGATGATGAAAGCGCCGGCGCTGGCAGGATAATCCGGGCTCATGGCGCGAAGATCGATGCAGCTGGTCAGGCGGCGCGCCAGCGAGAGGAAGCGGTTGTTGTCGACCATGGCGCGCGACGGATCGGCGAGCAACACGCGCACCTTGGCATAGGAGCGGGCCAGCACCAGACGCTTGATGGCTTCGAGGAAGGGCTCTTCGCCATAAATCAACGGTTCCAGATCTTGAGTGAAAATCGACAACAGACGCTGTGCCGATTTGGCAACTTTCAGGCTGGCTTCGCGCACTTCGGGCATGGTGGTGAGGATGGTCCGGGTGCCCGAACCCATGGAGACGTCGCCACCAGCGGCGGAAGCGAGTTCCGCTGAGGCCTTCGACCGTTGTTCGGTATTTCCCGCCATGACTTATCCCGACTCAGCGCAGTTTGAGCCTGATAGTACCGTTTGACGGAACGGCCTCCGTGCCAACTACGTCACGTTTCGGACGGCCGGCGCAGTGCCAATTGCGGCGCGAGGCCCAAATAAGCGCCGGGCGTCAGCGCCAGCAGCCTCTGCTTCTCCGGCTCCGGCACGCTCAGTGAGTTGATGAAATCCCGCATCGCCGCCCTGTCGACCGGGCGTCCGCGCGTGAACGCCTTCAACTTGTCGTAGGCGTCGGGGACTCCATGAACGCGCATCACCGTCTGCACGGCTTCGCCCAAAACCTCCCACGCGCGCTCCAAATCCTCGGACACCCGCGCCGGGTCCAGCTCAATTTTTGCCAGTCCGCCCAGCAAGGACCGGAAGCCCAGGACGCAGTGACCGATGGCAACGCCAAGGTTGCGCAGCACGGTGGAGTCGGTGAGATCGCGCTGCATGCGCGACACCGGCAGCTTGTCCGCAAAATGTCCCAGCAAGGCATTGGCCAGGCCGAAATTGCCTTCGGCATTTTCGAAATCGATGGGGTTGACCTTGTGCGGCATGGTGGAAGAGCCGACTTCGCCTTGCACCGGGCGCTGCTTGAAATACCCGAGCGAGATGTAGCTCCAGAAATCGCGGGCGAGATCCAGCAAAATGGTGTTGATCCTCATCAGCGCATGGCAGTACTCGGCGATCCAGTCATGCGGTTCGATCTGGGTGGTGTAGAGATTCGGCGTCACACCGAGCGATGCGATGAAGGCGCTGCTGAAAGAGGGCCAATCGACCAGCGGCAAGGCAACCGCGTGTGCATTGAAGTTGCCCACCGCGCCGTTCATCTTGCCGAGTATCGCGATCCGGCCAAGTCCCGCGCGCTGCAGATCCAGGCGCGCCGCGACATTGGCGATTTCCTTGCCCACCGTGGTCGGCGTTGCGGTCTGTCCGTGGGTACGCGCCAACATGCCCACGCCGCCGTAGCGCGCCGCGAGCGCGCCGAGTTTTGCGCTCAGCTCGGACAACAGCGGCGCCAAGAGCTCGCTGCGTGCATTCTTCAACATCAACGCATAGGCGAGGTTGTTGATGTCCTCGGAGGTGCAGGCGAAATGAATCCACTCCAGATCCGCGGGCAGCGCGCCGCGCGATTGCATCTCGCCGCGCAGCCAGTACTCCACCGCCTTGACGTCGTGGTTGGTGCGCGCCTCGATGGCCTTGATGGCGGCAACGTCGGTGGCGGCTGGATCCGCCGCGAATTCGCTCATCCAAGCGCGTGCGGCGTCGGCAAGCTTGGACAAACTCTGTTTGGCGGGTCCTTCCGACAGCGCAATGAACCACGCACACTCCACCCGCACGCGCTCGCGCATCAGGCCGGCCTCGCTGAATATGCGGCGTACCTCGCCGAGCTTGCCGGCGTAGCGGCCGTCCAGAGGAGAGAGAGCTTCGGTTGCGGAAATGGACATCGGGGACGCGGCTGCCGGAGTGTTAGAATGAGGCAATTCTACCGTAAAGCTGCTGCAAACCAGCGGAGTATCGCGATGCCAGCAACCACCCGCGTCGAGCGCGACAGCATGGGGCCGCTCGAGGTGCCGATCGATGCACTGTGGGGCGCTCAGACCCAGCGCGCCTTGCAGAATTTCCCGGTGTCCGGCTTGCGCATGCCGCGGGGGTTCATTCGCGCCCTGGGCTTGATCAAGTATGCCGCGGCGGGTGCGAACCAGGAGCTCGGCGATCTGTCCGCGGATGCCGCGCGCGCCATCCAAACCGCTGCGATGGAAGTTGCGGACGGGCGCTGGGACGGCGAATTTCCGGTCGACGTTTTTCAAACCGGTTCCGGCACCAGCAGCAACATGAACGCCAATGAAGTGATAGCCACGCTGGCCGGCCGCATCATGGGCACCCAGGTTCATCCCAACGATCAGGTCAACATGAGTCAGAGCAGCAACGATGTGGTGCCCAGCGCCATTCACGTCGCCGCAGCCATGAGCCTGCACGGCGAGCTGCGCCCGGCACTCACGCATTTGTGCGAGACGCTCGATGGCCGCGCGCAAGCCTTCGCCGATGTGGTGAAAACCGGCCGCACGCATCTCATGGACGCCATGCCGATCACCTTGGGACAGGAACTCGGCGCTTGGGCGGCGCAAATCCATCACTCGGAGCAGCGCCTGCTCGGCATTTTGCCGAGGCTTCAAGCGCTCGCCCAAGGCGGCACCGCGGTGGGGACCGGCATCAACGCAAGGCCCGAGTTCGCCGCCGTATTCGCGCGCCATTTGCAGGCACGCACCGGGATCGCCTTTACACCGGCGGAGAATTTCTTCGAGGCACTGTCGAGCCAGGATACGGCGGTGGAACTGTCGGGACTGCTGAAAGTGCTGGGCGTCAGTCTGATGAAAATATCCAACGACTTGCGCTGGATGAACAGCGGCCCCTTGGCGGGGTTGAGCGAAATTACACTGCCGGCCCTGCAGCCCGGCAGCAGCATCATGCCGGGCAAGGTCAATCCGGTGGTGGCCGAGGCAGTGACCATGATCGCCGCGCAGGTCATCGGCAACGACGCAGCCATCACCATTGCCGGTCAGTCCGGCAATTTTCAACTCAATGTGATGCTGCCGGTGATTGCCCATAATTTGCTGCAGAGCCTGCATTTGCTGAGCCTTGCCGCGGTCAATCTCGCCGATCATGCGCTGGCGGGTATGCGCGTGAACCGCGATCGTTTGGGCGACGCCCTGGCGCGAAATCCGATCTTGGTCACCGCGCTGAATCCGGTCATCGGCTACGAGCAGGGCGCCGCCATCGCCAAGAAGGCCTACGCCGAAGGCCGTCCGATCCTGGAGGTTGCCGCGGAAATGACCGATTTGAGCGCTGCGGAATTGCGGCGGCTGCTCGACCCGGCGGCGCTGACCCGAGGTGGCATCGGTTGACGGAGTTTCGCTATTCGAAGTCACAGATTCGCGAGGCGCTCGATCAGGCGCCGTCGACTCCCGACGATGACATGCAATGGCTTGCCGGCGCCACGCCGGAGCTGATCGCGCACGCTCGCTCGACTCTTCCGGCACGCCGCGTTCCGGCTGCGGTGTTGGTGCCGCTGGTTGAACATGCCGACCGCTTCACGGTGCTGCTGACGCAACGGGCCACCACGCTGCGCGATCACGCCGGTCAAATCAGCTTTCCCGGCGGGCGTATCGAGCCTGAGGATGCAGGTCCTTGGGCTGCGGCGCTGCGCGAGACGCAGGAGGAAATCGGGCTGAAGCCCGAGCTGGTGGAGTTTGCCGGCTACCTGCCGGATCACTCGGTGGTGTCGGGTTTTCGTGTCACACCCGCGGTGGGGTTCGTGCGGCCGCAGTACCAGCTGCAAATCGCCGCGGCCGAAGTGCACGATGTCTTCGAAGTGCCATTGGATTTCATCTTGAACGCAGCCAATCACAAGTCGCGCATCCGCAAGATCGGCGCGATGTCCATCGAGGTGCACGACATTCCCTACGGTGAGCGCAATATCTGGGGCGCAACCGCCGGCATGCTCCTGACCTTCCGGCGGCTGCTGCAGGAACGCGCCGTGAAAGCATCGTGAGCGTCCAGTTGG
>CAZZWM010000094.1:0-16640 GCA_964657945.1 uncultured Steroidobacteraceae bacterium
GGTCGCGTTCAGGCGGCGTTCGCCGCAGCGGGGACCGCCTCCGCGTAGCACTTGCCGAAGCGATTGGCCAAGAAGTCCGGCAGACCGATTTCTTCCTGGCGAATCAAACCCGACTGCGGCAACTTGCCGGCGCTCAGCATGTCCAGCACGGCGCAAATGGCGCCGGCCGTGGTGAGTTGAATGGCGCTGCGCACCCGGCCGCCCAGGGGGGCGGCGTAAATCTTGTTTGCGTAGGTTTCTTGCATGAGCTGTCCGCCGCGCATGCCGCTGACGGTGACGAAAACGATGACCACGTCCTGCAGAGTGATCGGCACGGCGTTCTCGAGGATGTCTTTCAGCAGCTCCCGCCGATCGCGCAGCCGCAAATCGTTCAGCAGCGCCTTCATGATCGCGGCGTGCCCGGGATAACGAATGGTGCGGTAATTCAAGTTGCGCACCTTTCCGGCAAGCGTTTCGCACAAGGTGCCGAGACCGCCGGAGGTGTTGAAGGCCTCGTACAAAATGCCGTCCAGGGAGAATTCTTCGAGCTCTTCCAAAGGCTGGGTGTCGCGCAGCTGGCCGTTGACGATGGCTTCGCAAGGTTCGCAATATTCGTTGATGACTCCGTCGGTGCTCCAGGTCAAATTGTAGTTGAGCGCGTTGGACGGAAATTTCGGCAATGCGCCCACGCGCATGCGCACATCGTGCAATTCATCGAAGCGCGATGCCAGGTCGCTGGCCACGATGGTGATAAATCCGGGGGCAAGGCCGCATTGCGGGATGAACGCGGTGCTCGAGTCCTTCGCGAGCTGCTTCACCACGCGGGTGCTGGCCACATCCTCGGTCAGATCCAGGTAATGAGCTCCGGCCGCCTTTGCCGCCTCGGCAATCAGCCTCGTGGCGTGATAAGGCGCGGCGGACAACACGGCAAATTTGCCGCTGAGAAGCTGCTGCAGAGTGCCTGTTTGGGTGATGTCTGCGGCGACTTTGCCGATCTTGGCCGTGGTTTCGAGCCGCTCGAGTTGCGCTTGCGAGCGATCGACGACGGTCACCGCATAGTCGCCGGATCCCCCCAGTAATTCGGCGATCATGGAACCGATCTTTCCCGCGCCGACGATGACGATGTCCCGCATATGCATCTCCCAAGAACTTGCCACATTCTTGTCTGAAGCCCCTGCGAAAGGTAGGGTAAAAAAGGACATTATCAAGGTACAATTACTTCGATTCGCAGGGCAAAAACGGCGGAATGCCATGGATTCGATTGACGAACGTCTTTTGTTGGCTTTGAGGGAGAACGGCCGGGCTTCCACCGCCAAGCTGGCGCGCTTGGTTGGACGCTCCAGAACCAGCGTTCAAAGCCGCATCGAGCGCCTCGAAACACAGGGGGTGATCGTCGGCTACGGCGTGCGGCTGGCGCCCGCGCATGGACTGGCGGCGGTGCGTGCCCACGTCATGATCAAAGTCGCGCCGAAGGAATCGCGTTCCGTCACCGCGGCGCTGCGCAATATCGCGCAGGTGTTGGTGCTGCATTCGGTCAGCGGCGAAGTCGACCTGATTGCCGTGGCTGCGGCGGCATCGGTGGACGAGATGGATCAGGTCATCGACCGGATCGGCGCCCTCGACGGCGTCGAGCGCACCACATCCTCCATCATTCTTTCGACCAAATTCGAGCGGTAGTTACAGAAAGGTCCAAGTCGCCCCGATGGACAGCAATCGTGGGTGCGAGCCTTCGGCACTGAAGATCTCGCCCTCGGCGCGAAGCGCCAAAGGTCCGAATTTCGCCTGCACGCCGACGCCGCCCGCGATGTCCGTGTTGATGCGGTCGAATCTGAACAGTTCACCGTTGTTGGTTTCGTCCAAGGTGCTCTGGATACGCGCCAGACCGATCTTGCCGTACAGGTTCACCACGGAAATCGGTAAATAAAACACCGCAAAGCCGGCCGCGCCTCGCATGTTCACATCGGCAGGTTGATTGTCGATTTGGCCGTTGGGATGCCCGAAGCGGATGTACTCGAATTCGCCGCCCACCGTGGGAAGCGGCTTCACGCCCACCATGACTTTGAATGCGGTGTGATTTTCCTTGAAGCTGTCGCCGCTGAAATGCGAATCCGATGCCTGCACATTCGCCTCCCCGGCGGCGGCGCCCGCATACAGGCCGATGGCATCGTCCGCACGAGCGCTCGCGCTATACAGCGCAATGGCAGCGATGGCACCCAGCAAGAAATGATGACGCATTGGCGAAGTCCGATGAGAAACAAGCCTTCATGTTACCGCAGCGCTTCAGCGCGGAAATTTCGTCGCCAAGCGGCGACGTCGCGCATCTGCGGTTTGCGGTCTGCGGTTCCGGGTTTTCACGTGGTGGATTTGCGGTAAACGATTTTGCCGCCCACCATGGTGAGAACCGCCGTCGTTTCGGGCAATTTGGGCGGTGGTACCTTGAAAATGTCCTGCGACAACACCGCCAAGTCCGCGAGCTTGCCGGGCTCGAGTGTGCCTTTGTCGTTCTCCGTAAATTCCGCATATGCCGAGCCTGCGGTGTAGGCGATCACTGCCTGCTCGCGTGTGATGGCCTCGGACGGGTGATTCGTGTGCAGCGACGCAAACAGTATGTTCAGATAAGGATTGGCGGGCCCGTCCGACCCTAGTGCCAAGGGTACGCCGGCATCGAGCAATGATTTCAGCGGCTGCGACTCGGCCAGGGTGCCGCCCAAAAGCTGCTTCACTCCGGTCAAATGCGCCGGGTTTTGCACCACCACGATGCCGAGATTCCTGACCTTCGGAATTTGATCCGGCGTGAGGCCATCGCCGTGCTCGAAGCGCACGCGCTGTGGCGCCCATGTCGCCGCGCCGCCGGAGGCATCCATGAATTGCATCATGCTGGCTGCGGACCGCGTGCCGGTAACATGCAGCAGCAACTGCTGGTGTGCGGCCAGAGCTTCCTTCAGCATCGATGGCAGCTCGCCCGCGGGAAAGGTCAGCGGCAATTCGCGGAAGGCGGCGTCGAGGCCCGCGACGCCTGCGGTCAGCCGCGGTTGCAGCCGGGGCGTGAAGGTGTTTTCAAGCGGCACTCCGTCCAACATCCATTTGATTCCGCTCACGGTGATGTTGGGCGCCGGATTCCTCGCCACCGGCTTGCCATCTACCAGGATTCGTCCCGCGGGTGTACTGGCGGACATCTGCATCACACGCACGCGAATTGGCGTTGGAATTTGCGCCATGAGTCTGGCAGCCCGTTCCGGCGTTGCGACGTTGCTCATATCCTGCACTGTCGTGATGCCGAAGGCCGCCGCGTCTTCCAGCTGCTTCTTGAGCTGCGCCGTGGCCTGCGTGTCCGAGACCTCGTCCGCCATCGATCGTTCGAGTTGCAGCAGAGCATATTCGCGCAGCACGCCGGTGAGCTTGCCGTCGGGTCCGCGTTCGTATTTGCCGCCCAGCGGATCCTGTTGGGACTCGGTGATGCCGAAGCGCGTCATGAAGGCGGTGTTGAGAATTGCGGCGTGGCCGGTGAAGGTAATCAGCATCACGGGATTCGAGGGAGCAATTCGATCCAGTGCTTCAAGGGTGACCTTGGGGTCGTGAAACACCTTCGAGGCAATCTCGACAACGAGCAAGGCACCCGGCGGCGATTTGGCCGCGGCGGCAGCGAGCCCGGAACGGGTTTCCGCCCAGGATGGATTTTCACTCTTCAATGCGACGCTAACCGCATCGCTGGGACTGATGTCCAAATGATTGTGCGCATCGTTGATGCCCGGAATGACCGTGGCGCCATGCAGATCGATTGACCGTGTCTTGGGTCCGGCCAAGCGTGCGATGTCTGCACTGCTCCCGGTTGCGAGGATGCGTTCACCCCGAATTGCCAGTGCTTCGACGTGCAGGTTTTTCGCATCGCTGGTGAACACGTGAGCGTTGATCAAGATGGTGTCAGGAACCTCCTCTGCAATCGCAATGACTGAAACGAGCATTGCAACCACGACTGTGGCAGCGTGCGTAAATCGTAGGTCTGCAAACATGGCACTCCTTTACTTTTTCGCCTGTAAACACCATAACCACAATACCGGTACTATCCCGCCATGGATTTCGCAAGCGCGCCGGCTTCGCGCCCGCTGCACATCATGCTGCCCACGCTTGGTAGTTCCGGCGACGTGCACCCCTTCATCGCTCTGGGGCTGGCCATGAGGCAGCGCGGTCACCGTGTCACCGTACTCACCAACCCGCTGTTTCAAGCGCTGATCGAATCGCAAGGATTGGAGTTCCTGCCGCTGGGAAAACTCGATCAGGCACAAGTGGCCATCGGCAATCCCGATGTCTGGCATCTCCGCAAGGGCTTCGCCATCATCGCCGGGGTCATCGTGCCCGCCATTGCCGAAACCTATCGACATATCGAACGGCACGCAGATGCGGACACCGTCGTCGCCTTCTCCACATTGGCATTCGGCGGCCGCGTCGCGCAAGAAAAGCTCGGAGTTCCCAGCGCTTCGGTGCATCTGCAGCCGAGCGTCATCCGCACGTACGCAGATCAAGGGATGCTCGGCAACGTCAGGTTGTCCGCGGCGCATCCGCGCTGGATGAAACAGCTGCTGTTTTCACTGGTGGATGGATTGGTTCTGGATCGCAATCTGCAAGAACCGCTGAATCGATTCCGTGCCACTTTGGGTCTGAGGCCCGTCAGTCGTGTCATGGGTCGATGGATGAATTCGCCGCAGTTGGTGCTGGCTTTGTTCCCGGAATGGTTTGCTGCGCCCCAGCCGGACTGGCCGGTCAATACGCACGCCGTGGGATTTGCGCAATTCGACGACGATGGCGCGGGCGCCAGCCTGCAGCGGGCCGAGGAGTTTCTCGCCGGCGGAACTGCGCCCATCGTCGTGACGCCGGGTTCCGCAGGTTCGACCATGCAGAGATTCTTCCGCGAGTCCGTTGAGGCCATCAGCCGCATCGGCGCGCGCGCCATGTTGGTGACGAATTTCCCCGAGCAGGTGCCGCGGCATCTGCCCTCTGGTATCGAAGTTTTCGGGTATCTGCCCTTCAGCCGCCTGCTGCCTCGGTCGGCCCTGATGATTTATCACGGCGGTATCGGCACGCTGGCACAGGGCATCAAAGCGGGAGTTCCACATCTCGTGGTTCCGCACGGCTACGATCAGTTCGACAGCGGATGGCGCATCGGGCAACTCCGCCTCGGGGATTCGATCGCCGAAAATCGCTACCGCGCGGCGCGTGCCGCCCCGATGATGGTTCGGATATTGGAGGATGCCTCGCTCGCCCACCGCTGCCGCCAATTCGCGGGCCGCGTCGATTCCGCGGCGGCGTTGCAGCGCGCCTGCGAATTGCTGGAAAGCATCGCTGCTTCGAGAGCGGTTGAAAGAGTCGGCGGGAAATAAAAAACGGCGCGGGCTTTTGAGGGCCCACGCCGCCGGGATATCGCACCAGCGGGGGAGTTGGCTGGCTTGCCGGCGCGAGATTCTCCTAAATCGTCAGCTGGCGAACTTTGTAGTTGCTACAAGCTGTGGATCCATCGTGCCAAATAACCGCGGGTGAGGAGAGTACACTTTATATCCGACGATGTAATTTTTTTCTCTTGACAAGCACGTGGCGGCTATAACCACATCGCTCGACCCGCGCTATCTGCGCACGCGCTGCACCACGCCATAGGCGAGGATGGCAACCATCAGGCTGAGGAAACTGAATTTCAGGTCTTGTTGCAGCGAGCGGGTGAATGCCATGGCGATCAGGACAGCAGTCATGCCGCCGATGGCGGCGTAGCTGAGATAGGGGAACAGCCACATCTTGACCGCGGGTTCGGGACCGCCATCGCGCTCACGCCTGCGGCGCAGCGAGATCTGCGCCATCGCGATGGTCATGTAGATGAATACGATCACGGCGCCGGACGAGCTGACCAGAAAATCGAACACTTTCTGAGAACCTTGGGTTGCGGCGGCGATGCCGATGAACCCGGCCGCGGCGCCCATCAGCACGGATGCCACAGGAACCCGCCGGGCATTGACCTTGACCAGCACCTGCGGCGCGTCGCGCCGTTCGGCGAGAATGAACAGGACTCGAGAGCTCACGTAGAACGCTGAATTCAGGCAGGACAGGACCGCGGTGAGGATGATGGCGCGCATGATGCCGCCGGCCAACGGAACGTGCATCGTATCCAGCGCCAATGTGAAAGGCGATTCGCCGGATTGCACCGCGTTCCAGGGAATCACCGACACGATCAGAAACAGCGAGATGACATAGAAGATCAATATCCGCCAGATCACGGTGGTGCTCATCTTGGCGACCGCGCGGCCTGGCTCGGCCGATTCCGCGGCGGCGATGGTGGTGATCTCCGCACCGGTCATGGCGAAGAATACCGTGGGAACCGCCGCCAGGACGGCGCTCCACCCGTTGGGGGTGAAGCCGCCGAAGCGGTTCAGATTGCCGAAGGTCGCGCCGCTCGGGGAAGTGAAGCCCAGGGCAAACGATGCGGCAATGGCGATGAAGGCGAGGATGGCTGCGACTTTGATGGAGGCAAACCAAAACTCGAATTCTGCATAGGAGCGTGCCGACATCAGGTTGACGCAGGTCATCACCGTCATGAGCGCGACGCCAAGCTGCAATTGCGAGAACTGCGGCCACCAGTTTTCCAGGATTTTGGCGCCGGCGATGGCTTCCACCGGCACCACCAGAACCCAGAAATACCAGTACAACCAGCCGACCACGAATCCGGCGCCGTCGCCCAAACCGGCGCGCGCAAACTCAGTGAAAGAGCGCACGTTCGGCAGCGCTGTGGCCATCTCGCCGAGCATGCGCATGATCATGAGGATGAGCAGCCCGGTGATGGCGTAACTGATGAAGGCGGCAGGTCCGCCGGCCAGGATGGAGGTGCTGCTGCCGACGAACAATCCGGCGCCGATGATGCCGCCGATGGAAATCATGGCCAGATGCCGGCCTTGCAGCGATTGGCTCAGCCGATGCTCGGGGGCTGAAACCGCGGCCCTATCCGTGCTCATCATCGTCATTCTCCGAAGCGAAAACTAAAGTCCGCGTAAGAAGGCGATCAAGTGTTGGTTCACCTCCGCTGCCCGCTCCTGCTGGGTCCAATGACCGCATCCTGGCAGCATGACGGTATCGCGCAGCAAGGGTATGTAGCGTTTCAGATCGGCAATGACCTCCCGCATGCGCGGGAATGCCACCACCAAGTCAAGTTCTCCGGCCATGTACAGCGCAGGAACCGTGATGGACGCCCGCGCATACGGCGCCGTCAGCTCCCAGTTGCGGTCGATATTGCGGTACCAGTTCAGGCCGCCGCGAAATCCGGACTGCCGGAACTGATCCGCGTAGTAATTCAAATCGGCTTCGGTGATCCACGGCGGCGGCTCTTGGGTATCCGGCATGCGGGTCAAGAAACCGCCGGATCGCGGCACCATGCCTGCGCCGCTGCTCGCAATTCCTGGATTCTTGCGCGGAACATCGCCCGAGCCGGAATACAGAATTCGTCGCAGCGAGACCAGCGGATCTGCGTCAAGCTCCGCTTCGGCTACGCCGGGTGTTTGAAAATACAACTGATAAAATACCGCATCCCCGGTGTGCGGCATGACCGACGTCGGCGCCACGCTGCCGCGGGGACGATAAGGCACGCTCAGTCCGGCGACGGCGCGGAACCGATCCGGCCGCAGCAGGGCGCAATGCCAGGCGACCGGTGCGCCCCAATCGTGACCGACGACCACCGCCCGCTCTTCTTCGAGCGCATCCAGTACGCCGACCATGTCGCCGACGAGGTGGAAGAGCGAATATTGATCGATGGCGGCGGGGCGATCGCTTTGCCCGTAGCCGCGCATGTCGGGGGCAACGGCGTGGAAGCCGGCTTCCGCAAGCGCCTGCATCTGATGCCGCCATGAATACCAAGACTCGGGAAACCCGTGGCACATGAGCACCAGTTGACCAGCGCCTTGTTCGGCGATGTGCAGGTGAATGCCATTGCTCTCGATGCTGCGGTGGGTTATCGGATCCATACGCTAGCGTAGCAGGGCGATGACGACTCGTGGCGAAGACGACTCAGGGCACGGAGGATTCCAAGGTGGCAAGCTTCGCATCGATTTGGGTGCCGAAGAAAGCTTGTGGTTTGGAAGGCTCTTGCCGCTCGCGGCGTTCGCGCACACCGATGGCGGCTTTGGCCTTGTCGAATGCATCGCGCAGCGTCTTTGCTTCCGGAAGCGCGTCGCGATAAAAGGCTTCGCCGAAATAAGTCAGGTCACTGTCGGTTCCGCAGCCAAAAGAAGTGCGGTCGGCCGCAGCCGCGGCGATCACCGCCGTGGTTGGGCTCTTCAAGGACTCGATGAACGCTCCGGCGTAGCAGGCGGAAACGATGATGACGCGCCACTTGATGCCCGACTGCCGCAGGGCCTCGGCCAGATCCCGGTCGGTCATGTCGTTGAATGGCAGCCCGGAGTTGGCGACCGCAATGGCCGGATCCTGGGAGCCATGCGATGAGATGGCGAGGAACAGCACGTCGCGATCCAGGTTCATGCGCTGCGCCATTCCACGCAGCGCATAGCGCAGCGCCGAAACGCTGGCAAGCGGCGCCCGCTCCAGATCTCGCTCATCGTTGATCAGCGACAGACCGCGCTCGCCGATAGCGTAGCGTTCACCGAGCACGCGTGCAGCCAGGCCCACTTCTTGGGCGAACACCTTCTCCTCGCCGACCCCCGCGAAGCCCAGAAAAAACGCCCTGGATTTGGCGCCGGAGGCCGGTTTGGATTCCGGTTTGATGGCGGCGAGCAAGGCGTCGATGCGGCCCGCCTGATCGAACAGAATCGCTTCCGCATCGGCCAGCGCTTCGTCGCTCGAAGCCTGCGGGGCATCCAACTCGGGAACCGCCCACAGGTCGGGGATCACATCGAGCGCATCCGTCGCCGCGATGAACGCGCCGATGAACAGGACTCCGCATAGAGCCGCAACGCGCTGCGAGTGACCCGTCAGGCTTCGCAGTCCGCGCGCAAGATAAATCAAGCCGTACAGAGCTGCGCACGCGCTCAAGACCCACAGCCAGCGTGTGGTCAAATATGCGCCGGCAACCGCGGCGATCAACAGTGGAACCGGAATCGATCCGACCGCCAACGCCAAGGTCGCGGCGAATGACGGCCGGGGTTTGGCGCGCCAGCGAAGCAGCGCGGCCAAGGCCAGTATGGCCAGTGCGTACCATGCCAGCAGCGGCATATTTGCAAGAAAGAACTGGGGATCGGGCTGTGCGTACAGCCAATCCAAGCCGCACCAGATGGCCAGACACAGCACAACCAGCAATACCGAGGAGCGCAGCGACGGTGCCGCGGCGACTCTCATCAGGCACCAGAGGCGAAGTATGTTGATCCACGAAGATCCTTGCATGTGGATTGATGATAACAGCCGACTCAAGGATACTCGGCACATGACGGTTTTCATTCTCGGCGACGTGGCGCCGCGCATCGCATCCAGCGCCTACGTTGCGCCCAGCGCCACCGTGTTGGGCAACGTGACTTTGCAGGAGCACGCCAGCGTCTGGTTCGGCGCCACGTTGCGGGGCGACAATGAGAACATCGACATCGGCGAGTCGAGCAATGTTCAAGATGGTGCGGTATTGCATACCGATCCGGGATTCCCGATGAGCGTCGGCCGGAATGTCTCGATCGGACACCAGGCGATGCTGCACGGCTGCACGGTCGGCGAGGGCTCGTTGATCGGAATTCAAGCGGTGGTGTTGAACGGCGCGGTCATCGGCAAGGGCTGTTTGATCGGCGCGGGCGCCATCATCACCGAGCGCAAGGTGTTTGCCGACGGCTGTCTGATTTTCGGCGCGCCTGCCAAGGTGGTGCGGGAACTCAGCGCGGAGGAGCGCGAGAATCTGCTAAAGGCCGCCGCGAACTATGCCGAGCGGGCGCAGTTCTACCGCAGCCGCCTCGAGCCGCTGCGGTAATCAGGACATCAAGCGAGATTTAGTCGAAAACATGGCCGTACTTCTCCCGTAGGATGGCCTTTTGCACTTTGCCCGTGCCGCCCACCGGCAAGCTGTCCAGGAATATAACCTCATCCGGCACCCACCACCGTGCCACTTTGGTGCCGAGATATTCGAGTATGTGTTCGCGCTCCAGCTCCTGCCCGGGCCTGCGCACCACGAACAACAGGGGACGCTCCTGCCACTGCGGATGCTTGACTCCAATCACGGCCGCCGCTGCCACAGCAGGGTGGCCACTGGCAGCATTCTCCAAATCCAGCGAACTGATCCATTCTCCGCCGGTCTTGATCAAGTCCTTGGCGCGGTCGCGAATCTGCAAAACGCCCTGAGCATCGAGGGTGGCGATGTCGCCGGTGGGAAACCAACCATCCTTCAGCGGCGAGGTGTCGCTCTTGTAGTAGCCGCTGACGATCCACTGTCCGCGGATCAACACCTCGCCCTGCGATTTGCCGTCGCGGGGCAGGGTGTTGCCCTGCTCGTCCACCACCTTGATTTCGACGCCGAACACGGATTTGCCTTGCTTGTTGACTATTGCGTGCCGCTGCTCGGGCGGCAACCCGAGTTCCTTGCCCTGCAGGCTGCTGATGGTCGCGACCGCCACTGTCTCGGTCATGCCCCAGCCTTGCCGCATCTCAACGCCATGGCCTTCGAAGCGCGCGACCAGCGCCGTCGGCAGCGCCGAGCCGCCGGATACGAGGCGTTGCAGGCTGGAGAAGCGCACGCCGTGGGTGTCCAGGTGTTGCAGCAAGGAAAGCCATACCGTCGGCACTCCCGCGCTGAAGGTGACCTGCTCGGATTCCATCAGCTCATAGAGGCTGGCGCCGTCCAATCGGGATCCGGGCAACACCAGCTTCGCACCGGCGATCATACTGGCGTAAGGAATG
This sequence comes from uncultured Steroidobacteraceae bacterium, assembly GCA_964657945.1. Classification (GTDB taxonomy): domain Bacteria; phylum Pseudomonadota; class Gammaproteobacteria; order Steroidobacterales; family Steroidobacteraceae; genus Bog-1198. Next base: position 10,831 of record CAZZWM010000094.1, read on the forward strand.
CACCAGCCGTTGATGTGAAACATCGGAACCACCAGCAACGCCGCTTCGCGTGAGGACACGCACAGCAGCCCGGGCATGCATATGGTGATGGCGTTCAAAACCATGGCGCGATGCGTATACAGCGCGCCCTTCGGATTGCCGGTGGTGCCCGAGGTATAGCACAGCGCCGCAGCTGCGCGTTCGTCGAATTCCGGCCACGCGAAACGGTCGCTGTGCGGGGCGATCAAATCCTCGTAGTTGCGCAGATCGGCGGGTCCCTCGATGGGCGGCAGGTTGTCCGCATCGCTGAAGCAGATCCACGCTATGACGCGCGGGCAATGCGGCGCGATGCCTGCGATCAGCGCGGCGAATGTGCTGTCGAAGAACATGATCCTGTCTTCGGCATGATTGATGATGTAGATCAACTGCTCCGCGTGCAGCCGCGGATTGCAGGTATGAATGATCAGCCCGCTGCCCGAGGCGGCGTAGTACAGCTCCAGGTGACGATGCGTGTTCCACGCCAGCGATCCGACGGCGTCGCCCTGCGTCAGGCCCAGTCGCGCCAGTGCATTGGCCAATTGGCGCGCACGCGCCGCGCAGCGCGCAAAGTTGTAGCGAAACAACGGCCCATGGATTTCGCGAGATACGATTTCCGTGTCGCCGAACTGCGCGGCTGCATGTTCGAGAATGGATGACAGCAGCAACGGCCGGTCCATCATCAGTCCAGGTTGAAGCATTCGCGTACTCTCCCGCCCACAGCTTAGCGGACATCGCCGCTCGGCGGTACTGCGCCGGGATATGGCCGGCGCGCTTATAGTATGGTAGCAACATGGCGCCCATTCTCAGCATCGACGATTTGCGCACATTGGCCAAGCGGCGTGTGCCCCGGGCCATCTTCGATTATGCGGATGGCGGCTCCTATGACGAGCGCACCATCAGGCGCAACGCCGCCGATCTCGATGCCATGACCTTCCGGCAGCGGGTGATGGTCGACGTTTCGAACATTTCCCTGGCAACTTCGTTCATGGGCGCGCCGGTCTCGATGCCGCTGGCCATCGGTCCGGTCGGGCTTTCGGGCTTGTTCCATGGAGATGGCGAGATCCTGGGCGCGCGTGCGGCGGCCGCGGCCGGCATTCCATTTTGCTTGAGCACCATGTCGATCTGCTCGATCGAGGATGTGCGCGCCGCGACCCAGCAGCCGTTCTGGTTCCAGCAGTACTTGATGCGGGATCGCGGCTTCAATCAGGAGCTGATCGACCGCGCGGCGGCCGCCCAATGTTCGGCATTGATGCTGACGCTCGATCTGCAGGTCATCGGCGAACGCCGCCGCGATCCGCGCAACGGGCTGACCATTCCGCCGAAGTTGTCGCTGCGCAATGCCTGGGACGTGGCGACGAAGCCTTCGTGGGCGCTGAAAGTGCTGTTCGGCAAACGCCGCACCTTCGGCAACCTGATCGGCCGCATCGGCGGCTCCAGCGGCATAAGTACCCTGGCCGAATGGACCGCAACCCAATTCGATGCATCTGCGAACTGGCGCGATGTCGAATGGGTGCGCAGCCGCTGGCCGGGAAAACTGATATTGAAGGGCGTGCTGGATGCGGAGGACGCGTTGCTGGGCGTGGCGGCCGGCGCCGATGCCATCGTCGTATCCAATCACGGTGGACGTCAGCTCGACGGTGCTTCCTCGTCGATTGCGGTGCTGCGGGAGATCGTCGAGGCGGTGGCGGGCCGTTGCGAAGTGATGTTCGACGGCGGCATCCGCTCCGGTCAGGACATTGCCAAAGCCCTGGCGCTGGGTGCGCGCGGCGCGCTGATCGGCAAGGCATATATTTTTGCGCTGGCGGCCGCCGGTGAGGCCGGCGTGAGCCGGGCCATCGAAATCTTGCGCAACGAATTGCGCGTCACCTTGGCGTTGACCGGTACGTCCAATCTCGCGCAAGTCGGGCCGCATATTCTGCGCCGCTGACCGAAGCCGGCCTTCAAATCATCGGCAGGTCGCGCCGTGGCTTGCCGCGCGGGAAAGCCGCATCCAGTTTCGCCAGTTCCGCATCGCTCAGGGTGAGCGCGGCCGCCCCGGCATTGTCAGTGACGTGGGCAATGTCCGCAGCCTTGGGAATCACGAACACCTGCGGATTGCGCAGCAGAAATGCAAGCGCCACCTGCCGGGGTGTGGCGCCGTGTGCGGCGGCAACCTGTTGCAAGGTGCGACCCTGTGCGGTCTCGCCCGTGTAGATGGCCGGGGAGGTGCCGAAGGGCGTGTAGGCGACGAGCGCGACGTCGTGTTCGCGGCACCAAGGCAATACGGCATGTTCGATCGCCCGCTCTTTCAAATGGTACAGCACCTGGTTGCAGGCCGGTGATCCCGCTCCGGAGATGGCGGTCAACTCCTCGAGATCGGCCTCATCGAAATTGCTGACTCCCCAGGCGAGAATCTTTCCGTCGCGCTTCAGGGTGTGAAAGGCCTCGATGGTTTCCTCCAGCGGAAAGCTGCCGCGCCAATGCAGCAGATAACAGTCCAACCGATCGGTATTGAGATTGGCGAGCGATGTGTGGCACGCCTTGATGGTGCCGCGCTTCGACGCATTGGACGGCAGCACCTTCGATACCAAATAGACCCGGTCGCGGCGCCCCGCGATGGCGGCGCCGATCAAGCGTTCTGACGCGCCGGAGCCGTACATTTCAGCGGTGTCGATGTGCGTGAGGCCAAGATCAAGGCCTCGCCGCAAAGCCGCAGTGGCGGCCGCGGCTTGCCCCGCCTCGATTCGCCACGAGCCCTGGCCGACCGCAGCCACTTGCCGGCCGGTGGCGCCAAAGTCACGAGTGTTCAAAGTCGCAGGCATGGCCTTTAGGGCGTGATCTCCAGGCGACGCGACATGCGCAGGGCCGCTTCGCGTCCCTGATAGTAGCCCTGCACCACCCCCAGTTGGGCGAATCCCAGCCGCTCATAGAAACTGCGCGCCGCGTCGTTTTGCGTGCGAACTTCGAGATTGATGCGGAACACTCCGGCCTCGATCGCCGTGGTGGTCAGCCAGTCCATCAATTGCGACCCGAGACCTTGGCGCCGGTGCTCCGGGGCCACCGCCAGCAGATTCAAATGCGCCACATCGTCGCCGAAGTGCATGATGGCGAACGCCGCGACATGCCGTTCGCGGCGCGCGACGATCACCGAGGATTCAGCACCGGTGATGAAATGCTGGACCCGCGCCGGGGTCCACGACCAGGTCAATCCCTGCTCGATCAGATCGCGCGACATCTCGGCAATTTCGCGCGCATCGCCCGCACGCGCCAGACCCAGGTACGCCAGTTCCGACATCAGCGGCTTCGGTAGCGGTCGGTCGCGGAGACGAGTTCGTGTGTATTGCCCGGTTCGAAGGCTGAATGACCCGCATCGGGAACCAGGCGGAAGTCTGCCTCCGGCCAGGCGCGGTGCAAGTCCCAGGCACTGGTCGCCGGGCAGACCACATCGTAACGGCCCTGCACGATGGTGGTGGGAATGTGCCGGATACGCGGTACATCGTCGATCAATTGATTCTCGCTGCGCAGGAAGCCGCGATTGACGAAGTAATGGCACTCGATGCGCGCCACCGCCAGGGCGAATTGGTCTTCGCCCCATTTCTTGATGTTGTCGACGTTGCTGTGCAGAAAACTCGCCGACGCCTCCCACGTGGACCAGGCGCGCGCCGCCGCCAGCGCGACGCGTTGGTCGCTGCCCGTAAGGCGCTGGTGATAGGCGCTCAAATAGTCGTCACGTTCGTCGGGCGGAATGATGTCGCGGTAGCCTTCCCAGGCGTCGGGAAAGATATCCGAGGCGCCGTGTTGATAGAACCAGCGTATTTCCGCGTAGCGCAGCAGGAAGATGCCGCGCAATACCAGTTCGGTCACCCGTTCCGGATTGGCTTCGGCGTAGGCCAGCGCCAGGGTGCTGCCCCAGGAGCCGCCGAACACCAACCAGCGTTCGATGCCCAGATGCTTGCGCAACCGCTCGATGTCAGCGACCAGGTGCCAGGTGGTATTTTCGATCAGGCTGGCGCTCGGCTTGCTGCGGCCGCAGCCGCGCTGATCGAATACCACGATTCGATAGTGATGCGGATCGAAAAATTGCCTGGCACGTTTGTCGGAACCGGCGCCCGGACCGCCATGCAGGAATACGGCCGGCTTGCCCGCGGGGTTGCCGCACTCTTCGTAGTAAATCTCATGAACGTCCGAAACCCTCAGAAAGCCGTGACGAAACGGCTCGACAGCCGGGTACAAGCTGCGCCGGGCCGGATTCGCGACGCGCACGCTCGGCCGGGTGGCGGACTTGGCGGCGCTTCTCGATGGCTTTTTCATGCTTCGCTTCGGTGTGGCGCGCGACTTGCTGGTCGGGGCTTTTTTCTTCTTCATCACTATTCCTTTGTTTTCTAAGATCGCGTAGTCATCGGCCCCAGGGCGCGGCCGCCTAACAGGTGCACGTGCAGGTGGTAGACCTCCTGACCGCCGTCCTTGTTGCAGTTGATGATCAACCGATAGCCGCTTTCTGCAATGCCCTGCTGGCGCGCCAAATCGCGCGCGACGATGAACATATGTCCAATCAACGACTCGTCCTCGTCGGCAATGTCATTGGCAGTGGGAATGGGCTTGTTCGGGACTATAAGTATATGAACCGGCGCCGCCGGGCGGATATCCAAAAATGCGATGACGCGCGGATCGCGGTACAGCACCGTGGCCGGCAGTTCACCCGCGATTATTTTCTCAAAAAGCGTAGGCATTTCATACGCCTCCGAATGGGATCTGGGCCCTTTAGCCTATCAGGACGGACCGGCGGCCGCCCGACCCGCTAGGGAGGCGTAATAGTAATGGGAACGATTCTCATATAGAATTGCGTTCATGGCTGAAAATCGTCTGGACATTCCGCTCGCGGACCTGGCGCCGGGTGCTTCGGCACGGGTTGTCTCGGTGTCTGCGGGCCATTCCAAAGCACCTGCGGAATTAGGCCGGCGCCTGGCTGAATTGGGCTTTCTGCCTGGTGAAGCGGTGCGCATCGTAGCTCGCGGATTGCTGGCACGCGCACCCATTGCCGTGCGCATCGGCACCGGGACCTTTGCGTTGCGCTTATTCGAGGCTGCGTGCATCCGCGTATGCCCGGAGCAAGTTTAAGCGCGGCCAATTCCATGGATGCCGCGCCTAGCGTTCCTGGTCCGCTGGTTGCGCTGGTTGGGAACCCCAACTGCGGCAAGACGGCCCTGTTCAATATCTTGACCGGCAGTCGGCAGAAAGTCGCCAACTATGCCGGGGTCACGGTTGAACGCAAGGAAGGCTCGCTGCTGACACCCTCCGGTTTGCGCATCCGCATCCTGGATCTTCCGGGCGCCTACAGTCTCGATCCGCTGACGCCGGATGAGCAGATCACCGCCGATGTGTTGTTCGGCCGGCGCTCGGGCGAACCCCAGCCGGATTTCGTCGTGTGCGTTACGGACGCCACCAATCTGCGTCAAAATCTGCGCTTGGTGCTCAGCCTGAAACGGCTGCGTCTGCCGATGGTGGTGGCGCTGAACATGACCGACATCGCGCGCCGCAAGGGCATCCACATCGATGCCGCGCGGATGGCTGCGGAACTCGGTGTGCCGGTGGTGGAAACCGTCGGCGTCAAAACCGCCGGCGTGAAAGCGCTGCTCAATGTGTTGAACTCGACCATCGTTCCCGAAACTGCGCATCGCAGCGTGATCTGGCGGCCGCTCGGCGCCGCCGACATCGAGCACGATCAGGCCGAAGTACGCCGCATCTTGAGTATCGTCGGCGGCGACCGCCTGGATGGAATCACCTTCAGCGACCGGGTCGATGGCGTGGTGCTG
>CAZZWM010000095.1:0-16246 GCA_964657945.1 uncultured Steroidobacteraceae bacterium
GTGCTCATCCTCTTTGAATGCTCATCCGCCCATGGTAGACCGGATTCGCGACTTTTCGAATCCGGTCCGGTTTGAGTCTTACTTCAAATCAAAACGATCCAGGTTCATCACCTTATTCCAGGCCGCTACGAATGCATCGACGAACCGTCCTTTCGCATCCGCGCTGCCATAGACTTCAACCAGTGCGCGCAGTTGAGAGTTGGATCCGAATATCAGATCGGCGCGTGTCGCCGTCCACTTGACCGGACCTTGGCTGCTTTCGCGGCCTTCGTAAATGTCCTTCGCCTCGGAAGTCGCGGACCATTGCGTACGCATGTCGAGCAGATTACTGAAGAAATCGTTGGTCAGCGCTCCCGGAGTCTTGGTGAATACGCCATGCTTGCTGCCGTTCGCGTTGGTGTCCAACACACGCAAGCCACCGATCAGCACCGTCATCTCCGGCGCAGTGAGCGTGAGCAACTGCGCTTTGTCGAGCAGCAGCGCTTCGGCGGCCACGGCAGCTGGGGCCTTTTGATAATTCCTGAATCCGTCCGCCGCCGGCTCGAGCACTGAAAAGGACTGAACGTCAGTCTGCTGCTGCGAAGCATCCATGCGCCCCGCGGTGAAGGGCACCGTGATGTTCACGCCGGCATTCTTCGCGGCCTGCTCGATTCCCGCGCAGCCACCCAGCACGATCAAGTCCGCCATCGACACTTTCTTGCCATCGTTCTGCGCCTTGTTGAATTCGCCGTGGATGGCTTCCAGCACTTTCACCACCTTGACCAGCTGCGCGGGCCGGTTGACGGCCCAATCCTTCTGAGGCGCGAGTCGGATGCGTGCGCCATTGGCACCGCCTCGCTTGTCGGAACCTCGGAACGTGGAAGCCGAAGCCCAGGCGGTTGAGACGAGCTCTGAGATGCTCAAGCCGGAGGCCAGGATCCTGATTTTGAGCGAGCTAATGTCCCCCGCGTCGATCAGCTTGTGGTCCAACACCGGAATCGGGTCCTGCCAAAGGAGTTCCTCCTTGGGTACCTCGGGCCCGAGATAACGCCCGCGCGGTCCCATATCGCGATGAGTCAACTTGAACCAAGCCCGCGCGAACGCATCGGCAAATTGCTGCGGCTGTTCGAAGAAGCGCCGCGAAATCTTCTCGTAGGCCGGATCGAAGCGCAGCGCCAGATCCGTCGTCAACATCGAGGGCGTCAGACGCTTGGTTTTGTCGTGCGCGTGCGGCACCGTATCGGCGCCCGCGCCATTTTTCGGCTTCCATTGATGGGCGCCTGCGGGGCTCTTGGTCAGCTCCCACTCATAGCCGAACAGGTTCTTGAAAAAATCATTGTTCCACTGCGTCGGCGTGGTGGTCCAAGTGACCTCCAAGCCGCTGGTGATCGCATCGCCCGCCCAACCGGTGCCGAAAGTGCTCTTCCATCCGAGGCCCTGCGCCTCGATGTCTTCGCCTTCCGGATCGGAACCCACATGGGAGGCGGGGCCGGCTCCGTGCGTCTTGCCAAAGGTGTGGCCCCCGGCAATCAACGCGACCGTCTCCTCGTCATTCATCGCCATGCGGGCGAATGTTTCGCGGATGTCGCGCGCGGACGCCACCGGATCCGGATTGCCGTTGGGTCCCTCTGGATTCACGTAGATCAAACCCATCTGCACTGCGCCGAGCGGGTGTGCAAGCTCGCGATCTCCGGAGTATCGGGTGTCGGCGGCCAGCCAGGTCTTCTCCGTGCCCCAGGAAACATCGTGATCCGGCTCCCAAACGTCGGCGCGTCCGCCGGCAAAGCCAAAGGTCTTGAACCCCATGGTCTCGAGGGCGACATTGCCGGTCAAAATCATGAGGTCGGCCCAGGAAATCTTCCGGCCATACTTCTGCTTGATGGGCCAAAGCAGGCGCCGCGCTTTTTCCAGATTGACATTGTCGGGCCAGCTGTTGAGGGGCGCATAGCGCTGCTGCCCTCTGCCGCCGCCGCCGCGGCCGTCGCCGGTGCGATAAGTACCGGCGCTGTGCCATGCCATTCGTATGAACAAGGGGCCATAGTGGCCGAAGTCGGCCGGCCACCACGTCTGAGAATCCGTCATCAGCGACGCAAGATCCTTCTTCAAAGCTGCGTAGTCGAGAGTCTTGAATTCCTTGGCATAGTCGAAGTCGGGGCCCATCGGGTCGGATTTCGATGAATGCTGGTGCAGCAAATCGAGGGGCAGATGCTTTGGCCACCAATCCTTGTTCGATGTACCGCCGCCGAAGGTGTGATTGTATGGACATTTGGCTTCAGTCGCGCTCATGGGTTCACTCCACCTATAAAGATGAAGCGAATATAGCCCTTTAAGCGCGTGGAGCAGTCGATCTTTTCAATGATATCCATAGACGATGTCGATGGCCCACCGATAGGCGGCCGTAATGACGCCGATACACACAATCGACTGGATCGATGCGCCGCTTGCACTCAATATGGGGTCATTGGAAATTCAAGGAAGCAATCATGACGCAATCGATGCAACACACCCCGGCAGCGCGAATGCCGGTTGAAATCGGTATCAGTTCGAATGACCGGGAAGTGATCGCGCAAGGCCTGTCGAGGCTGCTTGCGGACACCTATACGCTCTATCTGACGACACACAATTTTCACTGGAATGTAACCGGGCCGATGTTCAACACCTTGCATGCCATGTTCATGCAGCAATACACAGAACTGTGGAACGCCGTCGACCTGATCGCTGAACGGATTCGCGCGCTCGGCCATACGGCGCCGGGCAGTTACGCTCAATTCGGCAAGCTGGCCTCGGTGGCGGACGCGCCGGCCGAACCGCCCAAAGCGCTCGATATGGTGCGGACACTGGTCATCGGTCACGAGACGGTTGCTCGTACGGCACGCGGGATTTTTCCCGTTGCAGATGCTGCGAATGATCAGCCGACTGCCGACCTGCTGACCCAGCGGCTCAACATTCATGAGAAGACGGCGTGGATGTTGCGCAGCCTGTTGGAGGAATGAGGTGGGCGCCGCGGCCGACCGGACTTGCACCAGGCGCTGATACAATCGTGCTTGGAATGGTTCGGTACGTCATATGGGCGATATAACGATTCTGCTCAGCGAGATGCGTGCAGGCAGTGCGGAGGCCCGATCCGCACTGTACTCGACCGTCTACGCGGAACTGACCCGTATCGCAAGAAGCAGAATCGCCCGTGGCGATCAGACCAATCTGGACGCCCCGAGTCTGGTCCACGAAGCGTATCTGCGCCTTTCAGAACAAGAGATTCCTTCGCTGAACGATCGCCGTGATTTCTTCGCATACTCAGCCACAGTGATGCGAAACGTCATTGTCGATACGCTGCGCAACCAGAAGGCTCAAAAACGCGGCGCCGGGGTTGCTGCGCTGACATTGTCAAATGCCGAGGTCGATCTTGGCCGGGAGGCACCCGACGCCGAAGCGCTGCAGGCGGCGCTTCAGCTCTTGGAACGAATCGATGAGCGGGCGCACCGTATCGTCGAGATGCGCTATTTTGCAGGAATGACCTACGAGGAGATTGCCGGGGTTCTCGACATCTCCACCATGACTGCGAAACGCAGTTGGAAAACGGCGCGGACTTTCCTGCATCGGGAACTGACCAAGCAGGGTTAGTCACCCCGCCGGATGCTGTCCAGCCCGCGCAATCGAGGTATTGACGCGGTGAAACACGGCCGACCGCCTCACGCGCCCGAACCGGGTACTTATCCCACAGCAGCTGGTGAAATCGTCCTACTCGACCGGCCGCGCCATTCACGCAAGATCCTCCCCCGGGAGCTTCGGGTCCGCGAAGCAACAACAACATAGGGGTAAGGAATGTCTTTCATTGCATGGATCATCTTGGGTCTGATTTCCGGTTTCATCGCCAGCAAGATCGTCAACAAGAGCGGCGAAGGGCTGATTGTCGACATCCTGCTGGGAATCGTCGGCGCTTTCTTGGGCGGATGGTTGTTCAACGAGTTCGGCATGCCCGGCGTGACCGGCGTCAACCTGTACAGCATGCTGGTGGCGGTGATTGGCGCGGTCCTGTTCTTGGTCATCTACCACGCGTTGTTCCGCCGCCGCGCCTGATCAAAACGTTTTTTAATTTCCTGGAGAATCACATGATGAATCAAGTAAAGGGTGCCGCCAATGACGTGGTCGGCAAGGCACAAGACGCATTCGGCGGAGCCACGGGCGACGCTGCTGCGCAACTCGATGGCAAAATCCGGCAGGCGGCTGGCAAGGCGCAAAAAAGCTTTGGCGACGCGATCTCGGAGTTTAGAGATGCGGCCAGCAACAATCCTCTGGCGACCTTGGCCGTGATCGCCGGTGTCGGTTTTCTGGCCGGCGTCCTGTGGTCGCGTCGCGACTAGCTCGCTCGCAACGCTCTATCAACTCTCATTGAAGGAAAAAATACCATGAAGACCCTAGCACTATCCGTCATGCTGGCCGTCGGCGCCGCCGGCACCTTGTATGCCGCCGACACCGAAACGGCGGGCACGTACGTCAAAGACTCGGTGATCACGACCAAAGTGAAAACGAAGCTTGCCGCCAAGCATATGTCGACGCTCACCCACATCCAGGTCGATACCGATGCCAACGGTGCGGTCTGGCTCAGCGGGAGGGCTCCGACCAAGGATGCCAGCGACTTGGCGGAGATGATCACCAAGGACACCGACGGCGTTACCGCCGTGCACAACAAGATCGTCGTTGCCCCTTGATTCAGTGACGCCGGCCATGAAAGCGGCCCTGCTCCCGAGGGCCGCTTTTTTTGGCCGTTCGGAACGCTGCCGATTGCCATCTTGCAAAATCAGGCGCCTGAAGCGAGTACGATGTAGCAGTGGTTTACGGAGGGCGCGCAATGAGTCGATTACATTCGATCGTCTGGGTCGATCATCATAAGGCGGTCGTTTGGAATTTCACCGACGATGAGCAGTCCAAATCCGTCGTCAAATCACGTGATCAGGACGGACACACTCACCTGCGCAAGAGCCCGCATGGCGGTCACAAGCCCCCGGTCGATCACGAGTTTTTCGAAGCTGTGCTCGAGCCCTTGGCGGGAGTGCATGAGATTCTGGTGATCGGACCTGCGCAAACGAAAGACGAACTCGCGGCCTTCGCACGCACCAAGCATCCTGAGATAGCCAAATTCATCGTTGCCGTCGAAAGCTCGGATCATCCAAGCGATGCCGAATTACTGGCCTATGCGCGCAAGCACTTCAAAGTCATCGATAGGATGATTTGACGGGAAACGCCACCACTTGCTCGGGGCTGACGGCGAATAACTGCTCGCCTATCGCCGGTTCAATGAGATGGCCGCCGGTGAACAGTCCAAACGACGGCAGGACGAGCCCATGTTCCCGCAACCAGAAGGCAGGCACACGGCTGGAACGCTTGCGCAGCCCTCTCAGTGCAACCACGGGGTGCACATGACCGCTGAGCGAGAAAATGGACTTCCCAGCCGAAATGCTCGAATCATCATGGATGAAGCGTAGAGGCCATTCTTCATGCTCGCCGGCGATCCATTCGATCGACCCCCGCCACCCCGTCGACACCCCGCGATCATGATTGCCGGCAATGACCTGTATCCGGGTATTGCGCAATGAGTCGCACCAGCATTGCATTTGGATCGCCTCAGGACTGTTCGGTGCAATCGGCTGGTGGAGAAAGTCGCCGAGGACGATGAGCCTCTGGGCCGAAACCTCGCTGATGAGCTGGGTAAGCCTCGAACGATCCCCCTCATCGGTTCCCGCAGGAATCGCCATGCCGTGGCGCGCCAGAGCGCTGCTCTTGGCGAAATGCGTGTCCGCTACTATGAGTGCGTTGCCACGCCTCCAAACCACTGCCCGCTGCGGATGCAGCCACAGCGTCTCGCCGTGAATCCGCAATTGCACAGCGCCCTTCATTGCGCCATTCTCTCGAGGCGTCGCGCCTCCCGCTCGATTCGCGCCCGCCAGGACTCCGTGCTCAGTGTTTGCGTCTGCAGCCGGTCGGCCCAGATGGGGAAAGCCAGCGGTGTCAGCCGCTCGGGTTGCCGGATCACGATTTCAAGACCGGTCAACCGAGCCAGCAATTGGCGCAACTCCGTGAAATCCAATTGTGCGTCCAATACTTCGCGTCGCGACTGCTCCAGCAGCAGGTTGCGTGCATCGTGACGCTCCAGGACATCGAACATCAATCCGCTCGAAGCCTGCAGTTGTTTCGAGGACTTGCGCTTGCCAGGTGTGCCCGGATCGATGAGCCCGGCGATTTGCGCGATGTCCCGGAATTGTCGGCGGGCCAGGTCGGATAGATTGACGCTCAGCAACATGTCGGCCAACAAATTGTCCACACTGAGCAATCGCCTGACCCTGCCTACGTCAATGTCGAAGGCCACTTCGCACAGAAGCTCGAATCCATACTCCGTACTCGTGATCGAGAAGGTCCTGGGTGACTCTCGCGCCATTCGCGCCGCCATCACCGAGGCCACCCCCTCGTTGAGTATCCTCCCGGCGAATGGATAGGCCATCAGATGGAATCCTTCGCGGGTCCGGTAGTACTCGAGCAATAGCTCACGGGGCCTCGGAACGGCCGACACTTGCGCCTGCAATCGCAGCAACGGCGCCATTTCACGCACCTCCGGTTGACCCTCGACGCCGGCGGCAAAATCGCCGAGCAGGTCCAGCACCCCGAAACCCAGCGTGGTGGATATCGGCAATCTGGAGCCTTGCCAGCGAGGTACGAAGCGGCTGCGCTTGGTTGACGAGCGGACGTAGGCCACCGCATCACGCAGCTTCACGAGACTCAACGAGCGTCCGGCAAATATGAACGCTTCGCCCGGCCGCAGCCGGCCCACAAAGGATTCTTCGATGTATCCGAGAGTCCCGCCCTGCAGCCACTTGACGGCAATTGACGCATTGCTGCTGATGGTGCCGATGGCTCGCCGGTGCCGCCGCGCAAGATCCGCACCGGCGATCACGTAGCGCGACTGCTGCAGCGAGACCCGACGAAACTGCGGATAGCCCTGCAATGCCGTGCCACCACGAGTGATGAAATCCAAAGTCCAGCGCCATTGATCTGCAGTGAGATCGGCGAACGCGTGGGTCCCTCGGACCTCGTCCCAGGTCTGGAGCTCCTCGAAGCCCCCGCCCGCGGCCAGAGTCACCAAATGCTGGGCGAGGACATCGAGGGACAGCCGCAAGCCGGTGCGGGGTTCGATATGTTGTGCGGCGGATGCGAGCCGGGCGGCCGCGCACTCCAATAGCTCGAAGGCGTGTGTTGGCACGATGGTCACGCGGCTGACCTGACCTGGCTGATGGCCGCTGCGGCCGGCGCGTTGCAACAGGCGGGCGACGCCCTTGGGGCTGCCGATCTGGAACACCTGGTCGACTGGCGGGAAGTCGACCCCCAAATCGAGCGATGAGGTGCAAACCACGCACTTCAAACTGCCATTCTTCAGCCCTTCCTCGATCCGGCGCCGGATCTTGCCGTCGATGGACCCATGATGCAGCGCGCTGACCGTAACCCAGTCCAAGCGTGACGTAATGATGGCTTGAAACCACAATTCTGCCTGCGAGCGGGTGTTGGTGAACACCAGCGTCGTGCGCGCAGCCTCGATACGTGACAGCACAGCCGGCAGCAACGACAAACCGAGGTGTCCTGCCCAGGGAAAGCGCGTGATATTCGGCGGAAGAATGGCGGCGATGTCGTAGCGTTTTTCCTGCTGTGCTCTGATCAGCATTCCGCGCCGCCCGGGCCCCAGCAATGTCTGCATCGCCACCGGCAAGTTAGGCAACGTGGCCGACATTCCCCACACGCGAAGCGTCGGCGACAAGGCACGCAGCCGCGCGACAACCAACTCCAACTGCACGCCGCGCTTGGTGCTGAGGAATTCATGCCATTCATCGACAATGACCGCGCGTACCCCGCGCAATGTCGCCGCCACCTCTGCGCGGCTCAACATGACGGACAAGCTCTCCGGCGTCGTCACGAGAGCATGCGGCGGCTTCGAAGATTGCCGTGCGCGTGCCGACGAAGACGTGTCGCCCGTTCGTTCCTCCACCCGCCAATCGGGATTCAATTCCGGCAGCGGCTCGCGCAGGGCAGAGACCAAATCTCTCGCCAGCGCGCGAAGGGGCGTGATCCACAATACGCGAATGCCCGTCTCCGCCGGTTGCGCGTCGGGATCCAGCAGCGGTCCGCACCACGCGGCCAATGTCTTGCCGCTGCCGGTGCCGGCGTTGAGCAGACCCGACTCCCCCTGCCAGTAAGCCAGCCACATCGCCTCCTGAAACTCGAAAGCGCATCGTCCCTGACGGTCGAACCACTGTCGCGCTCGATCGAGTCTTTGTTGGACCTCACTGTCCATGTGGCTGCTGCGCGAGCAGCGACTGCAGGTTCTGCAATGTGTCGGCCTCCTTGGGCCCCTTGTCCGAACGCCACTGTTTGATGCGCGGGAACCGCATCGCGATGCCGGACTTGTGACGCGTCGATCTGGCAATGCCCTCGAACGCCAGCTCAAAAACATGCACCGGCTCGACGCTTCGAACGATGCCGAATTTCTCGCGCGTGTTGGCCCGAATCCATTTATCCAACCGGCGGATTTCCTCATCGGTGAGTCCCGAATAGGCCTTCGCAACGGGGACCAGAGCATCGCCCGCCCAAACACCGAAGGTGTAATCGGTGTACAAATTCGAGCGTCGCCCGTGGCCCGGCGCCGCGTACAGGAGCACGCCGTCGAACACGAACGGGTCGATCTTCCATTTCCACCAGGCGCCCCGTTGACGGCCCGTGCCGTACGCAGAATCCCACCTCTTCAGCATCAGGCCTTCCACACCCTTCGAGCGCGCGCTGTCGCGCAGAATCGCCAGCGAGCCCCACGAGGGCGACTCGATCGCAGCGGAGAAGCCCAGGCAACCCGTTTGCAGCGGTTCAAGAATGTGTTGCAGTTGCGCCCGCCGTTCGCGCAACGGCTTCGGCCGCCAGTCCTCGCCCTGCCACTCCAGCAGATCGTAGGCGATGAAACGCGCAGGTATGTCCTTCAGGATCTTTGCCGACAACGTGCGGCGTCCGATGCGTTTCTGGAGCAGCGCGAACGGCAGAACCTCATCCGCTCCCCACGCAAGCACCTCACCATCGATCACGGTCCCGGCCGGCAGCGAACCCGCCGCAGAAACAATTTCCGGGAATCGATCGGTAATGATTTCCTCGCCTCTCGACCACAGCGTGCATTCGTGAGAGCGGCGAACGATTTGACCGCGGATGCCGTCCCACTTCCATTCCGCCAGCCACTCATCGCGCTTGCCCAGCGAATCGGCCGGGCCTTCGAGCGGCGATGCCAGAAAGAACGGATAGGGATGGCTGGCATGTGTGCTGCCTTCGTTGAGCGTCAATGCCAACCAAAATTCGGCGCTCGGGTTCCAGGCGCCTATCAGCGCGCGTTCGATCTGGGTGCGTGGCTGTCCGAACATCTCAGCCAATGCCCGGGTGACCAAAGCGCGTGAGACCCCAATCCGCAGCGATCCGGTCAAGAGCTTGTTGACCAGAAAACACTCGCGGTAGGGCAACTCATGCCACCATCCCACCACCCTTTGACGCTGCTCCTCGGCCGGCAAATCGGCCAAGGTGAGGATTCGCTGCTCGAACCATTCGGTCAGGGATATGTACGATCCCCCGTGACCCGTTGCCGAGGTTCCCTCGGGCGCGATCAAGAGCGCGATGGTTTCAGCCAGATCGCCGATCGAGCCATAGGTTTCCTCGACCAGCCACTGCGGCAAACCGGCCTCCTCGCTGAGCCAGCCATGCAATAGCGCCGGCCCGATGCTGCGCTTCACCCGCCGACCCATCAAGACATACACGGCCCAGGCGGCATCCGACGCACTCGCGTCGCGAAAATACTCCACCATGGCGTCGACCTTCAGCCGGGTCGATGTGGTGGTATCGAGACTCTCGAAAAGAGAGGCGAAGCGTCGCACTATTCCTCGGCTCCGTATTCGGTTTGCAGGGCCGTCGCGGCCACACCCTGCTCTTGCAGAAATCGGCACATTGCGTCCGTATACCCGTGGGTCAATAGCACTCGTCGGGCACCGGTTTCTCGAACGGTACGCAGCAAGCTGGGCCAATCCGCATGATCGGACAGCACGAAACCTCGATCGTAGCCGCGCCTGCGTCGATCGCCGCGCACCCGCATCCAGCCCGAGCAAAAGCCGGTGCGTGACTCGCCGAAGCGCCGAATCCAAGTCGAACCCGCCGCACTCGGTGGCGCCAGCACCAAGGCTCCCCGGTAGTCGGCGCTTGCCGCCACGGTCGCCGGCTGAGTGGGCAGCATGGCAATACCGGCTCGACGGTATGCATCGACCAACGAAGCCACGGCGCCATGAACGAAGACGGGTTCGTCGGTGAAACGAGTCAATTCGGCCAGCACCCGCTGCGCTTTGCCCAGCGCATACGCAAACAAGATGCTTGCAACCCCGGCGCGCTTGTTGGTCTGCCACCAATCGAAAATGTCCGCGGCAATCAGCTGCGTGTCGGGCCAGCGGTAGGCAGGCAGCGCGAATGTGGCCTCGCTGATGAATGCATCGCAGGCGAGGACTTCAAAAGGGGTGCAGGTGGGGTCTGGATCGCGCTTGTAGTCGCCGGACACCACCCAGACCTCGCCGCCATGTTCGACCCGCACCTGCGATGAGCCCAGGATATGCCCGGCCGGATGCAAGGACACTTTCACATTGCCGATCTCGAATTGCTCGCCATAGCGCACCGGAGCGAGGTTTACATCAGCCGGCAGTCTCAGGCGGGTGACAGCCTCGCCCGGCGCCGAGCAGAAGTAACGGCCGCTGCCGGCACGCAGGTGGTCACCATGCGCATGCGTGATCACAGCCGTATCCACGGG
This sequence comes from uncultured Steroidobacteraceae bacterium, assembly GCA_964657945.1. Lineage (GTDB taxonomy): Bacteria > Pseudomonadota > Gammaproteobacteria > Steroidobacterales > Steroidobacteraceae > Bog-1198. The sequence continues at coordinate 10,835 of CAZZWM010000095.1, forward strand.
AAGCCAGGGATCGATGTAGAACTCGCCTGCCTGACAGTAGAGGCCGCGTCGCGTGGCGACGATCAAATCTTGCAATACGCGCGAATCAGCCATGCGGGACATCACCAGCGTACGCAAGACTCGCGGCTTGCTTGAGTACCGTCACCAAGGCAGTGCGAAGTTGTTCGGCGCGATCTCCCTCCGCGCGCAGGATCGCCGATGGATGATAGGCCGCGAGGATTCGCGTGCCGCTTGCATGATGCAGATCCAACTTCTGCGCCGACTCGATCGACGGCGAGGCCCCGGTCAGCGCCCGCAACGCGCTCCCACCCAGAGCGACAATCACGCGTGGTTTCACGGCAGCTATCTCGCCTTGCAGCCAAATATTGCAGGCCCGAATATCGCCCCCTGACGGTTTCTTGTGAAGCCGGCGCTTGCCGCGAGGCTCCCACTTGAAGTGTTTGACGGCGTTGGTGATATACAGAGCCGGCCGAGTCAGTCCCGCTTGTTCAAGCACTCCATCCAATACCTTGCCGGCCGGCCCCACGAACGGCTTGCCGCGCAGATCCTCCTCATCGCCCGGCTGCTCACCGACCAGCATGATCTGCGCCGCGCCTGGCCCTTCGCCCGCGACCGCCTGCGTCGCATGCTTCCACAGATCGCAAGCCTTGCACGATTGCAACGCGTCGGCCGGTGCGATGACTTTCGACAATGAATGCTTCACTGCTTTGGCCTCGCTAAAATGATGATGGTCACTCTGTTCGTGACGAGCCTCGAATCGTGAGGTCCCATCGCGCATCAATGCTGGTATCTCGGCGGACTCCGGCAGATTGCGCCAATAGCGCTGCGGCATCTCGCGCTGCATTGCCGGCGCGTTGATACGCGCAACATTGCATATCGAGCGGTAGTAGGTGCGCCACAAGTCTTCGCTGACATCGCCAGTCGGTTTTTCACCGGACAGATCGGCGTCCACGAGACACAACTCAATCCCGTCCCAAACCGCGGCTCCATCGGGCGTGGCGATGGTCCAGTGCATGTTGGGGAAGCGTTTGACGAAGAAATTTGCGCCTCGACTCAGAATCTCATGCTGAGGTTCGAACCAGGAAAAATAGCGCGGCTCACCGGTTTCGGACCTCATCTCGCGAAACCGCACGAAGGCGTGCATCTTGTGCAGGTCGCGGCGAATTGCGCGGTCCATCGACATTGCGTGCTGAACGTCCGGATCGCCCGGATCTTGCAGCAAGTGAGGATTTTCAAAAAGAATTCGCCAACAGAGCCGATACATCAATTCCCAGCGCGAGTCGTGGCGAAAGCACGCCAGATTTTCGAGAAGTCGCATCAACGAACGGGGCAGGCGGAATGCCACGTCGCCGGACATCGCCTTGTCGACCGGTGTGATCCTCGAGAACATGTCCGACCCCGCGAGGCGCTCGGGCTTCTCTCCCGACGCCAGCAACGGCCGTACGGCGTCGCGCCAGGCGGCGAAGGTACGCGATTGATTCCGTACTTGCTGCATGGCCTCAAAACAAGGACTGCTGGATCGAAACCTGAGTCACTTCCCTCCGCAGCCGAGCGCTCGAGTGTTCAGCGCTGCGCGGCGCATAATTTGCGGCGATGATGAAGTGTCGGGCGCGCTTCAATCCTGCGCCGAGGGCCGTCAGATCTTCCCATCGTAGGCGCCGATGACGTCGCGATGCGATGATGCGATTGACCACTCGGACCCCGAGGCCCGGCACGCGCAACAGATCCTCGCGGGATGCGTGGTTCACATCGACAGGGAATCGGTCACGATTCGCGAGCGCCCAGGAAGTCTTAGGGTCGAGCTCCAGGCTGAGAGCGCCATCCGGCAATGAGTCGGACAATTCCCCGACCGAGAAGCCATAAAAACGCAGCAGCCAATCCGCTTGATACAGGCGATGCTCGCGCAACAACGGAGGAGACCGGTTCGGCAGCCGCGCAGAAGAATGAGGAATCGGGCTGAAGGCCGAGTAATACACCCGCCTCAGACCATACGAGCGGTATAGCGTATCGGCAGTGCCGAGAATATTCACGTCGGAACTCGAATCGGCGCCGACGATCATCTGCGTACTCTGCCCCGCTGGAGCGAACTTGGGAGCGCGAGCACCCCCCGCTCTTGCCTCGTCGAGCTTCAGGCGGATGGCGCCCATGGCCTTCTTGATGGAGCGTTCGGATTTCTCCGGAGCCAATTTGCTCAACGCTTCGTGGGATGGAAGCTCGATATTGACGCTCAATCGATCGGCATACCTGCCGGCCGCTTCGATGAGTTCCGGGCTCGCTTCGGGAATGGTCTTGAGATGAATATAGCCTGCGAATTGGTGCACGACACGCAGTTGCCGCGCGACCTCGACCATCTGCTCCATGGTGTAGTCAGCGGAGCGGATGATGCCCGAACTCAAGAACAGCCCTTCGATGTAGTTGCGCCGATAAAAGGACAAGGTCAAATTCGCGACTTCTTCGACCGCAAACCGGGCCCGTGGAACATCGCTGGAGCGGCGATTGACGCAATACACACAGTCGTACAAGCAGAAATTCGTCAGCAGAATTTTGAGCAGTGATACACAGCGGCCGTCGGGTGTGTAACTGTGGCAAATTCCCATGCCGGTGGTGGAACCCATGCCGCGACCGGGCGCAGCATGGCGCTTGGGCGCGCCGCTGCTGGCGCAAGAAGCATCGTACTTGGCAGCGTCGGCCAAAATGGCCAATTTGTGCTCGATCTCCATACCTGTAATTATATACAGGCTTGGGCGAATATGCTGTAACGTAAGTTAGACGGCTTTTTCTGACTCGTTCCCAGGATGGCTGCTGATTCGCAGCCCCGCCCCGATCTCGTATCGTTGAGGCCATCCAAGCGTAGAACATGAGGTCATTGAGATGAGCACGTGGACTCAGAAAGACATTGCCAAAAGGCTAGCCGATATCGATTTCGCCATGCTGTCCACGCACGCATCGGACGGCAGCATTGCGAGCCGGCCCATGAGCAACAACGGCGACGTGGAGTTCGATGGCGACAACTATTTCTTTGCCTTCGAGGACTCGCATGTGGTCGGCGAGATCAAGACAGACAGCAAAGTGGGCATTTCATTCACCGGGACCAAGGGCCTTTTAGGTAAACCGCCCGTGTTCATTTCCATTGAAGCAACCGCCGATCTGATCAAGGACCGGGAAGTATTTCGAAGGCATTGGACCAAGGACATCGAGCGCTGGGCGAAGGATGGGGTGGACACGCCGGGACTCGTGCTGATCAAAGCGCACGCCCACAGGATTCATTACTGGGACGGCGAGGACCAAGGCGAAGTCTCCAACTGAAGTGAAATCACTGCTGCCGATTCTCGGCTTCTCGCTGTGCCTTTCGAGCGCGGGTTCATGGGCTCAACAGCAAAGCTGCGAAGGTCCGCTCCTGGGAAGTTGGGTGCTGCTCTCCATCGAGACCCAGGACCTGGAGACCAACGATAAGAACAACCTTCTGGGCGCCCATCCTTACGGGTATTTGTCTTATGGGTCGGATTGCCGGGTATACGCCATTCTGACCAAGGAGAGCCGCGTGGCGCCTGCACAGTTGGTGGCTACGGATCAGGAAAGCATTGGGCTGTACCGAGGCCTGATCTCTTATGCCGGCACTTACTCGATCGACGGCAGCAACATCATCCACCACATTCAAGCCTCGTGGAATCAGGCATGGACGGGTACCACCCAGGTACAGCAGTTCAACATCGACGGCAGCACGTTGTTTCTGAGGACGGGTCCCACCAGAAGTCCGCTCACCGGGAAACAAAGTTCGACCGTGCTTATCTGGACCCGGGCCCAATAGCCCCTGGTGTCCCCGCCTCCAGTCGCAAAATTCGGGCGCTGGCGCTCATTGTAATAAACCGTGCACAGGGTATCGTAGCTTCCGCCGGCTCGAGATGGTCGAGCCAGGCATCGTCGTCGCAGTTTGCCGACAATGTCCGCATCGCTGCGTTGGAGGTAAGTATGAGCGTGGAAGCACGTCAACTGATGATGGATGAATGGACGAGGTGGCAGGGACACATCGTCAACGGCGTCTATCCTTTAGGTCGGGTTCTAGGATGCTCCGAGCACAGCGGCGTGTTCTTGACGAGGTCCGATACACCGGGCCAACGGGAAGTGGCAATCAAGCTCATTCCTGCCAGCCTGCCCCAGGTGGAAATGCAACTCCCACGTTGGGAAAAAGCCGGTGCCCTCGCCCATCCCCATCTACTCCCGCTGTTGGAATCAGGAACTTGTCAGCTCGATGGATTGACCTATCTGTACGTCGTCATGGCGTACGCCGACCAGACTCTCGCTCAAGTATTGCTGCAGCGAGCGCTGACGGCCGAGGAAGTGCGGGAAATGTTGCTGCCAATGCTCGACGCCTTGGCCTTCCTGCATCGTCAAGGCTTGGTCCTGGGCCGGTTGAAACCGACCAATGTCCTGGTGATCGCAGATCAGCTGAAGCTGGCAAGCGACACCATCCGCAGCGGCGATGAGGACACGCCTGGCGTTGAGGCGCCCACCGAGTATGACTCTCCGGAGGCAAGGACCTCCACCGCAGTCGACATCTGGGGGCTGGGGGTCACCCTGTTCGAGGCGCTTACCCGCCGTTTGCCTCCGAACCCCGCCGGACATAGAAACGCATTGCTGCTGCCGGCCGATTTCTCGCCGGAATTTCGGGACGTCGTATCCAGTTGTTTGCGCCCCATTCCGCAGGATCGTCCCGATGTGATCGAGCTTGTGACATGGGCCGAGGGTCAATCGGCCAAGTCCATGCCGGCGGCGATCACCGAGGCGGCAACGTCGGCGCAGACGCGCCCAAGAACACCCAAGTCTGAACCGCCACGAACGGCGCCATCGACGGTCATTCCCAAAGCGCGCACCGCAGCTGCGCTTTCGAGATCTCAAGCATCGATTGCCGCGATTGCCGTAGCGGCGCTGGTTGTCGCCCTGGCCTGGACTGCGGTGCCTCTGTTCTGGAGTCATCGCAGCGTGGATACCCTCGCGGCAAACGCCTCGGGAGAATCACCGTCGCAAATTCCCGGCGCCGCCCTGCCCGCCACGGCGCCGCGGCCCGCGAATCCGTATACCTCGGCGCCCCCAGATGTGGGTGCCGGCGATGCGAAATCGCCGTTCGCGCTGCACGAAGTGCTCCCAAACGTTTCGCAGAGCGCCGCTCGAACCATTCGGGGACACATCAAGGTATCGGTGCGAGCGACCGTTTCCGCAGACGGGACAGTGACCGCCGTCGCCGTAGATCCTAGCGATGCCAGCGGATATTTTCGACGGCTTGCCGAGCAAGCCGCGAGGCAATGGACGTTCGTGGCTGCGCACTCTGCGCCGCCGCGTCCGATGCAGATCCAATTCGACTTCACGCGCGACGGGACCACCGTGCACGCGGTTCCGATTCGTTAGTTCAGCGCC
>CAZZWM010000096.1:0-16098 GCA_964657945.1 uncultured Steroidobacteraceae bacterium
GCCGCCGCGCGGCGATCAAGCCCCGCGCAGCGATCAGGCGATTCGGCCGGAAGGCGCGCCGCGACCGGAAGGCGAGCGCTCCGCCGGTGAGCGCAGCGAACGGGGCGGCCGCAGCCGGCGTCGTCGGGGTCGAGGTCGTCGCGACGGCGGCGAGAATCCGGCCAACGGCAATGGCGCCGTTGGTGGCGGCAATGTGAGCTCTGATTCGTCCGCCGGCGAAAGCCGCCCGGTTTCGCAGCCCTCGGCGGAGCCTGCGCCGGTTCGCGAGGTCCCACCGCCCCGCCCGGCCGATTCGGCCGGTTCGAGTACCGGATCCGATGGCAAGTACGTGGTCTGGTCGTCTGCGCCCGCCGATGTGCCGCGAACGGGTCCAGACGAGCATTAGGGCCTGAACAGGCCCTAATGCAAGCCTTCCAGCCGGAGGCTCAACGCGATGCTGACGAGGAGCACCGCGGCCGCAAGGCCGCGGAGCACGGCTACGGCTACGTCGTAGATTAAGGCGATACCGGGGTAAATACCCGGGTCCTCCCCATCGTGCAACCACAGGTAGAAGCCGACCGTGAACAGGATCGCTGCGGACGTATAGGCCGCGATCCACCCGTAGCGCTCCTTCGCAGCCAGCGCTCGATTGGGCACGGCCGCCTCGGACCCGCGCCGCAAACCATGCAATAAAAACCCGAACACCACGATCAGTCCGATCACGGATCCAAAGTCCTGGATCAGCCGGGTGCCGACCACGTGGTGGCGGCCGATGTCGAACCAAGGCTCATCGAGCGCGGGGAACAGCCGCACGCCGCGGCCACCATCGTGCGAGAACCCATCGAGCGCCAAGTGCAGTATTGCGCCGATCAAAATGCCACCCGCCGCCAGCAGCCACTGCCGCGGGCTCTCGATGGGTTCCGGCGCCTTGAAGGTGTGCCAGCGCGCATAGGGGCCCTCCGGCAGGATTTCGGCCATCGCCGGTTTGATCAGGAATTGAAACAGCCAGTAGGTCAGCAGGCCCACGGGCAGGCAAAATGTGACCAAAGCCGGGATGCTGTGGGTTTCGAAGCGCGCGATCGGCCAACGCGAAAATATCCCGAAATCCGGGACCATGGAGCCGATCAGCACGGCGCCCAGCAACCGCCGGCGGGCCAGCAGGCGCGCAATCGGCATCACCACGGCGGTGTGGGAAATCGTATAGGGCATCAGGAGGTTCTTCCTGTCATCCAATTGTCACATTAGGGCTCTATAAACTGCGGGCTACGTCAAACATCTCATCCGGGATAACCCTATGTCACAGCTCTCCGCGATCGATCCGGCCCCTCTCGGTACCGTGGCACCGTCCGCCTCCTCCAAGCTGGTCACCCACAAGAGCAACCCCTGGTTCAACGTCCTGGCAGGCGTGGTGGTCATCGCCGGCATCATATATGCCGGCTATCACTTGGCGAGCGACTTATCGGTGGTGCGTGACACGCGCGCTTATCCGTACATCTTGTTGGGTATAGCGCTGTTGATCGCGCTGGGTTTCGAGTTCGTCAACGGATTTCACGATACGGCCAACGCGGTGGCCACGGTGATCTACACCAATTCATTGTCACCGAATCTGGCGGTGATTTGGTCGGGTTTTTTCAACTTTCTCGGCGTGCTGGTCTCGACCGGCGCGGTGGCCTTCGGCATCGTCTCCCTATTGCCCGTGGAGCTCATCCTGCAGGTGGGCAGCGGCGCCGGCTTTGCCATGGTGTTCGCGTTGCTGCTTGCGGCGATCCTGTGGAATCTGGGCACCTGGTATTTCGGTCTGCCTTCTTCGAGTTCCCATACGCTGATCGGCTCCATCATCGGCGTCGGTTTGATGAATCAATTGATGGCGGCGAATCCGTCGGGAACCAGCGGTGTCGACTGGAGCCAGGCCACCAAGATCGGCGAGACGCTGTTGGTCTCGCCCTTGATCGGGTTCAGCGCCGCCTGGCTGCTCCTGACCATCCTCAAGAGCGCGGTGAAAATTCCTGCGTTGTACAAGGAGCCCGAAGGCAACAAGCCGCCGCCCCTGTGGATCCGCGGCTTGCTGATTCTGACCTGCACCGGCGTGAGCTTCTTTCACGGCGGCAACGATGGCCAGAAAGGCATGGGGCTCATCATGTTGATCCTGATCGGCACGGTGCCCACCGCCTATGCGCTGAATCGAACCATGCATGAGGATCAGGTCAACGTATTCATGGCCGCATCGGCGCAGGCGCAGAACTCGCTGTCGCATTACGCCACCGGCGCGGCGCCGGCAGATCCGCATGCCGCCACCCTCGATTTGGTCCGCACCCGCTCCATCGACGGCAACGGCGTTGCGGCGCTGGCCGCGCTGTCCGGCCGGATTTCGGAGCAGGTGGGTCAATACCATTCGATGGACAAAGTGCCCGCCGGCTCGATGATCAATATTCGCAACGACATGTACCTGGTCAGCGAAGGTCTGCGCTTCATGAGCAAGGCATCGACGCTGAATGTCACCGATGCAGATAAGCAGAACTTGAGCGCCTACAAGAAGCAACTCGACAACTCGACCAAGTTCATTCCGACCTGGGTCAAGGTGGCGGTCGCCATCGCCTTGGGATTGGGCACCATGATCGGCTGGAAGCGCATCGTCGTGACCGTCGGGGAGCGCATCGGCAAGACGCACTTGACCTATGCACAGGGTGCATCCGCCGAGATCGTGGCAATGGCGACCATTGGCGCAGCCGAACTGTACGGCTTGCCGGTCAGCACCACCCATGTGCTGTCCTCCGGCGTGGCGGGAACCATGGTTGCAAACCATTCCGGACTGCAATGGTCGACGGTGCGTAACCTGCTGATGGCCTGGGTGCTGACCCTGCCCGTTTCGATCGCGTTGGCCGGCGGCCTCTACTGGCTGCTACGCACGGTTCTGTAAGGACGCTCTCAGCGAATCGATCAATCCGCGCGACGCTGCCGCGGTAAGGTCCAAGACCTTCTCGAAGGCGGCAGCGTCGCCATAATACGGATCGGGAACATCGCGACCGGCCTGCGGCGCATAATCCATCAACAGCTTCACTTCGGCTCGAGATTGCGCCGGACGCAAACGCTGCAACTCGCGCAGATTCTCCTGATCCATGGCCAGGATGAGATCGAAGCGCAAAAAGTCCTCCGCTGCCACCTGACGGCCGCGCAAGCCGCTGATGTCGATGCCGCGCTTCAGAGCGGCGCGCTGACTGCGCTTATCAGGCGCATCACCCACGTGATAATCCGCGGTGCCCGCAGAATCGACTTCGACCGGTAGCGGCGGCTGCTCTTGCCGCAGCAAATGCAGCAGCACACCTTCGGCGGTGGGGCTGCGGCAGATGTTGCCGAGACAAACCATCAGTATGTTGTACGATGAAAAATGTTTTCGGGACATGACACGATCCGTGAGGCGATTTCCGTTTACATACTTAGAGCAGAAATGCTCGCAAAGTGAAAATCCGCTCAATCCTCAACATAAGGAACTGTCATGCAAATCAAGACCAACGTGAAGGCCGGTTGGGACAAGAACAAGATCGTGATCCCGCCCCCCAAGCCGTAACTTCCAGGCACACCGCGGTGCGCACTCAGGGCGCATCGCGGTTTTCTCATGGAGTGAGGCCTTTTGCGTCTGGATCCTTCATGAGCACCTTTAGCAACATCCTGGCCTTCTCCCAATCCCGTTTGGCGGTGCTCTCCGATATCCCGAGCACGCCCGCAACCTCGGCAAACGAGAAGCCGCAGAAGAATTTGAGATCCACCAAACGCGCCAGCCGTTCATCGATCGCCGACAGCGATTCCACGGCCTCGCCGATCCGCTCGATCTCCAACGCCGACTCAGTCGACCCCGGCAGCTCGGTTGGCAATACAGTGATTTCGAACTCGCCGCCCCGCTTCTGCGCAGTGCGGCCCCGAACATAGTCGATCACCAGTCCGCGCATGGCCCGCGCGGCATAGGCCAGGAACCGAGACCGATCCGGGAAGACGGCGGAGCTGCGCCCGGCCAGGTTCAGATAAGTCTCATGCAGGAGCGTCGTTGGGCTCAAAGTCAACGAGGAGTTGCGCCTCAACTGCCGCTGGGCTATCCCGTGCAACTCCGAATAGAGTTCCTCGAACAAGCGCGGACCGGCCCCCGGCTCACCCGCTTCCGACGACTTGATCAGCCCCTCGAGACCCGCTGCATCCGGCATCTCACTAGCTTGCCCTACCTGCAGGCCGGGGCCAAGCGGCAAATAAATTCCGCTTCGCCGCCACTTTTTTTGCGCCGATTCCGATTTATCCATTGGGCACTTCAAACTTTCACTACAACGGAGATCATCATGAAAGTACGCACCAATGTTAAAGCCGGCGACGCGAAGACCACCACTGCCAAGAGCACTCCTACTCCGACAGAGTCCATCTCATTGCCGTTCACCAAGGTGGAATTCCACTACTCATAAATGGCCGAGCCCATTCGTCATGTCAAAGCCCGTCGACTTTGCCGTGAGCGTCCTGCGTCTGAGCCAGGATCGCAACGCGCCTACCGCGTGGATCCTGGCTCTCGCTGTGTTCCTGTTCGTCGCCTGGTGCTGTTGGGCCACGTTGTCGAAGGTCACCTTGGATGAAGTATCCAGCGAGGCGCGCGTCGAACTGGATGGCGCCACGTATCCCATCTCCTCCCCGTTGCTGGGCCGTGTGGTCAGAGCCGCTCTACGGGTGGGCCAGCAGGTCCACCGCGGCGATGTGTTGGTGGAGTTGGACTCCACGCCCCAGGCGCTGGAGATCACCCAGGGTCAAGTGCAGGCGCAAGGGCTGGAAGCGCAAGTCGGCGCCTTGCGCCATCAAATCGCGGCCGAGCGCGCCGCAGGCAGCAAGGAGCAGGTGAGCGCGGGCTTGAGTGAGCACGAGGCACGCGACCGCATCGAACAGGCGCGCCAAGCGGCGCAGCTCGCGACGGAAGACTTGGCGCGGGTGCGGACACTGGCTGCACAGCATTTGATTCCGGCACGCGATCTGGACAAAGCCGAGAGTGATGAGCGCCGTCTACGGGCGGCACTGTCGGAACTCACGGTCGCCGCCAGCCGAGTTCCCGAGGAGCAGGCAGCCCGCAGTCGGGAACGCGACGCCCGGATCGCACGGTTGGAAGGCGAAATCGCCACCCTCGAAGCCCAAGGCGAGAATTTGGCCGCGGAAACGACACGCCTGGGGTACGAAATCCAGCGGCACAGAATTCAAGCGGCGATTGACGGCAGCATCGGAGAGGCGGCAACCCTGCATGAAGGCGCAGTGATCTCCGAAGGGGAACGCGTGGGCTCCATCATCCCCAAAGGGTCCCTCATCATCGTGGCGCAGTACCCCGCACAGGCGGCCTTTGGCCGCATCAGTCCAGGGCAGCTGGCAACGTTGCGTCTGGATGGCTTCCCTTGGGCCGAGTTCGGCACCGTGCCTGCCAAGGTCACCCGCGTGGCGGAGGAAATCCGAGACGGCAAGGTGCGCGTCGAACTTGCCTTGGTGGGAAGCGCGAGCTTTCGAGGAGTCTTGGAGCACGGAATGCCAGGTCGGCTCGAGATTGCCGTGGAGCGGGTGTCGCCCTGGCAGTTGCTGCTGCGCACCGCCGGCGAATGGCTGACCGGCGGGTCATGAAGCGACGCCTGCTGATTCCCGAAGTGATTCAATCATCGGCGATGGATTGCGGCCCCGCGTGCCTGAAGGCCCTGTTCGCCGGCTTCGACACCTACCTCTCGTATGGCCGCCTGAGAGAAGCCTGCCAGACCGATGTCGATGGGACTTCGATCGACACCCTGGAGGACACTGCCATCAAGCTCGGTATGAAGGCCGCTCAGTCGATGCTCGCCGCCGATCATTTGCTTCTCGAAGAATCCGCCAGCCTACCGGCCATTGTCGTCACTCGGACGCCGGGCGGTGCGACCCATTTTGTAGTGGTGTGGCGCTTGCTTGGGCCGTGGGTCCAAGTCATGGACCCCGCGGCGGGACGCCTGTGGCTGAAGCGTGACCAGTTTCTCGAGTCCCTGCATGTCCACGAACAATCGGTTCCAGTCGCCGCCTGGCAAGAGTGGAGCAAGTCTGCCTCCTTTACCGCATCGATTCAGCAGCGGGCTCGAGCACTGCAACTGCCCACGGATCTGTGGGCCGATGGCGCTCACCAGGATGCCGCCTTGCGTCTTGCCGGCACTTTGCGCGATCAAGGCCACCTCGCGGCCGGGTCGGAGGGCAAGTTTCTGGCGCTGTGCGCCGAACAGCCGGAGCAGATACCTCTCGAGTATTGGATGGCGCGCCCCGACCCCGGCGATGCCCATGCGGTGATTCTGCGCGGCGCGGTACTGTTGACCATCGCGGGGGGCGCGGAGCCAGGGTCGGCTCGTGAGCCTCTGCCCGACTCCCTCGCCCGCGTGCGTGCGGAACCTGAACCTCGAGTCTGGCACATCGTGTCGAGGGCGTTGTTTGCGGGCGGAGGGGCCTTGCCCCTCGCCACGGCAATCGCCCTCTGCTCAGCCGCCCTGGGCACCGTCCTCGAAGCCTTGTTATTCCGAGGCTTGATCGATGTTTGGCGGCATCTGGAGTCCGGCGCACTGCGTTTCGCGGCGCTTGCAGGCTCTGTCGCCCTCCTCGCGATACTTCTGTTTCTCGATTGGGGGGCGTTTCGCGGGCTCATGATTCTGGGTCGGCGCCTCGAGGTGCATCTGCGCATGCATTTCATGCTGAAAATTCCGAGACTCGGGGACCGGTACCTGCAATCCCGGTTGTTGTCCGACATGGCCTACCGGGCCCATTCGCTACACGCATTGCGGCAGATGCCCGCCGGCATTGGGCGCTGCCTGCAACTGCTTGCCGCAACAGTCATGACTGGCATTGCCATTGCTCTGGTGTATCCGGGCTCTTGGGTGTTGATATGCTGCGGTCTCGCGCTTTCCTGCGCAGCCCCTCTTCTGTCGCTGCCCGCCGCGTTGGAACGCGATTTGCGTTCACGCGAACTGAGTGCATCGCTCAGCTCCTTGTACTTGGACAGCCTGCTGGGATCGCGTGCAATTCAGGCGCATAGCGCACAATCGACGCTGATCGCACGTCAGGCGCAGCAACTGACGGAATGGGTACGCGCGGCCCGGCACAAACTGTCGCTGTCCGTTCGCGTAGGCGCCTTGGAAACGATACTGACCACCGGCTTCGTGGTCGCATTGGTGTTTACGCAAGCGAATCTTGTCAAGAATCCAGCCGGCCTGCTGCTGCTGGTCTACTGGGCACTGTCCCTCACGCAACTTTGCAGCAATCTTGCGAGCGGCGTGCTGCAGCTGCCTCGCATGCAAAACCTGCTGCTGCGCTTCCTGGAACCCTTGGGCGCCCCGGATGAGGGCGGCGGGGCGGTCACAGGCCTTTCGAACAGTCATGGCGTGAGGATCGAGCTTCAGCAAGCGTCCGTTGTGGTGGCCGGCCGGTCGGTTCTCGATGCCGTGACCCTGCGCATCGAACCCGGTGAACACATCGCCATCGTCGGCGTGTCCGGGGCCGGCAAGTCCACCTTACTAGGCTGCCTGCTGGGTTGGTATCAACCGGCCGCGGGCAGCTTGCTGGTGGACGGACAGCCGCTCGATTCACAGCGCCTCGCCTTGCTGCGTCATCAAACCGCCTGGGTCGACCCACAGGTGCATCTGCTGCGTGCCACCTTGTTCGAGAATCTGCGTTACGGCAACGAAGCCACCGCACCTTCCGGTGTCGGTAAGACGGTCGCGGCGGCCGAGATCGGCCGCATTCTCAAGCATTGGCCACAGGGGCTGCAAACCCCCTTGGGCGAGGGGGGCACCATGCTATCCGGTGGCGAGGGCCAGCGAGTGCGCCTGGCACGAGCATTGGGCAGACCCGACATCCGGCTGGCACTGCTGGACGAGGCGGCTCGAGGTTTGGGCCGCGAGGATAGACGCCGGTTGCTGCGCACCGCGCGCGCCCACTTCTCGAATGCAACGCTCATCTGCGTGACCCACGACGTGGCGGACACGCGCAGCTTCGACCGCGTTCTCGTGATCGAGCAAGGGCGGATCATTGAAGATGGCGCCCCTTCGATGCTCGAGCGCCGCTGCGATTCGCGCTATCGTGCCTTGCTCGATGCCGAAACCACGGTCGAGCGCGAACTGTGGAGCGCCCGAAGCTGGCGGCGATTGCGCATGGTGGACGGTGCATTGCACGAAAACACGGAATCCATCGCGTGAGCGCGACCGTCGCCGACTACGTTGGCCTGCTGGCGAAGGCGCACCGGACCCACCCCGCTCCGGTCACTGCCGGCACGACAACGGACGCGCCCAAGGGGCGGTTGACCGCGCAGATCGCTTCGCTCGCGGTGATGCACACGCTGCAAAGCCTGCTGATCATCGTCAGTTGGGTGTGCGTCGGCAGTGGGGCGCTTGCCGGCCGCCTCGATCTGGGATGGCTCATGGCGTGGGCGCTGGCGCTTGCCAGCACGATTCCGCTGTCGAGCGCATGCGATTGGCTGGAAGGCGTGGTCGCCATCACGGTGAGCGTGATGCTGAAGAAGCGCCTGTTGCGCGGCGCCATGTCGACCGATCCCGATCTCATCCGCACCAAGGGGGCGGGTGAATTACTGGGGGAGACCTTGGAGTCGGATGCCATCGACTCGCTCGCCGCGGGCGCCGGCATCGGCGTCGGTTTGGCGCTGCTCGAGTTGCTGATGGCTCCTGTGCTGCTGTACTTTGGGGCCGCCGCCTTGGGCGAGATCGTGGTGCTTATCGCCTTCGTTGTATTCTCATTGGTGCTGCTCGCGGCAAATGTCCGGCAGCGTGCCCTGTGGACCCGCCAACGGATCGCGCTCACCAATCGCTTGGTGGAAAACATGGGCGCAAATCGCAGCCGCTTGGCGCAACAATCGCCGCAGTTCTGGCACCGCGAAGAGGATGCCGATCTCGATCGATATTGCGTTGCATCTCGAGAGCTCGACGCCGGCACAGCGCGGCTCGCCGCCCTACTGCTGCGCGCCTACTTGATCGTGGCACTCGCCGCCCTGCTGCCGGTGTTCATGTCGGGCGCCGCGTCCGTGTCGCAGCTCGCCATCACGTTGGGAATCGTGATGTCTGCAGCGGCTTCCCTGTCCGGCTTGAATTCCGGATTGTTGCAAGCCGCGGAGGCCTGGATTGCCTGGCAGCTGATCAAACCCACGCTGGACAATGCCAAGCGTGCAGCCGCCCCCGGCGTGGTGGCCGATCAGCGGCTGGCGCTGCGTTCTGTGCTGCATGCGCAGGATGTGCACTTCGCTCACCTGGGCCGGCTCGGCGGTGTTTTGAACGGCTGTACGCTGCAGGTGAATCGCGGCGATCAGATCATTTTGGAAGGACCATCGGGCGGCGGCAAGTCTACGTTGGCGGCGATTTTGGCGGGCCATCGCACGCCGTCCAGCGGCTTCGTGCTGGCCGATGGTCTCGATCGACATACCCTGGGCGACCGGGCGTGGCGTCTGCGCGTCGCACTCGCGCCCCAATACCATGACAACCATCTGTTCAGCGCCTCGTTGAGCTTCAATCTGTTGTTGAGCCGCCCACTGCCCCACACCCAGGCAGATCTCGAAGAAGCCCACGCTCTGTGCCAAGAATTGGGGCTGGACAAGCTCATCGCCAACATGCCCGGCGGAATGGAACAAATGGTCGGTGACACCGGCTGGCGGGTTTCGCAGGGCGAGCGCAGCCGCATATTCCTGGCACGCGCGCTGCTGCAACGTGCCGACATGGTGGTACTGGATGAGAGTCTGGCGGCCCTCGATCCCGAAAATCTCCGGCAATGCGTCGAATGTATCCGGCGGCGCGCACCCACGCTGATGCTGATCGCACACCCCTGACGGCCAGACTATGTCTGACCATCCTCGCCTGAAGCCTTAAGCGACTTGCGTGAATTCATTCGATCGATGACCTGACTTCGCAGTGCAACGATGCGCGGATCCGCATGAACGGCTCCCATCAACGGATCATCGATGGACGTAACGATACTTATGGGGTCGTCATGGCCAAAACCGGCACCCAGCCACTTGAATGCATTATCGGCATCTCCGCGCCAGCCAAAGATCATTCCCAGGCAACTGAGGCAGGCGCTTTTGAGCGTAACGTACTCGGCCAGTGCGGCGTCGGCTTCCGCCTGTCGCCCCAGCGAAGGAAGTACCAACATGCGCCCCCAGAGAGATCCCTGGTGCGATCCAGCGTCTGTTTCGAGTTCCACCAAGGCATTCGGCGCATCGCCCTGTAATAATTTTACCTTTCCCAGAATCGAATGCGCTGTCGAGTATTGCGGATCCAGCTGTAAGATTCGTAAGCTGGTCGCTTCGGCTGCCGTTAATTGGCCACGGTAGTACTCGACCCGACTCTTGGCGACGAGGGTGTTTACATTCAGCGGATCGATCGATGCAGCGGGTCCAAGCCACTCGGCCGCCTCGGCGTATTGCCCCCGCGACAGATTCAAAAATGCCATTTGCGCCAATGCATCTGCGTTGCGCGGTTCCGCGGCAAGCACGCCCTTGAACTCACTCTCGGCCGCGTCCGGAAGCCCTTCGACGTAACCCAGATAGCGTCCCCACGCCGTATGCGCATCAGCCAGGGTCGGCGCGAGTTGCACGGCACGCAAAATTGCATGGCGGGCCTCGGTGCGCGCCGCGGGCAACTCCGAATCGGGTACCGAAGATTCCATCACTTGAAACGTCCGCGCCCGCCCGAGGAAGGCCCAAGCCTTGGCGAAGTCAGGATCCAAACCGACCGCTTGACGCAAGAAGGTGACGGCCGCAGCGGCGTCTTCCGACGTGCCGCGCCAATATCGAAAGTAGGCCCGCTTGTACAAATCACCGGCAGCCGGGTTGCGGGTTTCGCCCACTTCGCCGCGAGCTCCCGCGCCCAGTGAGATATTCATTGCCCGCGCAACCTGCGCCGCCACGTCGTCCTGCACGGAAAAAATGTCGTCTATGGTACGCGTATAGGTTTCCGTCCAGATCGACAATCCGTCCCTTCCCCGCACCAGTCTCGCCACCACGTGCAAGGTCTTACCTGACTGACGCACGCTGCCCTCGAGCAGATGGGCGACATGCAAGGCCTTGCCGATTTCATCGACGCTCCACTGCTTGCCCTTGAAGTAAAAAGACGAGGCGTGAGCCGCCACCACCAAACCGGGCAGACGTGCGAGGTGATCGATCAACGCCTCTGAAAGGCCGTCAGACAAATATTCCTGGTCCGGCGCACCACTCAAATTCACGAAGGGCAGCACGGCGATGGAATTCGCCGGTGTGCCTGGCGGCACCGGCTCGGAAACCGTGGCAGACGCACCAGCGGCAAGCGGCATATTGGTTGACGAACGGCGACTGTGATCGATCGCCGAATACAGCCCGAGCGCAATCACGGCAAGCGCCGGCACCAGCACCAGCCCCAACTTGTTCTCCACCCATTGGCGTTGGGCGAATCTCATCATCCGCCGCCCCCACGTTTGGCGCCGTGCCTGCACCGGCCGATAGGCAAGGAAACGTCGTATGTCGGCGGCCATCTCCATGGCGGTCGCGTAGCGCATCGCGGGTTCCCGTTGGATGGCCTTGGCGATGATGGCATCGAGATCGCCCCGTACCCAGCGCCTGGCCGCCGCGGATTCGATCGACCCGGAGGCCGCTTGCGGATCGACGGTCAAGGCGGCGCGAACGATTTGCGTGTGCGTTGCGGTCGTCAATCCATAAGGATGCCGCTCGGTGATCAATACATGCAGGAGGATGCCCAGCGCATATACATCGCTTGCAACGGTGATCTCCTCGCCGCGAATTTGCTCGGGCGCGGCGTAACCCAAGGTGAGGCCCAAGGGCGCCGCGGCAGCGGATACATCGCTCCACAGTCTTCGCGGGGTTTGCATCGACGCCACGCCAAAATCGAGCAGTTTCACGCCGCCGGCGGCGGTCACCAGGATGTTCGAGGGCTTGAGATCGCGGTGCACGATTTGTCGCCCATGCGCATCGGCCACCGCCTCGAGCACCTGAAGAAACAATGCCAGTCGGGCGGGCAACGGCAACTGACGAGACAGACAGTATTGATCGATGCGTTCGCCTTCGATGTATTCCAGGATGAGGTAGGGTCGTCCATCGCCGCACAGACCCGCGTCGAATATCCGCGCGATATTGGGATGCGAGAGCTGGGCCAGGAAGCTCGCTTCGCGGCGAATTTGGTCCTCACCCTGCGATTGCGGGCCTCGTTGATCCAATATTTTTATGGCGACCTTGGCCTCGAATCGCCCGTCGCTGCGTTTGGCCAACCAGACGGATCCCATGCCTCCGGTACCGAGCGGCGTTTCCAAGGTGTATGCGCCAATTGTCTGTCCCGCCTGCGGCGCCTGGCGGAGCCCCATGGGGGACTGATCCAGAAACCCCTCGGCGTGGTTGGACTCTTGCGCAGCGAGCAGCCCTTGCAAGGTCCTGGCCGATTCAGGCTTTGTAAGACTCAACTCCTCGAGCCATTGCCGGCGTTCGGCCGGCGCCAAGGAGAGAGCGTGATCCAGATAGCTGGAGATTTCGCTCCACTGCTCCGCCATCGATCGCGCCAAGGGGCCTCCTTAAAACAGTCACAGTGATCGTCCCTGAGGTCCCATTCTGCCCCATTCGGCGCGCACCCGTTCCAAATCCTGCGGCGTGTCCACGCCGCCCGGCGGCGGATCTGTCAAGGTCACGGTTTGGATCCGCAGACCGCGTTCCAGCGCGCGCAGCTGCTCGAGCTTTTCGGCTGCTTCCAATGCGCTGGGCGGCCAGCCGGCGAACTGCAGCAAGCTGCGCACGCGGTAGCCATAAATGCCGACGTGCCGCCAAGCGCCCACATAGCTGACGGGGCGCCCCGCCGTCACGCGATCGCGCGGCCAAGGAATGGGTGCGCGGCTGAAGTACAGGGCACGACCATCCTCGGCGCGAACCGCCTTGACGCAGTTGGGGTCGAGAAATTCGGCCAGGCTTTGCACCGGCGCCAGGGCCGTTGAGATGTCGGCGTCCGGCGCGGCCTGCAGCGCAAGCGCGACGCGTTGAATCACCTCGGGCGGCATCATCGGTTCGTCGCCCTGCAGATTCACCACGATTTCCTCCGCGGCAAGTCCGCGGCTGCGGGCCACTTGCGCGATGCGATCGGTGCCTGAAGTATGCTGAGACGAGGTCATTACGCACTCGGCGCCGAAACCTTGGGCTGCCGTAACGATACGTTCATCATCGGTGGCGATCACCACGCTGCGCGCGCCGCTGGCCCGCGCCTGCTGCCAGACATGCTCAATCAAGGGTCGTCCGTCGATGAGCAGCAGCGGCTTTCCAGGCAGACGGGTCGAGGCAAATCGCGCCGGAATGATGACGTGAAACACGGGCGCTAATTCTCGAGCAGCGCGTCGTCGGCAGCAAGCGCGCGAGCATCCTCCGGCATCATCATGGGAATTCCATCGCGCACGGCGTAGGCCAGGCGGTCAGGACGACAAATCAATTCCTGCGAAGCGCCGGAGCCGACGCTGCGCAGCGGCCCTTTGCAGATCGGGCATACCAAGAGTTCCAGCAAACGTTTATCCATCTACTTATGCGCGCCCCAGGCGCCTCCCGATTGCGTCCACGACAGTGCCCAGCAACATCTGGGCGTCCCGGGTTTCGAAACTCGCACTCACCGGAACATACCAATGCTGGCTGCCCGCGATCTGGGCGCATTTTACGGCATCCTTCTCGGTCATGAGCACCGGCCGGCCATCGGGGAAGTAAATGTCATCGCGGCTCAAGGAGGCATGATCCGCCAGCGGATGCTCGATCACCTCGATGCCTTTGGACCGAAGCAGGGCGAAGAAGCGCTGTGGATTGCCGATGGCCGCGAGCGCATGCACGGTTTGTCCGGCGAATTCGGCCAGCGGCCTGGCAGCACCGCCCTTCAAGGCCAGGGCGGCGGCACCCAGCAGATCCATGCGCAACTCGTTGGCGCCCCGGACATGCCCCGGGCCACCGTTCACCACCACCGCATCGA
Organism: uncultured Steroidobacteraceae bacterium; assembly: GCA_964657945.1. Lineage (GTDB taxonomy): Bacteria > Pseudomonadota > Gammaproteobacteria > Steroidobacterales > Steroidobacteraceae > Bog-1198. The sequence goes on from CAZZWM010000096.1 coordinate 13,962, forward strand.
CCGAGGCGAGGCGCCGGGTCGACTCCCGCAGTGGTCCGGCGGGCAATAAGCTGCCGTTGCCGAAGCGTCGCTCGCCGTCGATGACGACGATTTCGCAGTCGCGGCGCAAGGCGTAATGCTGCAAGCCGTCGTCGCTCAAGATTACGTTGCAGCCCGCCGCAATGAGCAGCTTGGCCGCGGCAGGCCGATCACGGCCGACCGCGACGGGCCGATGGCTGCGCTGGTACAGCAACAGGGGTTCATCGCCCACCATGGCGGCTTCATCACCCGGCTGCAACAGTCGGGTGACCTCAGCTGCACGGCCGTAGCCCCGGGCCACGATGCCCGGCGCGGCGCCGCGTTTGACAAGTTGTTCGCACAGCCAGCACACCAACGGTGTCTTGCCGGTGCCCCCGACGGTGAGGTTGCCGATCACGATGACGGGGCAATCCAGCTGCACCGACCTGACCCAGCCACGAGCAAAACCGTAGCGGCGCGCGGCCGACAGCGCACCATACAACGCGGACCATGGCAGCAGCCACCAGGGGGCCGTGCCCCGGGCGTACCACATGCGATTGAACCAGGCATCGGGCGACATGGACTAGGGCCTTCGCCTCAGGCGTCCGACTACGCGTTGAACTGCATGCCGTGCAGCGCCGCGTACAGGCCGCCGCGCGCCAGCAATTCCCGATGCGTGCCCATCTCGGCAATTCGGCCCTGGTCCAGCACGATGATACGGTCGGCATTTTCGACGGTGGAGAGCCGATGCGCGATCACCAGCGTGGTGCGGCCCTGCATCAGAGTGGCCAGCTCGTGCTGCACGCGTCGCTCGGATTCATTGTCGAGCGCGGCCGTGGCTTCATCCAGCACCAGCACCGGCGAGTCTTTCAGCAACGCGCGCGCGATCGAAATGCGCTGCCGCTGGCCGCCGGAAAAATTCTGGCCGCGGTCGGTGAGCACGGTTTGAAATCCTTGCGGCTGCTGTGCGACGAACTCCATGACGTTGGCGGCGCGCGCCGCTTCCTCGACCTGCGCCTCGCTCTTGCCCACCGCATTGAAGGCGATGTTGTTGCGGATGGTGTCGTTGAACAGGAACACATCCTGGCTCACGAGGCTCACCTGCGAGCGCAAATCGGTCAGCTTGTACTCGCGTACATCCACGTCATCGAGCAGCACCGAGCCCTGCTGCACATCATAGAACCGCGGCACCAACCCCACCAAGGTGGTCTTGCCGCTGCCGGAGCGGCCGACGATGGCCACCGTCTCGCCCGGAGCGACGTGAAAGCTCACGTCGTGCAGCACTTCGCCCTTCTCACCGCCGTAGCCGAAGGATACGTTGCGGAACTCGATCGCGCCGCGTGCGCGGGTGATGACGCGCGTGCCGCCCGTGCCTTCGGTGGGTTCATCGAGCACTTCGAATACGCTCTGGCCTGCGGCGATACCCTGTTGCAGAGGTCCGCTCATGTTGATCAAACTGCGCAGTGCCGCCGGAATCTGCAACAATCCGGTCAAGAACGTAAAGAACCCGTCCAGCGTGAGTTCGCCGGCCTGCACCTGGCGTATGGACACGTACAGCACGCTGCCGAGTGCGATCGAGGCGATGCATTGCACCACCGGATTGCTGATCGACTTGGCGCGTATCATCTTCATGTTCGATGCGCGATTGTGTTCATTCACCAGTTCGAACCGCTCGGTCTGATGGTCTTCAGCGTTGAAGATCTTGATCAACCGATGGGCATCGATCGCTTCCTTGGAGACCCGGGTGATGTCGCCCATGGAATTTTGGATGCGCTGGCTGTAGCGGCGAAAGCTGCGGTTGGCGACGCCCATGAGCCATGCAATGACCGGCGCGACCGCCAGGCAGTAGGCTGTCAGTTTCCAGTTCAGATAGAACATGTAGCCCAGAATGCCGATGATGGTGAGGCTGTCACTGATGATGGAGATGGCGGCGTTCGTGGCGACTGCTGCGACCAGTTCGATATTGTTGGTCAGCTTCGACAGCATCATTCCGGACTGTTGCCGGTCGAGATAGGATGTCGGCAGACGCAGGTAGTGGGCGAAGACATCGTGGCGCAGGCCTTTGACGACCTGCCGTCCGACCCAGGAGGGATAGTAGTTGGCGATGTAGTCGCCAAGACCGCGGACGCTGAACAGCAGT
>CAZZWM010000097.1:0-15965 GCA_964657945.1 uncultured Steroidobacteraceae bacterium
CCCTGGGGCGCAACATTTGCCGACACGGTGTACGCGCCGGTGGTCGCAGGCAAGCCGTTGGTATTCCCCGCCGACTACGGCAGCCACCCCGAGTTTCGCACCGAATGGTGGTATGTCACCGGATGGTTGCACACCGAACGCGGTGAATCGCTGGGATTTCAAATCACTTTCTTTCGCACCAAGCCCGGCATCGATTCCGCCAATCCCAGCGCTTTTGCGGCGCGGCAACTGTTGATCGCCCATTGCGCCATCAGCGACCCGAAACTCGGCCGCCTGTGGCAGGACCAAAAGATTCGCCGCGCCGGCATGGGACTGGCGGAGGCGAAAGCCGGCGATACGGACGTGTGGGTCGAATCGTGGTTCCTGCGCCGCCAGGATGACGCCTACCGGGCGCAACTGGATGCTGAGGACTTCTCGCTGGCGTTGAGCCTGGCTCCGACGCAGGAGCCATTGCTGAATGGCGATGCGGGTTTCAGCCGCAAGGATCCGCAGCAACAGGCCGCCAGCTATTACTACAGCGTGCCGCATTTGCGCGTGAGCGGCTCCATCGCGCGCGCCGGCGCCACCGATCGGGTGGACGGCGAGGCTTGGTTCGATCACGAATGGTCGAGCGAATACCTGGACGGCGATGCGCAGGGGTGGGACTGGACCGGCATCAATTTTGCGGACGGCGCAGCGCTGATGGCGTTCCGCATGCGCGGACCGCGCGGCGCCAAGCGTTGGGCGGGCGGCACCTACCGGGCTGCCGACGGCCGCCTGCAGATACTGCTGCCTGACGATGTCGACTTCGTGCCGGAACGCGAATGGCTCTCGCCGCGCACCGGGATTCATTACCCGGTGCAGTGGCGCGTGCGCGCCGGCGGGCAACAGTTCGAACTGCAGCCGCTGATGGACGATCAGGAAAACGACACCCGCCTCTCGACCGGAGCAATCTACTGGGAAGGGGCGGTACGCGCGTTCAGCGACGGCAAACCGACTGGCGCCGGTTACCTGGAACTCACCGGTTACGGCGACAAGCTGCGGCTCAGATAGTCTTGCGCGGGGTGCGCAGCTTGTTGTACGCGCGGCGCCAGAAGAATGAAAAGAAATGCCGATGCGACAGCCGATCCGACTGCATCAGGCGCCACAGTTCGGGAAAGATTCCGCCGCGTAACAGAAAACTCTTGCGGCTTTTCTGATTGGCGCTGCGCAGATGATCGAGCCAGGGCGCCTCGCGCATCTGCTTGCTGAGCTTCACCGGCGTGGCGTACTGAAGAATATAGGCCAGCCGCGAGGCGCTGGTCTTGTTGCCTAGAGCCCCATGCACCGTGCGCGCGTCGTGAATGATCATGGCGCCGGCCGGAATCGGACGCACCGCCGCGGCTCCGGGGTCGAATCCCGCAAAGCATTCGATGGTGTTCGCTTCCCGCGACCCGCCGTTGAGGCGATGCGGCAACACGCCCAGCAGGTGCGAGCGCGGAATGTAGGCCATGGCACCGTTGTCCGGCGTGCTCGCCGTCATCGCGATCCAGATGCTGATTTCCTGGTACGCGAAACCGGGTTCGCGAAATGCCTCGTCCTGATGCCAGGGAGTGGGACCGCCCCTGTGGCTGGGCTTGAAAATGGTGTGATCGCCGGCGAACTCGGCCGCCGGACCCAGCAGTTGTCTGGCGATGGCCAAGGCGGTCTTCCGATAAGGAAACTGCCGCAGCTCACGCGAGTACATGGAGGGTTGCAGCACACTGGGAGAAATCACATCGCCGCCGCCGTCGCGCGCGATGAGATCGATGTTGCGTCCCTCGCTGCGGCCCTTGCCGCCGGTGATCATGTCCATCAACACCGCGCGACAGGCAGTGAGTTCAGATTCCGGAATCATCGGTTTGTCGAGGACCAGAAATCCCTCTCGATGAAATTCGGTCACCTGCTCGGCGGTCAGCGGTTGATCCAAGAAATGTTCCCGGCTCGATTCGACGGTATTGCTGATTATCATCGTGCTTTAGGATCCCCAACCCGTCGTCATCATAGCTCCAGTGAATCACCCGTTGCAGATAGGACAACGAAGATTAATGAGAATTCAGACCGTGTCATCCGCACGATGGGATAAGCTCAAAGCAGCTCTAAAACCCAACGACGCGCATGCGTTGTCTCAAATCGCAGACAAGGACCACCATGACTCAACCCGCCACCGCCGCAATGACCTGCGGCTTCGCACTCGCAGCTCTGCTCACCGCATGCCGCGGCATCGCCGTCGATTCAACGTCGAATAGTCCTACAAGCTCCGGCTCGGCTGGAAATGCCGACAGCTGCCTGGCTTTCGCCATGCCGGACCCCGCTGCGTTGTTCAACTCCCCGAACAAGGTTTTCGCCCACTATTTTTATCCATTTCCACTGTCAGTGGGGAACAAGGCGGCGTCAGACGATTACTACAACGTCAACTATTTAAGCCCCAACGGAGAATCCGGAAAATGGCGCGCGCAGGGCGGATATCTGCGCCAGCGTCCGCTGCCGGTGCAGCCGGGCAGCACGGCGAGTTTTGCGCAAATGAACGTGCAGCAGGAGGTTCGAATGGCGATTGCGCGGGGAATCACCGGTTTCACCATCGATGTGATGTCGGGCAAGGAAGCCAGTGATTCGAACAGCCATTTGCACATGCTGCTCGACGCTGCGCAGGCCGTCGACCCACGCTTCAAGATCGTCGTTATGCCGGATATCTCCGCGCTGAAAGCCGATGCTACATCTGTAACGCAAATCATCGCCGCGGCCGCCGCAAGCCCCTCTGCATATCGATTGTCCGACGGACGATTGGTCGTGACGGCTTTCAATGCCGGATTGAATCCGCCCGCTTGGTGGAGTGGCGTGTTCGCGCAGCTGCAGTCTCAAGGAATCAAGGTCGCCTTCGTACCAACCTTCCTCGGTTGGAATGGTCAGGCCGATGCATTCGCAAGCATCAGCCACGGCTTTTCCGATTGGGGATCGGCAACGGCTGACTCATCGGACCGTACCAAGGGCGATCCTGCGATTGCACATAACAAGTACGGGAAAATTTACATGCTGGCGGTCGACCCGCAGCAGTATCGGCCGAAGGGCTCGATCTATTGGGAAGCCGGCAACAGCGCAGCGTTCCGCACTTCCTGGATGAGCGCAATCAACGGCGGCGCGGACTGGGTGCAGATCGTCACCTGGAGCGATTTTTCCGAATCCAGTGAGATCGAACCCTATACCGACGCAACCTTGCGCCGGGACATCGGCACGGGTTACTACGACATGAATGCCTATTACGCCACCTGGTTTCTAACCGGGAAAGCGCCCAGCATTACGCATGACGTTTTATACTACTTTTACCGGCGCGAACCGACCACCGCGGCGAGCCCGGCCCAGCAGATGCCAAACAAAATCGTCAACGGCACTCCGGAAGATAAAATCGAAATGGTCGCCTTCTTAACCGCTCCGGGCACTTTGAAAATAACCGTCGGCGGGCAGAGCTTCACGCAGACGGCACCGGCTGGCGTCACCTCGTTCAAAATTCCGACCCAGCCGGGCACGCCGACGTTCTCGGTGTCGCGCAACGGCCAGGACGCCGTGTCGTTCCAGGCGCCAATTCAGATCTACGGACCGCAAGGCATTCCCTCGGGCGTCATCGACATGACGTATTGGAGCGGAAGCGGCTCGCGTAGCGGCATCTGCACCCTTTGACCGATCGCAAGGTTCAAGATCTCGCAAGTTTTAGATTGCCGGCAGATTTTCGCGGCCGTTCCGGCCTGGTGGTGCAACTGTGGTGGCTGGTTCAGGCGACATTGTTTCGCTGGTCTCCGCAGATCCTATACGGCTTCAGACGCTGGCTGCTGCGGCTGTTCGGCGCCAAGATCGGCGTCGGTGTCATCGTCCGCCCGACCGTAGAGATCCCCTACCCGTGGAAATTGAGCATCGGCGATCATTCCTGGATCGGCGATCACGCGGTGCTGTATTGTTTTGCAGAAATTACAATTGGCCGTAATGCCGTCGTCTCCCAAAAAAGCTATCTGTGCGCCGGCACTCACGACTACCGCAGCGCCAGCTTCGATATCCAGGCCTTTCCCATCGTCATCGAGGACGAGGCTTGGGTGGCGGCGGATGTTTTCGTAGCGCCGGGCGTGACCATCGGGCGCGGCGCGGTGGTGGGTTCGCGCAGTTCCGTGTTTTCGGATCTGCCTGCGATGATGATTTGCGTCGGATCTCCTGCCCGCCCCGTCCATGCCCGGTGAGCGATATCGGGGAGCGCTAGGCGCCCTTACCGCCCGGTTCGCGGCAAGACTTCGACAGAAAAACACCCTATATCTGGTCTTGTCGCTGATCGCCCGCGTGCTGAATGCATTCGGCATGTTCATCGCCATCCAGCGATTCGCTCCGAGCGCATTCGGCGAGATGAGCTACTTGCAGGCCACCGCCGTGGCTGTGGTTGCCTTCTGTGCCTTCGGCGTCGAGATCTCGATCAATGCTCAGCTCACGCGCAAGCTGAAAGAACAAGCGCCGATCGGGCCCACCATCCTCGCCGGCACCGCGTTGGCGGTGGTCGGTGCGGCGCTCGCCTGTCTCGTGATCTGCAGCGTGTTCGCGCCGCAGCTCAGCCTGTCGAGCTCGCCGGGGTGGGCCATCGTGTCGGTGTGCGTGTATTCGGCCTTCATGGTGTTCACATCCTTGCTCACCGCCATTTGCTTTGCGCTCGATGCCAGCATCAACGTCGGCATTTCTTACATGTTGACCTCCGGAATTTTCGTGGTGTTCGCCTTCGTCGCCAACAGGAACACTTCGGGCGTGGATCTGCAGTTTTTTTTCATCTGCGCACAGCTGATCGCCGTACCGTACATGGCAGTGGCGCTGTTGCGCCATCGGGTGAAACTGCGCCTGAGCAACGCAGCCGCCCACTGGCGTGAGTCCCTGCCCGCGGCCAAGAGCGAGATGGCCACCTTGTTCACGTACGGCATCAAGCAGATCATGGTGGTTTCGGCCGTCACATTTTCCCAGTGGCTGATCCAACGCAAGATCGTGTTCGGTGTCGGGGGAACTTCCGAGAACGCGATCTACAGCATCGGCAATCAGATATTCAACATGATGACCTTCATTCCTCTGATCATAACGCCCTTGGTCATCACGCGGTTGGCCGCCGCCGGATCCAACATGGCGCTGCGCCGGGCCATCTGCCTGCGCAGCCTGAGGTTGTTCACCGGCATTGCGTTATGCGCCTGCGTCGCCGTTTTCATCGGCTTGCGGCTCGGGGTGCCGTTTCTGCCACCCCGTTATTCAGCGGCGGTGGAAACCGGGCTGATTGCAGCCGGGGCGGCCGCCTTCCAAATCATGCGCAGTCCGTTCTCACTGTTTTTCTTGTCGGAGTTGAAGGCGTCGCGTGAAATTGCCAGCGCCACGGCCGGCGCATTGTTCATGATCGTGGCGACCTCCATGTACTCGCAGCTCTCGCCGAATCAAGGCACCATGATTCGCCTGCTGGGTTGTGCGCTTCAGGCGGCGTTCCTCGGCGCGCTATTCCTGATCGAAACCCGCGCCAAAGCCGGAACCGCCGCTCAGAGCCTGTCGCCGTAGTGGATGAATTTCCAAATGACGCCGGCCGAGGCGCGCACGTCGTTATAGGCAAAGATGGCGTCGTTGGTCTCGCGATGCTCATGGGCCAAGGTAAAGGTGAAGTTCAACGGCCCGATCGGCGTGTAGGTCAACGTTGCGCCCTGTGAGTTGATGTTGTCCCGGCGCGCGACGGTTTGAAGCTCGACCTGGGTGTTTCCCGGCGGATTCGAGCCCAGGTAGTCTTGATGTTCGTAGGTCAGATTGGCGCTGAGGACGATCTTCTCCGATGCCGTCCAGATCGGCGATACCGTGAGGCCGCGCGAGCGGTAATAGTCCGTCTGAGCGGTGAAATCGGCGGCGAGATTTTGCCAGGTGCTGGCGAACAATTGCGTTTTCGCGGTGGGCTGCCACAGCAACGTGACACGCCAGATTTCCCCTGAGAAGCTGCCTATCGCGGTACTCGGATACTGACGCCGCTGATAGCCTGCGCTGGCATCGACGGTGGTCTTGTCCGTCAGGGCATATTTGACCAGGAGCCGCGCGCGATCCTCGCGGTAGTCCGGATCGAAGACGATGCCGTTCAACTCGGCCGCGTTCGGCGAGCGACTGTCTGTATAGCGATAATCGAAACCGACCAGATTATCCGCATTGGTGGCGAAGTCGAATCCCAGATCGACCGCTTTCGCAGTGGAGTCGTTGAACACCTCCTGTGAATTGTCGAGCTGGTATTTCGAGCCGAGAATTCCTCCAAATACGGTCCAGCGTGGGCCTACGGCCAGGCGGCTGGATGCAAAGTATTCCTCGCGCTGCAGAATGTCGCGCGAATAGATCTGGGTGTTGATGAAGCCGGCAAGCTGGCGCAGATAGTCGGCCCCCACCTGCCCCGACAATGCGCTGCCTACGCCCCAATTCCAGGCGATCTTGTCGCTGCTGGAAACGTTGTTCAAGTCGGTGTTGTGGATGAATCGATTGTCGGCGGCGCTCAGGTCGACGTCGAAGCTCTGACGCTGTCCGACCAGGTATTCGGCGCTCAAGCCGCCCGTGGCGGAGTTGGTGTAGTCGCCGCGGCTCGGATTATTCCCGATGCCGGGCAAGCCGATCAGACTCTCGTTGGCGGGCAATCGAAATACGTTGCTGTCATAGTTGAAGCTGTCGCCGACGTACAGGTCGAGCCGGTCGGTGCGCAGCGTCGGATCGATCTGGTCGGGGGCGGCCACCGCCACATCCAGGGTGTCACGGTAGTCGATGGTGGCCGCGCTGGCCGTGCGTCCGGCGAGCGTCGCGGAAGAGATTCCCACGAACACAGCCATTGCGCGGCTTTTCATGCGGCACCCGCGCAATTCTCGGGGGGCGCAACGCCTTGCATACGATTGAGCAATGTGTCCAATTCAATTCTTCCTGATGTGCGAATTCTTTGTGCTTGTAGTGCAGACATCTTCTGAGCTGAGCGCAACAGCTCTCTATCGCGGTCGAAAATTGCGATCTGCGCGGCGGCAGAATCGATGATTTGATCGCGGGCAAAGACCGCGCCGGCGCCGTTGCGCAGCATCTCGGAGATCGCGCCGCGATCGCATGCAATCACGTAGACGCCCTGACGCAGAGCCTCATACACCACCAGGGGTTCTGCCTCGTTGGCGTACTTCGTCGGAAACAGGAACAGATCCAATTGCCGGTAAAATGCGTCTTTCGCCTCGCCGAACACGGGACCGACGTACTCGACCTGGCTGGCGCCGGACAGCAGCTTCTCGAAGGTCGCGCGCGTTGCCTCGGCCACCGGCCCCGCAACGTGGGCCCGATACTCGATGTGCAACTCGCGCAATCGGTCGAGGATGGAGAAGAACTCGACGATGCCCTTCTCGAAGGTGATGTTCGACAGATACCCCAGCCGCAGCGGCGCGCGCCCGTCCGGGGCGGGACGCAAAGCTTCCGCCGATGCATAGAACGCTGCGTTCGAGACGGCTTTGACGCGCGCGGGATTCAACCCATACAGACCTACCAAGGCATCGCCCATGCTGCGGCTCAGAACGATGTGGTCGGCACTGCGGACCCAGGCAAAGAACCAATGATTCAAGCGCGTCGGCTGGTAGATGTAGGCGAAACTATGATGGTGGATGTAGATGGGCCGGCGCAGTACCTTGCTGACCAGAACGTACAGCCAGTCATACAGCTGTCCGTAGGCGCCTGAAAGAGCCAGATACAAAACCACATCGCGGCGCCGCAGGCACAGCACCGCATATCGAAGCGGCAGCAGCAGTTGCGCGATCAGCTGCCGGGGCTGCGTATGCCGCGGCGCACGGTCGAAGACATGCACCTCGCCGTTCGATCGCAGCATTACGAGCATCATCGCGCAAACATTGGAGAAGCCGTTCAGTGGGGGTGGCAAGGGCCCCACGAACGCAATGCTGCGTCTCATTGATAGGTTCCGGCAATCCGCAGGCAGCCGTCCAGGATCTGAGATGCGGCGCGCTCCGGTGTGTAATCGGAGATGACATCCAGGCAGCGCTTCGCCACCTCGACACGGTCGGCGCTCCACTCGGCGATCTGCAGCATCGACTCCGTCAGCTGCGGCACATCGCCCATGGCAAAGTTGTAGCCCGTGCGGCCGTTGAGCACCAAGTCGGGCACACAGCCGCACGCATCGCTGACCACCACCGGGCATCCATAGCTGAGGGCCTCATTGACGACCAGGCCCCAGGGTTCGCTGTGACTGGGAAGAATCAGGGCGGTGCTGCTCATCAACATCGAGGAGATTTCTTCCATGCTTTTCGTGCCCAGAAAGTTCACGGACTGCTGCAGCCCCATCTCCGTCACGCGCCGCTTCAAAGACTCGGTCAACGGACCCGAGCCCACCAAATCCAAGCGCGCCTGTGGCTTGGCCTTGAGCAATTCGCAGAAGGCGTTGAACAGATCGTCGAGCCCTTTCTCGCGCGACAGCCGGCCGACATACAGATAACGCGCCGCCTCGGCGCTGCCCCCGCCGTTTGTTTCGTAGTGTCGCATCACCGCATCGCTATCGTAGCCGAGCGGCAGCGCCGCAGCCTGGCAACGATAGGAGATCTTCGCCTCGTCGACGCCATAACTCATCAGATATTCTTTGCTGCGAATTCCATAGCAGAAAAATCCGTTGCAACTGCGGAAGAACCAGCGTTTGGCAACTTCACGCCATGCCACCCGGACCCTGTCTGCCGTGGTGGAGTCGCAAAACACCGCGCGCTTGCGGCCCAATAAAATGCAGGTCACCAACATCGACCAGTACTCGGCGCGGTTGTAGCCGGGCATGATGACCAGATCGACGGGGTTTTTATAAAGGTCCCGCGCCAACGCCGACATGCGCTTCAGCAGCGGTGCGTTGGCAATCGAGCCGCGGAACAGGAGGCGGAACGGGTACTTGTGATACGACATGTCCACATTGCCCAAGCCCACGCGCATTTCCTCGGTTTCCGCAATTTGAATGAACGACGGCAGGATTCCCTTGCCTTCGCTGTCCGAATGCACGCGCGAAAACACCGCGCCTTTGTACTTGGACCAGAGAATATTGTGATAGATCGCCACTCGCATCGGTTCAGACACTCTGTGCTCGGTACTCAAGAGGCCAGTGTCGGATGTGGACCGAACGGCGGCTTCGATCGGTGGCGGCGTCGACCCATGTCGATCGACAACAGCGTGGCAGAAAACGTGAATGACAAGAATGCCGCGCTGGCGAAGCCCATCGCAATCATCAACGAGCCGCGCATGACCAGCATGAGGAAAATCGACAGGTACACCGCCATGGGAAAGGCGGACCATTTGTCGCGTCGTGCCGCCAGATTGTTCAAAAGGATCACCACAACAGCCGTAACCACAGCGTTGCAAATCACACCGACATAGCCGAAGTCCAGATATCCTTCAGCCACGATGGGCGCGGATAGATTGGTGAACCACATGGCGTAGTTGTTGATCAGGTAGTTTGCCAGGAAGATGCCGCTGGCCAGCGGCTTGGTGGTCCATATGGCGCTGGGCACGAAGAACAACAGCGACCCCATCAACTGATGGCCCCATTGCAGCCCGTGCACCTGTACGTACTCGATGGCCGTATATATATTCGCCCAGGAATCATAGTTGATCGAAAAATAATGTTCGGCGATCGCATCGGTGAATTGACTCATCGATAGCGAGCCGAGAGTTTGCTGGTGATTGTGGGTGAAAATCGAACTGGCCGGAAAGATCAGCACCATGGCGGCGATCAGCAGCTGCATGCGCCGCGTGCGCGAGGCGAAAAATCCTTGGAAGCCCACCAGCAACAAGCCGATGTAAATGGGACCCAAGGCGTTGCGCTTCTCCGTGTATGGATTCTGGGTGATGAGCACCAACAAGAACAGCAGACCCAGCACACATACGCGGCTGAAAGCCACCTTTTTTCCCGAGCGGATGGTTTCGTTCAAGATAATCAGCATGGTTGCCGAGGGCATGAACAGCAGAAAGCGGTTCATCACCAGCAAACCGGGCGAAATTGTGCCTTGGCTTTCGACTGACTTGTACGCGAAGGGCGCGGCAATTCCGACGACCGCGATGCAGAAGAATACGGCGATGCCCACGCCGCTGGCGCTCAACTCGGCGGCCGGCACATCGACGGCGGGGCCTGCCTCGATCGCGACGTCGCTGCGACGCCGACTCTTCCTGATGCGGCTCTTCCTGGGAACTCGGTTGCTCAGCAGATTGTAAACCAAGGTGAATGCGACGATGAACAGCGCGCAGGCCAGATTGGTCAGTGCCACGCGATCCACCGTCACCGTGGATGTGTTGACCAGCTGTTGCGGCTGGTTGATCAGCTGCACCTTGGGTGCAAGATCCAAGAACAGCCAGTTGAATATGAAAATCACGATGTCGGCCGGACCGGCCGACTCCGAGCGCACCGCGAAACGCAGCTGGACCAACACCGCGACCGTGACCAGGACACTCGATATGACGACCTCCGATCCCGCCGACCCCAAGTCGTTGATGAAAACAATCTCGATCAGCACCACCGCCAGGCCGATGAGAGCCTTGAAGCTGAAAAGGTCGGGGATGATGGATGCTTGCTTTCGCATGGGTGAGTCAGCGCAGCGGTCCGCGCTCAATACTCATTGATCACGCTGCCGACGATGTTCACACCCGAATCGACCAGGATGTCGCGGGCCGAGAGCAATTTGGATTGCGGCGTACGATTGCGGCGGGCAACCATGATGGCGCTGCCGGCGTTCGCCGCCAACAATTGGGCGTCCGCGGTCTCGGAGATCGCCGGAGTATCGATGATCACCAGACTGAACTGCGCCGCAAAATGATCCAGGATTACGTCAAACACCTGACGCGCGAGCAACTCCTGCGGATTGGGCGGCAAAACGCCCGCGGGCAGGACGAATAGCCGCAACTGAGGGTGAATTCGGCGCGCGATTTCGCGCCCCGCCCGGCCCGTCAGCAGCGCCGACAGGCCGACCGAATTGTCGATATTGAACAGTCGATGTTGCCGCGGATGGCGCATGTCGGCATCGATGAGCAACGTGCGCTCACCCAACTGCGCGAACATCGTGGCGAGATTCGCGGCCAACCAGCTGCGTCCCTCGCCGCGCTCGGGGCTGGTGACGGCCAGCACTTTGCGCTCCGTGCTGTTCAACCAGCGCAGGATCAGCTGACTGCGCAGCGCACGCAGGGGCTCGACGATCTCGCTCTGTGGCTGATGGGCGGCGACGACATCGTCGGCGACGCCGCCGTCCCCGCCCCGCGCCAACACCGGATAGTTGTATTGCTGTGCAATGGCCGACTCGATGTCATTTTGGGTGATTCGCTGCAGCTGCACCGCCGCCTCTCCGAAGCGAACGCCATTCAAGCTGGCAAACCGCTGGATCTCGTCGACGTCGGCGGCATTCAACCTGCCTTGCTCCACGAGAATTGCACCGATGGCCCGGCCGCGGTCCGCCGGGGGGGTGGGTCGGGTTCTGGTTGTTCTATCAACGGTTCTGTTCATTGGATGCGCTCTTGCTTAGACGACCGAGGGCTCAAGCCGGCCCGGAACTGCCGCTTGGTTGGCGCGCGGCAGACTGGCGCGCACCGGCACGTAGCGAATTTTCCCCAACAGAGGAACGCCCAGCAGATCCACCATGTCCTCGTCTTCGCGTACGATGCGATTGTTCATTTCCAGGCCCAAGGCGGCGCCGATGCCGAAAATGCCGCCGAGAAAGATCGCGAGAATCAGAATCAAGAGCATTTTCGGGCTGGAGGGGTCGTGCGGAACGGACGCCGTCGTCAGCTGCACGACATTGGTCTGCTGAGTAAGGCTTTCCAAACTGCTTTGCGCCAGCCGTTGCGTGACTTCATCCAAGTCGCGCTGGGCGGTTGTCACATCGCTCAACAAGGTGCCGGCCTCGTCATGCTGGTGCTTCAACTCCAATACACGCTTCTTCTGCGCATCGAGCGCCGCCCGGATTTCATTCTCGCGCCGCAAATTGATCTGGGCTGAGTTTCCCAGCGACGCAGCAATGTTGGCGCTTTCCTTGGCAATCCGGCTGCGGAGGTTGGCAATTTCGCCCTCCACCTCTTGGTAATCCGGATGATTCTTACCCAGACGCTGCGCGGTGTCCTGGCGCTTGGCCTCGGCCTGGGCCAGGGCGGCTTTCAGACTCTGCACCACCGGACTGGCGAGAACCTCCGGCAAGCTCTCGATATCGCTGCCCACCTGCTGCTGCCGCGATTGAGCCTCCTGTCTCAAGGTTTGGATGTTGACCAGCTCCGTCGACAGCTCGGCCAAGCGGGCGTTTTCCACATCGAACTTGTCATCGGCCGAAACGATGCCCTTGGCGTTTTGGTAATCCGACAGCTTTCTTTGCTTTTCTTCCAAATCCGCCTTCAAGGCACGCGCCCGCTGGTCGAACCAAGCGGCGTACTGCTTCGCAGGCTCGACCTTCAGCTCGATATTGGTGTCTATGGCCGTTTGCGCAAAACTGTTGGCGAGCGCGGCCGCCGTCTGCGGATCGGACCATTTGACCGATATTTCGACCACGTTGCTCAGATGGGTCGGACTGTCGTGCGAAGGCGCGACGGTCACCTTCTTTTCCAGGAGGTAGTGTGCGATCCGGATGCTGATGTCCTCATCGGGACTCTGGGCCCACAACTTCCTCGCTTCCGGCTGCTGATCCAGCCGCAAATTCTTGACCACCCGCTGGGCCACCCGTTCACTGCCGATGATGTCGGCCTGCGTATTCACATAGTTGGATATCTGCTGGCCGCCGGCGCCTGCGGCATTGCCGGCGCCCGCCACAGGGTCGGATTTCGCATCGATGACCACAGAAGCGGTTGCCGTGTACTGTTTTGGCCAGATAAAGGTGATGGCCATGACCAGCAACACAAAGGTGAAAAACACACCCACGACGACGCGCCATCGGGCGCGCAAAATTACGAACAGTTGGTGAAAACTCATAGTTGTTGCCATTTCTCCAAGTCAGCATCGGCCCGGGTCGATTTGATCTGCGTAATCAAAACAAACTTTCCTTGACGTAGATGACGTCCTTGTCCTGCACGTCATCGTCCATGGAAACACTCTCTTCCTTGACCTTGCCGCTCGGGTCGCGCCGGTGGCGCACAATACCGCGCTGGGTTCCCTTGCCGGTGACGCCGCCGCCGGTGGCCAGTGCCTGCATCACGGTCATCCCGCGCAGCAGCGGATATTGGCCGGGCTTCTGCACCTGCCCATAGATGTAGAATTGCGGCGCCTTGTACACGAAGATGGTATCGCCCCCCCAAAGCTCGAGATCTTCGGCCACGTTTCCGGTCATCGACATCTTCACCACATCGACATCATGGCGAAAAGGTTTGCCGTTTCGCATGCCCGAAACGGTCACGAGCTCTCCACCGTTTGTCGTGATGCCGCCGGCAACCGCCAGCATTCCCGAGACATGTCCGCCGGCGGCATCGACGGCGTAGCGTCCGGCGTGATTGACTTCACCGATCACGGAGACCAGGTCGCCAAAACCTTGAGTCAACAGTATGTTGACCTGCGGGTTGACGACGAAGCCCCCGTCTTTGAGCATGGCAGCTATTTTTTTCTCGGCCGCCGGCAGGGTGAGACCGTTGACCGGCACCGCGCCGATCAGCGGATAACCAATCACACCGGATTCCGACACCCGCACATCGAGGCTGAGATCGGGATTCTTGAATACGCTGATCTTGAGGATGTCACCCGGTGCAAGCAGGTACTCCGGCTGCGCAAATGCCGCGTGTTGCGCCAAGCCGATGACGCACAGGAAACAGATCGCCAGAAAGCGCGCTATGCGCATACCCGTCCTCACTCTCAGATTGGGTTGTTCAGTCAGTCTAGTGCGACGACGCATTAAAAAACCCTTTTTTTGAAGCCTTAAACAGCTTTCTTCATGTACCACTGATGGCTGAAGTTTTATTCAAGCCGGTATGTCAGTGGTAATCGGAGTGCCTTCCGACTCCGTCAACGAGTTGAACATGTCGCCGAGCACGGCATCCCTTCCAAATCTGGCTTCCGCCAGCGCCCGCGCTCGGCGCCCCAGATCCAGACGGAAATTTCTGTGATCGGCCAGTTCCACCACGGCGCGGGCGAGTGCCTGGCTGTCTTCGGGCGCAACCACCAAACCGCATTGAGAAACGATCTCCCCGATCTCGGTACCGGATTGGCAGGTCGCAACGACCGGGCGGCCGCTCGCCAACATGCCGGACAACTTCGAGGGGAGCACCAGGTCCGCGGCATCGGGACTTTGTGGCAGCATATGAATGTCGGCCATGCCGAGCAAATCTGCGAGACGACCCAGCGGCTGCAGCGGCATGAATATCACGTTCGCCAGGTCCGCCGCCGCCTCTTGCAACGCCGGCTTCATGACTCCGTCACCGCAGATCACAAATAGGATATCGCGACGATCGGCCAAAAGGCGGGCCGCGGCGGGAATCACCGTCAATCCTTGTTTGCCGCCCAGCGTGCCGCTGAACAAAACGACGGTGGAACCTGGGTCAATTCCAAGCTGCGTCCGGTAAGCGGGGTTCACGCTGGGCCGGATGCGGCTCAGATCGACCCAGTTCGGAAAGTACCGCGCGCTCTTCTGTTGCACCCCCTTACTCAGCAGGCGTTCAACCATTCGGCCGGAAATGGTCGAAACTGCATCGAAGCGCCGCAGCACCCAGCTCTCCATCCTCAATACGATCCGCTGCAACAGCTTGCCTTTCAGCAGGCCCATGCCGAAGGCCACATCGACTTCAAAATCCTGAATATGCAGATACGCTTTGGCGCGGCTCAAGCGGGCCACCGCCAGGCCGGTCGGCGCGCACATGAAGGCGGGGGCCACTGTCAGCACCAGATTGGGCTGCCACCAGAGCTGCCACAGCATGACGGGAAAGGAACTGATGGCGAACGAAATCAAGTGCAGAATGCGAGTCAATCCGCTGGGTGACTTCGGCACCCATAATGGCGCCCGCCAGACATCGACGCCGCGCCACTGCTCGCGGCAAAAGGGCCGCCAGCGATATTTAGGATCAACCTTCCAAGCTGGATAGTACGGCGGAGCGGCGACCACCCGGACTTCGTGGCCTCGATCAGCGAGCCACGCCGCCATTTCGCCGGAATATTTGCCAATTCCCGTGGGCTCTGGTGCGAAATTGGCGCTATAAATCAGTACTCGCATCGACCCATCCTTAAAACTCCTTGCGTCAATCCCGCATCTTCGTCATTTCGCCTTACAACGTCTCGCAAATCTGCAAGATATCAGCCCCCTTCCGCGTAGTTGTCCGTCTGACATGCAAAATGAACCGCAGCCACAGCATGCTGCGAATCAAGCGATTCATTGCTTATATGACGCGAACGATTTGCCAGGCCATGCGTTGACGGTACGCAACCATAATTTGCCGCGAATGTTTGCGTCGGCAAATTGCGACATCCCCCCCGTGCTCGCGTCGGAGACTTGCTTACCATACCAGTCTTTGAAAAAAACTGTTGACAGGCTTTGTCCTATAAACGTGTCGGTCATGCCCGACAGAGTGCCCGGCACTTTTTTGCATGTTTTACTCTGCACCGTTCAAGGGCAAACCCGGTGAGAGCCGGGGGCGCAAAGCTTCCGGTCTGTGGGTGGCAGATAGCGGGGTTGCCGGACGGCCTAGTTGCTGTCTGCGTAACCTGCTCGATTGCTTAGTCACCTGCGCTCCGCCTGATCACGTCAGCGAATGGAAACAAGTGACTATGATTTTTGCTTCGAAACTGCGGGTTTCCCTCCTTCCGACGATCTCGATTGTTTGCTTGGCCGCGCTCAGCGCCTGCGGCTCAAGCAGCGCCGCAAATTCGGATGGATCGACCGCTGACGGCACGGCTACTGGCAGTACACCAGGCGGGACCACCACGCCGGCTGCAGTAGCCGGTTCGACCGGCGGCTCAGCCACGTCCAGCGGCAGCTCCAGCGGCGGCACCTCGAGCG
>CAZZWM010000098.1:0-15690 GCA_964657945.1 uncultured Steroidobacteraceae bacterium
CCTCCCAGCAGCACGGCACCCAACAGGGCAGTGCCGCATTTGATCGGACGCCAATGAAAGCTGTTCACGGATTGTCGCGCACCGGGATCTCCAAATCCTCGATGATGCGATTGACCTCATCCTGGGTTTCGAGCTTTTCTGTTTCCTTCACGAGTTTGCGCGGCAGGTGCGGCGCCAGCAGCTCGATGAACTCATACATGTACGCGCGCAGCAGCGCGCTGCGGCGGAAACCGATCCACGTCGTATGTCCCTCGAACAAATGCGTGGCATCCAAGGCGACCAGATCGCCATCGGTGACCGGGTCGATGGCGAGTCGCGCCAGAATCCCCACCCCTAAGCCGATGCGGACATAGGTCTTGATCACATCCGAATCGCGCGCGGTCAATGCGACGTCCAGCGACAGTCCGGCCGTTTCGAACAACGCCGGCAACGATGAACGTCCGGAGAAGCTGAACACATAAGTGACGATGGGATATTCGGCCAGCTTCTTCAGCGTCAGTTTTCCCGCGGAGGCCAGCGGATGGCCGCGCGGCACCACCACCGCCCGATGCCAGCGGTACACGGGCAGCCGCACCAGGTGCGGAAACAGTTCATCGGACCCCGTGGCAATGGCAAAATCCACGCGGTCGCGCGCGACCATTTCCGCGATTTGCTCCGAGGTGCCTTGGTGCAGATGCAAACGCACCTTGGGGTACTTGTTGCGAAAGGCGCGAATCACCTGCGGAAGCACATAGCGCGCCTGCGTGTGGGTGGTGGCGATGGACAAGGTGCCGCCGTCGGCCTTGCGAAGTTCAGCCGAGGTGCGGCGGATATTTTGCATCTCACGCAAAATGCTGCTTGCCCGCGAGATGATTTCCTCGCCGGCCGCCGTGGTCCGCGTCAACGCACGGCCTTCGCGCTCGAACAATTGAAAGCCCAGCTCCTCTTCCAGCAGTTTCAGTTGACGGCTGACGCCGGGCTGCGAGGTATGCAGCTGCCGCGCCGCCGCGGTGATGTTGAGGCCGTTTTCGTGGACGGCGACGAGGTAGCGTAATTGCTGGAATTTCATGGACTTGCCTGACCCTGGAAATTGAAGAATACGGTATCACCAATGCGCATGTAGTCATGCGCGCAAGTTCGTTTTAGGCTTTGGCGCCGCAACCTATAGTACCCATAGAGGACTGCACGTGGATTACTTTCCGATATTTTTCGATCTCAAGGCGCAGCGGGTACTGATCGTCGGCGGCGGCGAAGTGGCCTTGCGCAAGATCACATTGCTGGAACGCACCGGCGCTGCATTGACGCTGGTCGCGCCGCACATTCATCCGGAGCTGATGGCGCGGGCTGCAGCCGGCAAACTCAAGCTCGCGATACGCGAGTTCGTTCCCGACGATCTGCAGGGTGCGCGCCTGGTGATCGTCGCCACGTCGCATCGCGCCGTGAACCGCTGGATTGCCAAGCTCAGCGATGCGCGCGGCATCCCCGTGAACGTCGTCGACGACCGCGAAGCGTCGCGTTTCATCGTGCCCGCCATCATCGATCGCGACCCTGTGCTGGTGGCGATTTCCACCGGCGGCACCTCACCGGTGCTGGCGCGCCGTATGCGCGAACGATTGGAAGCCTTGGTGCCGAAGAAGATCGGCGCTTTCGCGCTGTGGCTGCGTGCATTACGCAAGGCCGCGCGCCGCCGCTTGCGCGACGTCGATACGCGCCGCCGCTTCTTCGAAGCGGTCGTTGACGGCGCGGCCGCGCGGCGTTTCGAGGCCGGTGACCTGCTGGGAGCGCAGCGGATCGCACAAACACTGCTGGCTGCGGCGAGCACCGGCCCGCGCGCGCTGGGCGAAGTCACGCTGGTCGGGGCGGGCCCCGGCGATCCGGAATTGCTGACGCTCAAAGCTCTGCGGGCCTTGCAGGATGCGGACGTCATACTGCATGACCGGTTGGTGTCGGATGCCGTGCTGGATTTGGCGCGCCGCGATGCGACGCGCATCAGTGTCGGCAAGGCGGCCGGCGGCGTCGGCAGCAGCCAGGATGAGATCAATCGCATGCTGATCGAGCATGCTGCGGCGGGTAAGCGTGTGGTGCGGCTGAAAGGCGGCGATCCGTTCGTATTTGGCCGCGGCGGCGAAGAACTCGAGGCGCTCGCCCAAGCGCAGATCAACTTCTCTGTTGTTCCGGGCATCACTGCCGCCGCGGGTTGTGCCGCCTATGCAGGCATTCCCCTCACCCATCGCGACCATGCACACAGCGTGACCTTCGTCACCGGCCACGCGGACCCGCACGGCAATCAACCGGACTGGCGCGCGTTGGCGCAAGCCGGCACGACGGCGGTGTTCTACATGGGGCTGGCACGCGTCGAAGACATCGTCTCCAATTTGATCGCGCATGGCGCTCCCGTCGATCTGCCCGCGGCGATGATTGCGCAAGGCACCTTGCCTGATCAGCGGGTGGTCACGGCTGCGCTGTCGGGCATCGCGGCCACGGCGAAGCAGGCAAGGCTGGAGTCGCCCGCCTTGCTGGTCGTGGGCCGGGTTGCGGCCCTGCACTCTTCCCTGGCTTGGTTCAATGGCCCCGAGGCACAAGCAATCACGCGAAGCGCTTGAGGAGCAAGCGGCGCGGCGACATCAGTTGGAAAAGTGTCTGGCCAGAAAGGCTTCGCCTCGTTCGAGAATGAAATAGCGAAAGGCTTCCGCGGCAGGGGACAGCGTTTTGGCGAGATTGTTGACCACGTGCCAGCGTCGCATGACGGGCAGCCCCTCGGCCTCCGGCGCCGCAATCAGTCCATGTGCGAGTTCCAGTCCGAGGGTATGCCGCGACAACAGCGATATGCCCATACCTGCCATCACGGCTTGTTTGATGGCCTCGTTGCTCGACATTTGCATGATGATGCGCGGCGCCAGGTGATAATTGCGCATGAATTCATCCAGCGCGGCGCGCGTCCCTGAGTGCGGTTCCCGCACGATGAATTCCTCTTCGGCGAGTGCTCGCGCGGGGACCGATTCCATGCGTGTGAACGGATGCTCGATCGACGTGACCAACACGTGCGGATGCATGGCGAATGGCTCGGCGCGCGTTGGCCAGGTTTGCGGCGGCCTGCCCATGATGGCCAGTTCAATCTGACCTTCTTGCATCAGGGCGACGATTTGATCGCGATTGTTGGCCACTTGCAGGTGGATGACGATGCCCGGGTGCTCTTGGTGAAACTGCGCCAGCAGTTGCGGCAGAAAGTATGCCGCGGTGCTCACCATGCCCACGTCGAGCGGCCCCACCTGTAGGCCGCGAAAGCGTGCCACCAAATCCTCGGCGTCGCGCATGGCGGACAGCACCCGCCGGCTGTGCGCCAAAACGTACTCGCCGACCATGGTCAGCGACACCTGGCGGCTGGTGCGATCGAACACGGGTAAGCCAACCGCAGTCTCCAATTCCTTGATCTGCATGGAAACAGCAGGCGCGGTCAAGTTGAGTTCCTCCGCCGCTCGAATGAAGCTCAGATGCTTGGCCACCGACGCGAACACCCTGAGCTGACGCAGCGTGGCATTTTTCATTCTTTCATTCAGATTTGCTTAACGTTGGGGTAACGATATCTGACTGTACGGCAATGATCAATGTCGACACAGTCACACAATCCCACAAACGACGTCGAGACACTTAAAGATGGCAACGGTCAGCAAGCAGGTTGAGCACGGCATAACCCAGGTCACGGACGCAAAGAAGCGCTATAGCGCCGGCGTTATGAAATATCGGCAAATGGGCTACTGGATGCCCGACTACGTGCCGAAGGACACGGACACCATTTGCCTGTTCCGCATCACGCCCCAAGAGGGGGTCGACCCCGTCGAGGCCGCCGCCGCCGTGGCCGGCGAATCGAGCACCGCGACTTGGACCGTGGTGTGGACCGATCGTCTCACCGCCTGCGACAGTTACCGCGCAAAGGCCTACAGGGTCGAGCCCGCTCCCAACGCGCCGGGACAGTATTTCGCCTGGGTCGCCTACGACATCATTCTGTTCGAGGAAGGCTCCATCGCCAACATGACGGCCAGCCTCATCGGCAACGTGTTCTCCTTCAAACCGCTGAAGGCCGCGCGGCTGGAAGACATCCGAGTGCCCGTGGCTTATGTAAAAACCTTCAAGGGGCCGCCCACCGGTCTGATCGTCGAGCGCGAGCGTTTGGACAAATTCGGCCGGCCGCTGCTCGGCGCCACCACCAAACCGAAGCTCGGACTATCCGGCCGCAACTACGGCCGTGTGGTCTATGAAGGGCTGAAAGGCGGCCTCGACTTCATGAAGGACGACGAGAACATCAACTCGCAACCCTTCATGCACTGGCGCGATCGATATCTATACGTCATGGATGCGGTGAACAAGGCCAGCGCCGCCACCGGCGAGGTCAAGGGTTCCTACCTCAACGTCACGGCAGGCACCGTGGAAGATATGTATGAGCGCGCCGAGTTCGCCAAGGATCTGGGCTCCGTCATCGTCATGATCGACCTGGTGATCGGCTGGTCGTCGATTCAGAGCATGTCCAACTGGGCCCGCAAGAACGACATGATCCTGCACCTGCACCGTGCCGGGCACGGCACGTACACGCGCCAGAAAAACCACGGCGTGAGTTTCCGAGTCATCGCCAAGTGGCTGCGCCTCGCCGGCGTCGACCACATGCATACCGGCACCGCGGTCGGCAAGCTGGAAGGCGACCCTCTGACGGTACAGGGCTACTACAATGTCTGCCGCGAAAGCTTCAACAAACAGGACTTGCCGCGCGGGTTGTTCTTCGATCAAGACTGGGCTGACTTGCGCAAAGTCATGCCGGTGGCTTCCGGCGGCATCCATGCCGGCCAGATGCACCAGTTGATCCACCTGTTCGGCGACGACGTCGTGCTGCAATTCGGCGGCGGCACCATCGGTCATCCGTCGGGTATCCAGGCCGGTGCCGTGGCCAATCGCGTCGCCCTCGAATGCATGGTCAAGGCCCGCAACGAAGGCAAAGACATTCTCAACCAGGGTCCCGACATCCTGCGGCAGGCCGCCAAGACTTGCAGCCCGTTGCAGCAGGCACTCGATACCTGGGGCGAGATCGCCTTCAACTACACCCCCACCGACAGTTCCGATTACGCGGTCACGCCGTCGGCGTCGGTTTGAGTCAGGAGAAACCAATCATGATGACCAATCCCGTCCGGCGTATCACCCAGGGTCAGTTCAGCTATCTGCCCGAATTGACCGACGCCGAGATCTCGATGCAGATCGAGTACGGCCTCAACAAGGGTTATGCCTGGAGCGTCGAGTACACCGACGATCCGCACCCCCGCAACACCTACTGGGAGATGTTCGGCATGCCGATGTTCGACTTGCACGATGCCGCCGGCGTGATGCTCGAACTGAACAACTGCCGCAAGACCTTTCCGCAACACTACATCCGACTGATGGCGTTCGACTCGACCCGCGGCATCGAAACCATCGTCATGAGTTTCATCGTCAATCGTCCGCCGAACGAGCCGGGCTTCGATCTGGTTCGCCAGGAAACCAATGGCCGCAGCATCCGCTACACCATACGCGGACTCGCGGGGCGCTAGCGATGTACGGAATCGCCGGGCAATTGAATCCGATTCCCGCCCAAGCGGCGGCGGCCGACAAGGCTGCCGACGCCGGCGCAGCGCCCGCGCGTACCGTCAAGGAGGTGTTGGCGCAGAGTCAGGCCGGCGACGTCATCGAGGAACTCGAGCGCGATTTGGTGGGCCTGGCGCCCATCAAGAGTCGGATCCGCGACATCGCCGCGCTGTTGGTGATCGACAAATTGCGTGCCAACCTGGGACTGCAGTCGCACGCGCCCAGCCTGCACATGTCCTTCACCGGCAACCCCGGCACGGGCAAAACCACCGTGGCGATGCGCATGGCGCAAATCCTGCATCGATTGGGGTATGTGCGCAAAGGCCACCTCGTCGCGGTAACCCGGGATGATCTGGTCGGCCAATACATCGGCCACACGGCGCCCAAGACCAAGGAGGTGCTGAAGCGCGCCATGGGCGGCGTGCTGTTCATCGACGAGGCCTACTACCTGTTCCGTCCCGAGAACGAACGCGATTACGGACAAGAGGCGATAGAGATTCTGTTACAGGTCATGGAGAACCAACGCGACGATTTGGTCGTGATCCTGGCCGGCTACAAGGACCGGATGGATACCTTCTTCCGCTCCAATCCCGGCATGAGTTCACGCATCGCGCATCACCTGGATTTCCCGGACTACCCCGCGGCTGATCTGCTGCGCATCGGCGACAAACTGCTGGAGCAGCAGAACTATCGCTTCGGGCCCGGCGCGCGGCAGGCCTTCGAAGAATATCTCGGTCTGCGCATCGCGCAGCCGCACTTCGCCAATGCGCGCAGCGTTCGCAATGCCCTGGATCGCGCGCGTCTGCGGCAGGCGAGCCGATTGTTTGCAGAACTGGATCGCGAGTTCACGCCGGAAGACCTATCCACCATCGACGAGTCCGACATCCGCGCCAGCCGGGTGTTTCAGGAGTAATCCATGCATCTTGGCCGCACCACCTTGTCGAAATTCCTGATCCAACAACTCAATGGCATCGCCGGCGCCAGCGATTTGGGCGCTCTGCTGGTTGACGTGGCGGCTGCGGTCAAAGCCATCTCCGCCATGACGGCCAAAGGCGCACTCGGCGGCTTTTTGGGTTCGGTCGGCACGCAAAATGTGCAGGGTGAAACCCAGCAGAAGCTCGATGTGCTGGCAAACGATGTCTTGCTCCGCGGTTGTGAATGGGGCGGTTTGGTGGCAGGCATGGCGTCCGAGGAGATGGAAGAGCCCTATGCCGTGCCGGAGGAATTCACGCGCGGCAAATTCCTGCTGATTTTCGATCCTTTGGACGGCTCCTCGAATACCGACGTGAACGTATCGGTGGGAACAATTTTCTCGATTCTGCGCCACGACAAACATGAAGCGCCGGATCTCGCGGATTTTTTGCAGCCGGGACAAAGCCAGGTGGCTGCGGGTTATGCCATTTATGGTCCCTCCACCATGTTGGTGATCAGCGTCGGCAAGGGTACTCACGGCTTCACGCTGGACCGCGAAATCGGCAATTTCATTCTCACTCATCCCGATTTGCAGATCCCGGCCGAATCGAGCGAGTTCGCCATCAACACCAGCAATGCCCGATTCTGGGAACCACCGGTGCATCGCTACGTCACCGAATGCCAGGCCGGCAAGATGGGCGACCGCGGCCGGGACTTCAACATGCGTTGGATTGCCTCCATGGTCGCCGAAGTGCATCGAATCTTGATGCGCGGCGGCGTGTTCATGTATCCCAAGGACACCAAGGATCCGAGCAAGCCCGGGCGGCTGCGCCTGCTGTATGAGGCCAGCCCCATCAGCATGTTGGTCGAGCAAGCCGGCGGCTGCGCCAGCACCGGCCGGCAGCGGGTGCTCGAGCTGGTCCCGAAATCGCTTCACGAGCGCGTGCCGGTGATTTTGGGATCACGCAGCGAAGTGCAGCGCATCGAGCGCTACCACAGCGAATACGCCAGCGGCATCGATCGCCCGTACAGCTCGCCGCTGTTCAACGAACGCTCGATGTTCCGCTCCGATACGCGGCTCTAGACATGTCCACCAGGCACCCCATCATCGCCGTCACCGGCTCTTCCGGCGCGGGCACCACCACCGTCATGAAGAGCTTCGCCCACATATTCCGGCGCGAACGCATCAAGGCACAGGTGATCGAGGGCGATTCATTCCACCGCTATGACCGCAAGGAAATGCGCGAGCGCGTACGCATCGCGGACAGCGGCGCGAGCCCGCCCATCAGCCACTTCGGCCCCGAGGCCAACCTGCTGCGCGAACTCGACGCCACCTTTGCCGAGTACGGCAACAGCGGCACCGGCAAGGTGCGGCGCTACATTCATGATGCCATCGAGGCCAAGGAATTGAACGGCGAGGCCGGCACATTCACGCCCTGGGAGCCGATGGTTCCGGACAGCGACGTGCTTTTCTACGAGGGCTTGCACGGCGGGTACAAGGCCGAGGACGCCGATGTGGTGCGTCACGTCGATTTGCTGGTCGGCGTGGTGCCCATCGTCAATCTGGAATGGATCCAAAAGTCGCATCGCGATCAAACCACGCGCGGCTACAGTCAGGAAGCCGTGGTCGACACCATCCTGCGCCGCATGCCGGACTACGTGAATCACATTTGCCCGCAATTCAGCCGCACGCATGTGAATTTTCAGCGCGTGCCCACCGTGGATACCAGCAATCCCTTCATCGCCAAGGACATTCCAAGCGCGGATGAGTCCCTGGTGGTGATCCGCTTCGCCAATCCCAAGGGCATCGACTTTCCCTATCTGCTATCCGTGCTGCATGACTCCTGGATGAGCCGACCCAACAACATCGTGGTGCCCGGCGGCAAGATGGGCCTGGCGATGCAATTTATTTTCACCCCCATGGTTCTGCGCTTGATGGATCTCAAGCGCCGCGCCCAGTAAGCGAGTACTTCAATGAATGCACGCGTGAAGCCCAAGGATGCGAAGCACTCCGACGCAGCGAACGCACTGCGCGCGCTGTCCATCGACGCGGTCGAGGCTGCCAACAGCGGCCACCCCGGGATGCCCTTAGGCATGGCGGATATCGCCGAAGTCTTGTGGCGGCGCTATCTCAAGCACAATCCCGCCGATCCAAAATGGCCGGATCGCGATCGCTTCGTGTTATCGAACGGCCACGGCTCCATGCTGCTGTATTCGCTGCTGCATCTATCGGGCTACGACCTGCCGATCGAAGAACTCAGGCGCTTTCGTCAGCTGCACAGCAGGACACCGGGACATCCGGAGGTTGGCGTCACGGTCGGTGTCGAAACCACCACCGGCCCCCTCGGGCAAGGCTTGGCGAATGCAGTCGGCATGGCGCTGGCGGAACAACTGCTCGCGGTTCACTTCAATCGTCCCGGCCATACCATCGTCGACCATCGCACCTGGGTTTTCGTGGGCGACGGCTGCCTGATGGAAGGCATCTCGCACGAAGTCTGCTCACTGGCCGGCACGCTCAAGCTGTCGAAACTGATCGCAATATACGACGACAACGGCATCAGCATCGACGGGCATGTCGAGCATTGGTTCAACGACGACACGCCGCAGCGTTTCCAGGCTTACGGATGGCGCGTGATTCGCAACATCGACGGTCACGACACGGAAGCCATCGAGGCGGCGCTGGCCGAAAGCTGCACCCATGATGATCGCCCGACCTTGATTTGCTGCAAGACAGTCATCGGACAAGGAAGCCCGAACAAGGCGGGATCTCACGACGTCCACGGCGCGGCCCTTGGCACCGCCGAAGTGGCCGCCACGCGCGCCGCGCTGGGATGGGCGGCCGAGCCATTTCAGATTCCCGCGGAAATCCGCGGCTCGTGGGACGCCCGCGCCATCGGCGCCAAGCGCCAGGCCGATTGGCAGCGGCGCTTCGCCGATTACGCGCAGGCGCATCCGGACCTCGCAAAGGAATTTGAGCGCCGGGTGATCAAACCGCGGCTGCCGGTGAACTGGGCGGCGGCGACCGCGCAAGCTTTGGCCAAAGTCGCGTCCGCCGGCAGCAACATTGCCACGCGCAAGGCATCGCAGAATGCGATCGAAAGCCTGCATGGGTTGTTGCCGGAACTTCTGGGCGGCTCGGCTGACCTCACCGGATCGAACCTGACCGCGGCGAAGGCCAGCACGGCGGTACGCGGCGACCGCTGGGGCGACTACCTCAACTACGGTGTACGTGAATTCGGCATGAGCGCCGCCATGAACGGCATCGCCCTGCATGGCGGCTGCATCCCCTTCGGCGGCACTTTCCTGACGTTTTCCGATTACAGCCGCAACGCCATCCGTATGTCCTGTTTGATGCGGCAGCGGGTCATTTACGTATTCACCCACGACAGCATCGGCTTGGGCGAGGACGGACCCACCCATCAGCCCATCGAACACATCTCCAGCCTGCGGCTGATTCCGAACAACGATGTGTGGCGACCTTGCGATGACGTTGAGACTTTCAGTGCTTGGTTCAGCGCGGTGGAACGCGAGGATGGCCCTACCTGCCTGCTGCTGTCGCGCCAGAATCTGCCGCACTATGAGCGCACATCCCGACAAGTAGAGGACATTCGCAAAGGCGGCTACGTGCTTGCAGAAAGCGACGGCGCGGTCGTCACCCTGTTGGCCACGGGTTCCGAGGTGTCGCTGGCCATGCAGGCGCGCGCTGCATTGGCGGACGCAGGCCTGCTTGCCCGCGTGGTGTCCATGCCGAGCTGCCGCGAGTTCGACCGGCAAAGTCCGGCATACCGCAACCAGGTGCTGCCGCGCGGCATTCCGGTGCTGGCCATCGAAGCAGGGGTCACGAATTTCTGGCGTGCCTACGTGGGCTTCGATGGCGATGTGGTCGGAATCGATCGCTTCGGCGAATCCGCGCCGGCCCCGCAGGTAGCCCAGGAGCTCGGCTTGACGGTCAAGGTCATCGTCGATCGCGCACAAGCGTTGGCCGCGCGGGTCGTGCCATGCTGAGCGCCTGGCGTCAGGCGCCGCTGCGCGCCGTGCTGCTCGATCTCGATGGCACCTTGCTCGATACCGCGGAGGATATTGCCAAGGCGTTGAACCGGGCGTTGGCCGAAATGCATTTCGCGTCGCTGGCCACCGCCGAAGTGCGCGACATGATCGGCCGCGGTGCCCCCACCTTGATCACGCGGGCGGTGGCCCGGCTCGGCGCTTCGGTGTATGCCGGCGGCCAGGCACGGCTGCTCGAGCGTTTCGAATTTCACTACGACCAATTGCACCGCCTGAAACAGTGCCACTCCCGCGTCTATCCGGGAGTGGCGGAAGGTTTGCGGGAATTGCATGAGCTCGGCCTGCGGCTGGCAGTCGTAACCAATAAATCGAAGCCGCTTGCGCTGCAGTTGCTGCAGCAGCTGGGTTTACATGAGTGGATCGACGAGGTGGTGGGTGGCGACTGCTGCGAACACCGCAAACCTCGTCCCGAACCGCTGCTGCTGGCTTGCAAGAAGTTGCAGGTGGATCCGCGCGATGTGCTCATGGTCGGCGATTCGGCCACGGATGTCCTCGCGGCGCGAGCCGCAGACATTCCGGTGGTGTGCGTGCCATACGGGTACAACGAAGGCCGCGATCCGCGGGAATTGTCCTGCGACGGCTTCATCGAATCGCTGATCGAGCTGCCGCCTCTGCTGTCGGGCTCATCGCTGATCTCTACTTAACGGGAGTTGTTTCCATGGCCCTCATTTCCCTGCGTCAACTGCTGGATCACGCCGCCGAATTCAACTACGGCGTGCCGGCATTCAACGTGAACAATCTAGAGCAGATCCAGGCCATCATGGAAGCTGCCGAGGAGACGCGCAGCCCGGTCATCCTGCAGGCGTCGGCCGGCGCCCGTAAGTACGCGGGCGAACCCTACCTGCGCCACATGGTGCTCGGAGCGGTTGAATCGCATCCGGGAATTCCCGTGGTATTGCACCAAGATCACGGCGCCAGCGCGGCGGTGTGCACGCAATCCATCCGTTCCGGGTTCACCAGTGTGATGATGGATGGCTCGCTGCAGGAGGATGCCAAGACACCGTCCAGCTATGACTACAATGTGCAAATCACACAGCGAGTTTGCGAGATGGCGCACGCCATCGGCGTTTCGGTGGAGGGGGAACTCGGCTGCCTGGGGTCATTGGAAAGCGGCCAGGCGGGCGAGGAGGACGGTGTCGGCGCAGACGGTACGCTCACACACGACATGATGTTGACCGATCCGGGGCAAGCGAAGGATTTCGTGCAGCGCACCGGAGTCGACGCGCTCGCCATCGCGATCGGCACGAGTCATGGTGCCTACAAGTTTACGCGTCAACCCACCGGCGACATCCTGGATATCGACCGCATCGCGCAAATTCACGCCGCCGTGCCGAATACGCACCTGGTCATGCACGGATCCTCGAGCGTGCCGCAGGAATGGCTGGCCGTCATTCGCGCAAACGGCGGCGACATCAAGGAAACCTACGGGGTTCCGGTTGAAGAAATCCAACGCGGCATTCAGAGCGGCGTGCGCAAGGTGAACATCGACACCGACATCCGCCTGGCCATGACCGGCGCCATGCGCCAGTCGTTCTCGATGAACCCGAGCGAATTCGATCCGCGCAAGGCGCTGATCGCCGCGAAGAAAGCGGCGCAGGCACTGTGCCGCGCCCGCTTCGAGGCATTCGGTTGCGCCGGACATGCGGATCGCATCGTGCCCATCGCGCTGGAATCCATGGTGAAGAGGTATCACTGAGAATTCATGATCGAAGCATTGCTGTGGGATGTCGACGGGACATTGGCCGAAACTGAACGCGACGGTCATCGCGTGGCATTCAATCAGGCCTTCCAGGCACTGAATGTACCCTGGCGCTGGAATGAGGAGCGCTACGGAGCTTTGCTCAAGGTCTCGGGAGGCCTGGAGCGTCTGCTGCACGACATGCGTTTTCAAGAAGACGCGCCGGTGGACCTCGCCGAACGGGAACAGCTGGCCGAGCGGCTGCATCGCCTGAAGAACGCGCTGTACGCGGACATAATCGATCGCGGGCTGCTCAAGCTGCGGGAGGGCGTGCGGGAGCTGATGGAGGATTGCTCCCAGGCCAAAGTACGCATGGGGATCGTGACCACAACCAGCCGCTGTAATGTTGACGCCCTGTTGAGCAGCCAGATCGGCGCGGGCTGGGAATCGCTGTTTGCCACCATCGTGTGCGCAGAGCAGGCGCCGAAGAAGAAGCCGCATCCGCAGGCGTATTTTCTGGCGCTGCAAAATCTCAGGCTGAAACCTGATTGCGCGGTGGCCATGGAGGACGCCGCGGCGGGCGTGTCTGCGGCCGAGGCCGCGGGCGTGCCCGTGATCATCACTCACAGTCACTACTTTCCCTCGGTCACGTCCGAGCGCGCGCTGGCAACCGGGGGGTCCCTGGGCCGCGTGTACGATTGGACGCCGCCGGCCGATACCCGGTTGCCGCGCATCGGGCTGGGGCAAATCAATCAGTGGCGTGAAGCATTCGTCTGCATCCAGGCCCGCGAACTCGGGTAATCGACGCGACGGAATGGTTCTTCAGCCGACTGCTTCGGCAAATCCCTTTTCTTCGATCCACCTCCGGTTGAACAGCCGCGATTGATACTTGGCGCCGCCGTCGCACAGGATGGTCACGATGGTATGACCGGGGCCCATTTGTTTGGCGAGAGTCACCGCTGCCGCCACGTTGATGCCCGCGGTGCTGCCCAAAAGCAGTCCCTCATCCCGCAACAGGCGATAGACGAAATGCATGGTTTGCGCATCGGAAATCCGCAGTGCGTCGTCCACAGGGGCGCCTTCGAGATTGGCGGTGACCCGGCCGGTGCCGATGCCCTCGGTAATCGAGGAGCCTCCGTCGGTCTTCAGCTCACCATCCTTGAAGTAGTGGTACAACGCGCTGCCCGGTGGGTCGACCAGCACCGTTTTGATGGCCGGGGATTTCGACTTGAGGAATTTCCCGGTGCCCGCAAAGGTTCCTCCGGTGCCGGTCGCGGCGCAGAACGCATCGACCTTGCCGTTGGTATCGCGCCAGATCTCCGGCCCGGTGGATTCGAAATGTGCTTCGCGATTGGCCGTGTTGTCGAACTGGTTGGCCCATATGGCGTCGGGCAATTCCTGCGACAGCCTTCCGGCCACCTTTTGATATTGGTTGGGATTGCTGTACGGCACGGCGGGCACTTTGCGAAGCTCCGCACCCAATGCTTCGATGATCTGGTATTTCTCGGCTGCCTGGTTGTCCGGCATCACGATGACGCACCGATAGCCCCGCGCGTTGCAGACGTGCGCCAAGCCGATGCCGGTATTACCGGCCGTCCCTTCGACCACCGTGCCGCCCGGCTTCAGCGTGCCGCGGCGCTCGGCATCCAACACGATCCACTTTGCGGCTCGATCTTTCACGGAACCGCCCGGATTCATGAATTCCGCCTTGCCTAGAATCTCGCAACCGGTCTCGTCGCTCAAATGCCGCAGGCGAATCAGCGGGGTATTACCGATGGCACCGGTGAAGCCGTCTTTGATGTCCATCGCAGGATTTTAAGCGATGCGGAAACTGGAAGGCGGCATTTCTGAGCGGATCATCAGCAAAGCTCCGTGCGGCGCCGTGATCGCAGCGTGCACCACGCCCGGACGGGCGACATGCATGTCACCGGCGGACAACCGGTAATCACCGATGAAAATCTCGCCCTCGAGGATCAGGCACTCTTCCTCTTGCGTGTGTCGGTGTCCCACCACGACCGACCCCGGTTGCATCCGAATGAGAACGGTTTGGTCGTTGCGTTCGACGTCCTTGCGCAGGACTTTGACTTCCACACCTGGCCCGGCACTCACCCATTTCATATCGCCGGCGCGAATGGTGAAAGTGCCTTCCGGCGCCAGCTGCTGGATTCTCTGCAGAATGCGCGCGTGCATGGCGTCCTTCTCGGATGCGCTGAGCGAAGTTGGGTTCAGTTCGGCCGCCATGCGTGCAATCAGCGAATCGGCCAGGACGGGGGACGTCGGCGCAGGGGGTTTGGAGCGTTTGCTCATTACGATTGGGCCGACATCGCCCCTTGCAACACCGCTAATGCGCGGCGGATGTGCGACTTTACGGTACCCAGCGGCAAGCCGACAATGACCGCAATTTCCTCGTGTGTCATGCCGTGAAAGAAGGCCAAGCCAATCAGTTGCCGGCGCTGATCCGACAAACCGGACAGCGCTCGATGCACCGCGGACTCAGATTGAAACTGGGCCAAAATCTGTTCCGGACTGAGCCCATCGGCAACCAGTGATTTGCTCAGCCCATCATGCCGCTCGTCATCCAGAGACAGCGTCTCGCGTCGCTGCCGAAGGCGGTCCACGGTTCGATTTCGGGTCATCACCGCGAGCCAGGCCATCACGGAGCCGCGGGTACGGTCGTACGCCTTCGCGCGTTGCCAGGCGAAGGTGTAGACGTCGCATACGATCTCCTCGGCGTCTTCTTTGTTGCGCAACATGCAGCGCGCGATGGCGAATACCTGTCCCACCGTTTGCTCATACAGAGCCGTAAATGCGGTTCGCTCGCCGCGTGACATGGCGGAGACCAAATCCTCGAGACGTAGGCCCGGCGCCAGATTGGGCTGCATGGGGACACAAGTTGGGAGTGGGCCACCCGCGGCGGCCGTCGAGGTAGGCGGGACTCTCGGACGCCTGCTTTTTCCCGCGTGTGAGGCCGATTGCATCACAGTCAGTTCGCTCAAGGGGCGCGATCGGATTCAGCGAGTTCATCATCAGCATACGAGCCGGTGAATCGCTTGGATGCAAAAAATACACACCCAGGACGTTAGCCAAGGCTCTGATAGGGTAAAGGAACATTGGAAAATAATCCCCGGACTAGCCGGGGACTTCGAGTGGAACTGGTGCCGAGTAAGAACCCGCACGTCCTTTGCTGGACGATACGCAACACAAAAGTGTCAACGTTCGACCTTGTTGGTGTCGTCCAGTGTTGCAATTAAGTAACGCTGGCATTGAACACGAACTCTTGGTTTGTTGATAATAGACGCTACTTCAGAAAAATCCAATAGTTATCGGCGAATAATCACTTTTTCACGCTATGTAAAGAGCGGCCACGTTTTGTAAAAAAACAACACATGGCAAACTCAGCTAGGGTCCCGGCGGAAACTGCTCTCGAAAGCTGAAGGCGCGCGGTGAGGGGC